>NZ_SOGO01000010.1:0-105823 GCF_004403415.1 Cryobacterium sandaracinum
GGTTGGGTTGGGCTGGGTGCGGCGCGGCGCGGCTGGGTTCGGCGCGGTGCGGCTGGGTGCGGCTGGGCCGGGCGCCGCGCGGCCGGGCTGCGCTCGGCTCGGGCTCGAAGAGTAGGCTCAGCCGGATGAGCCTCGCCGCCGCCCAATTCGTCTCCAGCACCACCCTCGGAACCCGAATCGTGGTGCGCACCCGCATCGAAGGCGGGGTCACGGATGCCGTGGGTTACTTGCGGTCCGTCTCCGACACAGGGTGCATGGTTGAGACCAAACGCGGTCTGGTCGTCCTCGCGCTCGCCGATGTCGTGGCCGCGAAGCCGGTGCCGCCGCCGCCCGTGCCGCGTGCGCCGCGGCATCCGCTCGCCGACTAGCCCCCGGGCTCGCCGGTGCCCGCCGGACCTGCCCCGACACTTCCGTGGCCAACTCAGGAGATCCCTGGGCGGCCGCAGTCTGCTCCGCACTGGTCTGCGGCCACGGCGGAGCGGTCCGCGCGGATCTCCTGAGTTGGCCCCATGCCAGGCACGGTCGGAGCCTCGCTACGTGCATAACTCCTGCCAATTCTCGGCGGGGGGCTGTTTCAGGGCTCTATTGGCCACATCCGGCAGAATGTGCGGGAGCTATGCACGCGGGTCGGTGGCTAACTCAGGAGAACCACGGCCAGTTGCGGTTCCCGCCCCCGGAATCAGGCGGTGGATGTTTGCGTGCGGCTTGGATCTCCTGAGTTAGCCCCATCCGGGCACGGAAGCAGCACTGCGGGGGCGGAAGATTCGAACCCCCGAGAGTTGATTGTAGAGTTCGTCGAGACTAATGCCCGCCCGCGTGCTGCAGCGCGATCTGGCGGAGAATGGGGGATTCGAACCCCCGAGGGCTCTCACCCAACACGCTTTCCAAGCGTGCGCCATAGGCCACTAGGCGAATTCTCCTGGCCGAACGTTCCCTCAAGGAACGACCTAGGGAAGCTTACCTGTTTCCGGCGGCCTCCGCGCACACTCGCCCCGGCCGCCCGGTACAGACCCGGTACAGACTTGGTACAGACTTGGTACAAGACCCGGTGCAGACCCGGTGCAGACCCGGTGCAGACCCGGTGCAGACTCGGAATCGACTCGGAATCGGCCCGTTTTCGGCCTCGCCGGCTTTGCGTCTAAACTAAGGGTCGGCTCCTCGCGTGGCGCCATCTCGGCCAACTCCCCCAGGACGGAAACGTAGCAAGGGTAACCGGGCTCTGGTGGGTGCGCGAGGAGTCTTTTTCATGCCCGCACGCGCCGGAAAAACAGCCACAGCCCCGCCACAGCCCCGCCACAGCCCCGCCACAGCCGCAGGCCGTTAGCAATGATAACGATTTCGCCTCATCTCGTAAGATGAAATGGCGCAGATAACGCCCCCGCCCCGATAGTGCCTGGAGGCACCATGGCTGAAATATCCGGTAAACCCTTTCTCTGGCCAGACCGGTCACCGCATCCGCTCAGCGCTGAAGCGCTCGCCAGCGTCGATGCCTGGTGGCGGGCCGCCAACTATCTGTCGGTAGGGCAGATCTACCTGCTCGACAACCCGTTTTTGCGTGAGCCGCTCACGCGGGACCACATCAAGCCGCGTCTGCTCGGCCATTGGGGAACCACTCCGGGGCTCAATTTTCTTTATGCCCACCTGAACCGCGCCATCCAGGAACGGTCGATCAGCACCCTCTACGTCACCGGCCCCGGCCACGGCGGCCCCGGGATGGTGGCCAACGCCTACCTCGACGGCACGTACTCCGAGATCTACTCCGGCGTCGACCAGAGCGAGCAGGGCGTCAAGGCCCTGTTCCGCCAGTTCTCGTTCCCCGGCGGCATCCCCAGCCACGCCTCGCCCGAGACGCCCGGCTCGATCCACGAGGGCGGCGAGCTCGGTTACGCGCTCAGCCACGCCTACGGCGCCGCGTTCGACAACCCCGACCTGCTGGTCGCCGCGGTCGTCGGCGACGGCGAGGCCGAGACCGGCCCGCTGGCCACCAGCTGGCACTCGAACAAGTTCATCGATCCGCTTCAGGATGGCGTCGTGCTGCCGATCCTGCACCTCAACGGGTACAAGATCGCCAACCCCACCGTGCTCGCCCGCATCCCGGAAGAGGAACTCCTCGACCTGATGCGCGGCTACGGCCACAAGCCCTACATCGTGGATGGCGGCTTCGACGGCGAGGATCCCCTTCTCGTTCACCAGCGCATGGCGCTCACCCTCGACGAGGTGCTCAACGAGATCGCCGCGATCAAGGCGCGCGCCCTCGCCGGCGACACCGAGCGTCCGCGCTGGCCGATGATCATCCTGCGCACGCCCAAGGGCTGGACCTGCCCGCCCGTCATCGACGGGGTGCAGGTCGTCGACTCCTGGCGTTCGCACCAGGTGCCCCTGAGCAACGCCCGCGACACCGAGGCTCACACCCGGCTGCTCGAAGAGTGGCTGGCCTCCTACCGGCCGGGCGAACTCTTCGACGCGAACGGCGCCCCCGCCGCAGAGATCTCGGCGCTGGCCCCCGCGGGCGACCTGCGGATGAGCGCGAACCCGGTCTCCAACGGTGGGCTGCTGCGCCGGGCGCTGAAGCTGCCCGACTTCCGGGAGTACGCGGTGGATGTCCCTTCCCCGGGCGCCACCACCGATGAGGCGACCAAGGTTCTCGGCACCTGGCTGGCCGACGTCATCCGTGACAACCCCGACAATTTCCGCATCTTCGGGCCCGACGAGACGGCCTCCAACCGCCTCGCCCCGGCCGTCTACGCGGCCACGGACAAGCAGTGGAACGCGGAATTCCACGAGGGTGACACGAACCTCGCCCGCGCCGGCCGCGTGATGGAGATGCTCAGCGAACACCAGTGCCAGGGCTGGCTGGAGGGCTACCTGCTCACCGGCCGTCACGGCCTGTTCAACTGCTACGAGGCCTTCATTCACATCGTCGACTCGATGTTCAACCAGCACGCGAAGTGGCTCAAGGTCACCCGCGAGATCCCGTGGCGCCGCTCAATCTCGAGCCTGAACTACCTGCTCAGCTCGCACGTCTGGCGCCAGGATCACAACGGGTTCTCGCATCAGGACCCCGGGTTCATCGACCACGTCGTCAACAAGAGTGCGGATGTCGTACGCGTCTACCTGCCGTTCGACGCCAACACGCTGCTCGCCACCTACAGCCACTGCCTGCGCAGTGTGGACTACGTCAACGTGGTCGTCGCCGGCAAGCAGCCCGCGCCGAACTGGCTCACCATGGACCAGGCCGTCGCGCACTGCAAGCGGGGTCTGGGCATCTTCGACTGGGCCGGAACCGAGACGTTCGGCACCTCACCCGACGTCGTGCTGGCCGCCGCCGGCGAGGTGCCCACCCTCGAGGTGCTGGCCGCGGCCGCCATCCTGCGGGAATGGCTGCCCGACCTATCGGTGCGCGTTGTGAACGTCGTTGACCTGATGCGCCTGCAGTCCGAGGCGGACCACCCGCACGGCCTCAGCGACAACGAGTTCGACGCCATCTTCACGGCAGACAAGCCGATCGTGTTCGCCTACCACGGGTATCCGTGGCTGATCCATCGCCTGACCTACAAGCGCACCGGGCACGGTAACCTGCACGCCCGCGGCTACAAGGAGAACGGCACCACCACCACGCCGTTCGACATGGTCATGCTCAACGACCTCGACCGGTACCACCTGGTGATGGACGTCATCGACCGGGTTCCCGGACTCGGCGCCCGCGCCGCCCTGCTTCGCCAGGAGATGCAGGATGCCCGCCTTCGGGCCCGCAATTACACCCGCGACCACGGGGAAGACATCCCCGACGTCACCGAATGGGTCTGGGACGCCGATGGCGTCGGCGTGACCCCCGACAATGCCGGTGTCTCCACCGGCGGAGACAACGTATAAACCGTGGCTGACAGTATCTACATCACCTCTGCCGAGGGAAATACCGGCAAATCCACCATCGCCCTGGGCGTGCTCGACACCCTGCTCCGTTCGGTGGAGCGCGTCGGTGTGTTCCGGCCCGTGGCTCGCTCGGCGCACCATCCCGACTACGTGCTCAAGCTGCTGCTCTCGCACCTGTCGAGTGCGTCTGCGCTCACCGTGCAGCCCCCGCTGACCTACGACGACTGCGTCGGCGTCACCTACGACGAGGTGCACCTCGACCCCGACGCGGCCCTCGGCCGCATCGTGCAGCGCTTCAAGGCCGTCGAGGCCCAGTGTGACGCGGTGGTCGTGATCGGCTCCGATTACACGGATGTCGGCAGTCCCACCGAGCTCGCCTTCAACCTGCGCATCGCCGCCAACCTGGGGGTGCCGGTGCTGCTGGTGCTCGGCGGGCGGGTCGGTCCCGGCCAGCGCGACACGCTCAGCCAGGGTGACCGGCAGCTCGGCCAGAGCGACCCGCGCACGGCCGAGGACATCCGCCAGTTGACCGACGTGACCCTGGCGGAACTGCGCGACGAGCACGTTTCACTGCTTGGCGTGATCGTCAACCGCGCCGATCCGACTCGGCTCGATGAGCTCATCGACGCCGTGCGGAGCGTCGTCGACGCCGACACGAAGCCCGGCAGCGGGCGCAACGCGGTGCCGGTCTGGGCGCTGCCCGAAGACCCGTTCCTCGTGGCCCCGAGCATGAAGAGCATCCTCAAGGCCACCGACGGCACGCTCGTCAAGGGTGACCCCGCGCTGCTGTCCCGGGAGGCGCTCGGCGTGGTCGTGGCGGCCATGTCGATGGTCAACGTGCTGCCGCGCCTGTTCGAGGGCGCCGTGGTTGTGGTTCCCAGCGACCGCCCGCAGGTGCTGCTGGCCGTTCTGATGGCGAACTCGTCCGCTACGTTCCCGTCGATCGCCGGCATCGTGCTGGTCGGCGGCTTCGCCCTGCCCGAGGAGATCGGGCGGCTCGTCGAGGGGCTCGACGCCTCGGTGCCGATCATCAGCACCGAGCTGAACTCCTATGACGCCGCGCTGCGCATCACACACACGCCCGGACGGATGGCCGCCGACTCGCAACGCAAGCGCGACACGGCGCTGGCGCTCTTCGAAGGCCACGTGGAGGCATCCGTGCTGCTCGACCGGCTCAAGGTGAGCCGTGCCGACGTGGTGACGCCGCTGATGTTCGAGTACATGCTGCTCGAACGCGCACGCACCAACCAAAAGCGCATCGTGCTGCCCGAAGGGGACGACGACCGCGTGCTGCGCGCCGCCGCGACCCTGCTGGCCCGCGATGTGGCCGACATCACGATTCTCGGTGAGGAGTTCGAGGTGCGCTCGCGTGCCATCGGCCTCGGCCTGGACATCGCCAAGGCGCAGGTTCTGAGCCCCTTCGACGACGTGCTGCGGCGCAAGTTCGCGGAGGCGTACGCGAAGCTGCGCGCCCACAAGGGCGTCACGGTCGAGCAGGCCATGGAACTCGTCACCGACGTGTCCTACTTCGGCACCATGATGGTGCAGCTCGGGCTGGCGGACGGCATGGTCTCCGGGGCGACGCACACCACGGCGCACACCATCCGGCCGAGCCTGCAGATCATCAAGACGCGTCCGGGAGTCTCGGTCGTGTCCAGCGTGTTCCTGATGGCGCTGGCCGACAAGGTGCTCGTCTACGGCGACTGCGCGGTGAACCCTGACCCCACCGCGGAGCAGCTCGCCGACATCGCCATCTCGGCGTCGGAGACGGCCGTCGAATTCGGTATCGAGCCGCGCATCGCCATGCTGAGCTACTCGACCGGCGAGTCCGGGCAGGGTGCCGACGTGGACAAGGTGCGGGCCGCCACCGCCCTCGTGCGGGAGCGTCGCCCCGACCTTCTGATCGAGGGTCCCATCCAGTACGACGCGGCAGCGGATGCCGCCGTCGCCGCCACGAAGATGCCCGGTTCGGCTGTCGCCGGCCGCGCCACCGTCTTCATCTTCCCCGACCTGAATACGGGCAACAACACGTACAAGGCCGTGCAGCGGAGCGCCGGAGCAGTGGCCATCGGCCCCGTCCTCCAGGGCCTGCGCAAACCCATCAATGACCTTTCTCGAGGAGCACTAGTGCAGGACATCGTCAACACCGTAGCCATCACCGCGATCCAGGCCGCGACGCTCGCAGCGTCCGAGTCCGGCACCCCGGCAGCTTCGGCTTCTGGTGCGGCATCTTCCGCCGCAGCGGCGGTGTCCGCATGACCGCCATCCTGGTCGTCAACTCCGGATCGTCGTCGTTCAAGTACCAGCTGATCGACATGGACACCGAAACCGAGCTCGCCAGCGGCCTGGTCGAGCGCATCGGCGAGCCGATCGGGCACTCACGGCACACCGCGGGAACGTCGAAGGGCGGCCGCACCGAGCGCGACCAGCCGATCATGGACCACACCGCCGGCTTCGCCGTGATGATCGAGGCCTTCGCCGAGCACGGCCCGAAGCTGTCCGAGACGAACCTGATCGCCGTCGGCCACCGCGTGGTGCAGGGCGGCAACCGGTTCTTCGAGCCGACCGAGATCACCCACCTGGTCGAGCTGAACATCGAGGACCTCTCCGAGATCGCTCCGCTGCACAACCCGGCCAACGTGCAGGGCATCCGTGCCGCCCGCGCCAGCTTCCCGAACGTGCCTCACGTCGCCGTGTTCGACACCGCGTTTCACCAGACGCTGCCGCCGGCCGCGTACACCTACGCGATCGACAGGGACATCGCGACGCGGTACCGCGTGCGCAAGTACGGCTTCCACGGCACCTCGCACAAGTTCGTCTCGGAGGCCGCGGCGGCCTACCTGGATCGGCCCCTGGCCGAGGTCAAGACGATCGTGCTGCACCTGGGAAACGGGGCATCCGTGTGTGCCGTCGACGGCGGCGAATCGATCGACACCTCCATGGGCATGACCCCGCTGCAGGGGCTCGCGATGGGCACCCGCTCGGGCGACATCGACCCGGCCGTGATCTTCCACCTGCGCCGCCGGGCCGGGATGACCACCGCCGAGCTCGACGACCTGCTCAACCGCCGGGGCGGCATGCTGGCCCTGGCCGGCAACGGCGATATGCGCGACGTGGAGGATGCCGCGGTCGCGGGCGACCCGGTCGCCCAGGCTGCCCTCGACGTGTACTTCCACCGCGTCAAAGGCTATGTCGGCAACTACTACGCGCAACTCGGAACCGTGGACGTCATCGTCTTCACCGCGGGCGTCGGTGAGAACTCGCCGATCGTGCGCGCGGGCGCCCTGGCCGGACTCGAGGGCATGGGGATCGAAATCGACCCCGTGCGCAACGAAGCCAAGTCCCGCACGCCGCGCGTGATCTCCACGGACAACTCCCGGGTAACCGTGCTCGTCATCCCGACGAACGAGGAGCTGGAGATCGCCCGGCAGACGCTGGGGACGATCAAGCGCACGCATCCGTCGGTGTAGGGGGTTCGCTGATAGGGGTTTCGGCTCCTGTGTCTCGTTGATGCCTTTGTTGATGCCTTTGTTGATCGGCCGTTCCCGGGTTCCGGGGGCGGCCGATTGGCGTGTGGGGGTTCGGGGCGCTCGGGATGCGGGGTGCGAGGTGCGGGGTGCTGGGTGACGTGACTTCGAAGTTTTTAGGCGACACGGGTCACCCCAGCGCCGTCGGCGGCGTGTTGCGAAATTCTCCGAGTTTAAAGTCGAGCCGGGAGCCGGGTGCCGGGAGGGCAACACGCGGCCGGCGACGGATGTCCGCGCTCGCCGCGCCCGATTCCGATCTCGCGACCTCCGCCTCCTGCGCGGGTAGTATTTTCGCGTGCGCACACTCCTGAACTTGATCTGGCTCGTGCTGAGCGGGTTCTGGCTGTTCCTGGGCTACCTCGCCGCAGGCATTCTGCTCTGCGTGCTGATCGTTACGATCCCGTGGGGCATCGCGTCGTTCCGCATCGCCGCCTACGCGCTCTGGCCGTTCGGCCGCACCGTCGTGGCCAAACCCACCAGTGGAGCGTTCTCGTTCATCGGCAACGTGATCTGGGTGATCCTCGCGGGCTGGTGGCTGGCCCTGGCGCACATCGTCTCGGGAATCGCGCTCTGCCTCACCATCATCGGAATCCCCCTCGGCATCGCCGACTTCAAGATGGTGCCGGTTTCGCTCGCGCCCCTCGGCAAGCAAATCGTGAGCAATCGCCCCGGCGCGTTCGACCAGGCCGTCGCCCGCCGCGCCTGAGCCGCCGTGCCTGAGCCGCCGTGCCTGAGCCGCCGCGCCTGAGCCCCGCCCGCTTGAGCCCCGCCGCGCCTGAGCCTGCCCACCTGACAAACGGATGCCACCCGCCCCACCACACACCCCACCCACACCACACACACCCCACACACACACCCCACACACGCCCCGCCCCACACAGCACTAGTCAGTGGCTCCGGCTACGATTGACCTCGTGGTTACCGCCCTGTATCGCCGCTACCGGCCCGAGACTTTTGCCGAAATGATCGGTCAGTCTCAGGTGACCGATCCGCTGATGACGGCCCTGCGCACGAACCGGGTGAATCACGCCTATCTGTTCAGCGGGCCCCGAGGTTGCGGCAAGACGACATCCGCCCGTATTCTCGCGCGCTGCCTGAACTGCGCCGAGGGTCCCACCGACACACCATGCGGGGTCTGCCCGAGCTGTGTGGAGCTGTCCCGCGACGGCGGCGGATCCCTCGACGTGGTCGAGATCGACGCGGCCAGCCACAACGGGGTCGACGATGCCCGGGACATCCGTGAGCGCGCAATCTTCGCTCCCGCCCGCGACCGATACAAGATCTTCATCCTGGACGAGGCGCACATGGTCACGCCGCAGGGCTTCAACGCGCTGCTGAAGATCGTCGAAGAGCCGCCCGAGCACGTCAAGTTCATCTTTGCGACAACGGAGCCCGAAAAGGTGATCGGCACCATCCGTTCGCGCACGCATCACTACCCGTTCCGGCTCGTGCCGCCCGGGCCGATGCTCGAATACGTGCAGCAGATGTGCGACACCGAGCAAATGACCGTCGCGCCGGGCGTGCTGCCGCTCGTGGTGCGGGCCGGCGGCGGGTCGCCGCGCGACACCTTGTCGCTGCTCGATCAGCTGATGGCCGGATCCGACGGGCACTCCGTCGAATACGACCGCGCCGTGGCGCTGCTCGGCTACACGAACGCGTCGCTGCTCGACGAGTCCATCGACGCGATCGCCGACCGCGACCCGTCCGCCGCGTTCGACGCCGTCGACCGGGTCGTGCAGACCGGCCAGGACCCGCGCCGCTTCGTCGAAGACCTGCTCGAACGCCTGCGCGACCTCATCATCGTGGGCGCCACGAGTGCCGCCGCCGCTGCCGCCGTGCTGCGCGGCGTGCCGCAGGAGGAACTCGACCGCATGGCCGTGCAAGCCGCGAAGTTCGGCCCCGCCGAGCTCTCCCGCACCGCCGACGTGATCAACGCCGCCCTCACCGAGATGACCGGCGCGACCAGCCCCCGCCTGCACCTCGAACTCATGATTGCCCGCGTGCTCATCCCTGCGAGCGACGATTCCACCCGCGGCGCGCTCGCCCGCGTCGAACGCCTCGAACGCCGCATCGGGGTCGGTTCCGGTTCTGGTTCCGGGTCTGGTTCTGATCCCGGCGACAGCCCGGCGACGGATGCCCCAGCCACCAGCCCGGTCGGCTCGCCCCCGCGCGCGGCTGCGGTCTCGGCGACGCATGCCTCCGGCCGGCCCGCGGTCTCCGGCGGTGCTGCTGCTGCTGCTGCTGCTGCCGCCGCGCCTGCTGCCGCTGCGCCCGCGACCCAAGTCGCGGCCCCGCCCCGCCCTGTCGGACCCGTCACCCTGCAGCAGGTAAAGGACTCTTGGCCGCAGATCCTCGAGGCAGTCAAGGCCGCCAAGATCAGCGCCTGGCTCGTGCTCTACACGGCCCGCGCCATGGAACTGCGTGGCGGCGACCTGTTGGTGCTCTCCTTCCCGAGCCAGAACGACGTCGCCGGACTCAAGCAGTCGGCGGCCCCCGGGCAGGGCGTCGGCGACTATCTCAAGCGCGCCGTCAACGAGGTGCTCGGCTTCACGCCCCAGCTCACCGCCCGGGTCGACTCCCCGAGAACGGATGTCCCAGCCACCCCCAACGCATCCGCCCCCGCTCCGGCACCGGTCGCCCCGGTCTCCCCGGGGACAGGTTTCGGCGTGCAGGACTCCACCGCGCCGAGCCCTGTCGCGCGGGCCGCAACCGTCAGCGGCTCGGCCGCAGCCGGGTCCGGAAGCGGCGACACCGGCTCCAGGACGACACCCAAATCCGCTGCTGCAACAACCGACGAGGCGTCGCCCGCCGACGCCGACCCCGATCCGGCTGCTGCCGCCGACCCCGATCCGGCTGCTGCCGTGAACGCTGCAGCCGGTTCCGCCCCGGCCGGCGTTGGCAAGGTTGACGCCCCAGAAGCGCCTGCGGCATCGGCTGCCGGCCCCACGGTGACCAGCCCCACGGTGACCAGCCCGGCGGCGGCCAGCCCGGCGGCGGCCAGCCCGGCAGTGGCCAGCCCGACAGTGCCCGAGTCGCCGGTGACCAGCCGCGCAACTGCCAGCCCGGCGGTCGCCGCGACCGCGACCGGCTGGGCGACCGCTGCCATTCCGAGTCCCTCGGATGCCGGCACCGGCTGGGCCACGGTGGCCATCCCGGGGTCAGCCCCGGCTGCTGAAACCGCTGCTCCTGCGTCTGCGGCCTCCGCTGCGACCCCCGATGCCCCCGCGCACGCATCCGCCCCGCAGACCGCCCCGCGTTCCACGCCGAGCGCGCCGGCGCCCACGACGCTTCCCGCGTCCGGGCGAGACCCTGAGCCGCAGCCGCCCTACGACGACGAGCCCCCGCCCTACGACGAGGAATTCCCGCCGGACCTGCACCCGAACGGCGGCCAGCCCGGCCGCTACCAGGCGCCCGCCGCGCGTGCGGGATTGTCCGCAGCGGGAGCCCAGCACCAATCGGGAGCCCAGTCTCAGCCGGGAGCCCAGGCCCAGTCTCAGTCCCAGTCTCAGTCCCAGTCTCAGTCTCAGCCGGGAGTCCAGTCCCAGTCCCAGTCTCAGAACGGCGCCCAGAACGGCTTCCCAAGCGGCGCCCAGCCCGGAACCCCGGCGCGCACCCAGGTGCAGGCTCCGAACCGGGCGGGCGTCGAAGCATCCGTTGCCCGTCGCGGGCCCGCCTTTGCGGAGAAGCAGCGCTACGGCGAGTCGGTGGTGCGCGAAATCCTCGGCGCCACCTTCCTCGAAGAACAGCTGCACGATCCGGCATCCCGAACCAGAGGCGACTAAACCATGTACGAAGGCATTGTTCAGGAACTGATCGACGAGCTCGGCACGCTACCCGGGATCGGGCCCAAGTCCGCGCAGAGGATCGCGTTCCACATCTTGCAGACCGAGCAGTTCGACGTGACCCGGCTCGCCAACGTGCTGCTCGAGGTGCGCGACAAGGTGAAGTTCTGCGACATCTGCGGCAACGTGTCCGAGCAGAAGACCTGCATGATCTGCCGCGACCCGCGCCGCAATCCCGCGATGATCTGCGTGGTGGAAGAGGCCAAGGACGTCGTCGCGATCGAGCGCACCCGCGAATTCAAGGGGCTCTACCACGTGCTCGGCGGGGCGATCAGCCCCATCGACGGCGTCGGACCGGACGACCTGCGCATCCGTCAGCTGATGCAGCGCCTTGCCGACAACACGGTGCAGGAGGTCATCATCGCCACCGACCCGAACCTCGAGGGGGAGGCGACCGCAACCTACCTGTCGCGCCTGCTGACCACCCTCGAGATCAAGGTCTCCCGGCTCGCGTCAGGGCTGCCGGTCGGCGGCGACCTCGAGTACGCCGACGAGGTGACTCTCGGGCGGGCCTTCGAGGGCCGCCGTACCGTCACGAACTAGCCCCCCCGCCGCCTGCCCACTGCCGCAAGTGTTACCGGAGCGGACAACTGTGCCCGGTGTGCCGGCAACAGTTGTCCGCTCGGGCAACAGTTGCCGTCAGGAGTGGCCAGGGGACAGCATCCGCCACCGACCTCGCCGGACTGGACCGCCCGCCCGCCCGGACGACAGACGGGCCGGGGCGACGGATGCCGCGTGTCGCGAAATTCTCCGCAGTTACGGCGTTCTATTTCGCGCTGGCGGTCGCCCGCGGGTGCGCGGCTGGAGCAGCCGCCGCCGGCACCAGCGGCTTGTTCGCTTCGAGCACCGTGCGGTACGCGGGTAGGTGCGTGAACAGCTCGTCGATGAGCGGGTTGCGGCGTCTCTTCACGATCGTGTAGGTCTGGAAGACCACAACGGCGATGTTGGCCGCGAGGGCCACGGCGCTCACCCAGAACAGGGCGACCGGGTCGTGCGACGACTTCACTGCGAACTGCGAGCTCGACACGAAGGTCGGGAAGGCCATGGTGAACATCATCCAGAACGCCAGGGTCTGCGCGCGGTGCTGCAGCCAGGCGCCGCGCTTGATGAAGAAGGCGGGGATCGTGCACGACACGAGCAGGGCCGCGCCGGCGTAGAACGAGTGGTCGCCGACCGCGTTGTAGACGTAGGCGAAGTTCCAGAGGTCGTAGGCGATGATCCAGAACCACAGCATGTCCGGCCAGATCATGTCCTTCTTGGGGCCGCGGCTGATGATGATCCCGGCCCAGCCGCAGATCGTGAGCAGGTTCAGCAGCCCGGCGATACCGTTCATGATGTTCCACGGCCCGCCCACCATGAACACTCCGTCGACCATCCCGTTCAGCCCGTAGACCTGGAAGTCGCGAATCACGGCCTCGAAGATGTTGAGCGCCAGAATGAACGCGGGGAACATCAGCGCGTACCGGTTCTTGGCCAGACGCGGAATGAAACGGATGGCCATGAAGCCCAGGCATCCGGCAAGTGCCGAGTAGACCTTGACCCAGTGAAACCAGGTACCCGTGCTGGACCCGGCGCCGGCGGTGGTGGGCCACACGAAGATCGTCAGCGCCACCGGCAGTGCGATAAACAGCGCCAGCGACGCCCATTTGCTCGACCGTGCGACCTCGTTGGCGATCATCAGCCCCGCGACGACCGCGACCCACATCAGGGTCGACAACCACGGGATGGCATCGAATAGGAACATATGCGAATACTCCTTTGACTGGGTGAAAAAGTGATGCTAGAGAAAAGTCTTAGGCCGGCGCGTTGTGGTCGAGGTGGAGCGTCTGGCGCACAATCGCCACGAGCACATCGTCCGAGACGGTGGGCGTGGAACGCACGAGCCCGATCAGCCCGAACACCAGCACAGAGAACACCTCGGAGACGTTGTCGATCCGGATCTCGTGCCGCCGCGCGTAGGCCTCGACGGTCGTGACCTGCAGCCGGTCGACGACGGCCTTGACGGCCCGGTCGACGAACTCGTTGTAGAGCCCGGCGTACTCGGTGCGGCCGAGTTCCTCGCGGAAGAGGTCGGTGCGATGCAGGTGGTGACGGAACAGTGCGACGCACTCGACCAGCGCGCGGTCGATGTCGCCGGGGATACGGGCGGCGTCCCAGAGGTTGAGGTCGGTCACGAACTCCGCGATGTGGTCCTCGCAGATGAGGTCGATGATCGCGTCCTTGTGCGGGAAGTAGTGGTAGATCAGGCCGCGGGTGACGCCGACCCGGGCGGCGATGTCGGTGATCTTCACGCGGGCCACGCCGCGCTCGGCGACCAGTTCCCGGGTGGCGCGCAGAATGTCGTCCCGGCGCTCGTCCGGCTGCTTGCTCTGGCGCACCGGCACCGGCACCGGCGCTTTCGACGTGAACTCGTCGGGCATCGGAGCTTCCTCGGCAACTGGGTCAAAGCGCGTGGCGGGGCGGGATCCACCCTCTGCCCCGATCCTGCGACCGCGATTGACATAGTGTCAATGACAGGGCGTCAATGGGTGCCGCACACCGTCACATGACCGCTGCCGAATACAACAGCATTTATGATGGGAGCTTGCCTGTGCCCGCGTACCCGAACCCTTGGAGTGCCACGTGAGCTTGATCGTGCAGAAGTTCGGCGGATCATCCGTCGCCGACGCCGAAAGCATCAAACGCGTGGCCAAACGCATCGTCGACACCCGCAAAGCGGGCAACGAGGTCGTCGTCGCCGTCTCCGCGATGGGAGACTCCACCGACGAGCTGCTCGACCTTGCGCACCAGGTCACCCCGATCCCCGCGCCGCGCGAGCTCGACATGCTCCTCACCGCGGGCGAGCGCATCTCGATGGCGCTGCTCGCCATGGCGATCAAGAGCATGGGCTACGACGCCCGCTCCTTCACCGGCAGTCAGGCCGGCATGATCACGGATGCCCAACACGGCGCCGCCCGCATCGTCGACGTGACTCCCGGGCGCATCCGCGATGCCCTCGACGACGGTGCCGTGGCGATTGTCGCCGGTTTCCAGGGCTTCAATCGCGACACCAAGGACATCACCACGCTCGGCCGCGGCGGTTCTGACACGACCGCCGTCGCGCTGGCCGCCGCGCTCAGCGCCGATATCTGCGAGATCTACACGGATGTCGACGGCGTCTTCACCGCCGACCCGCGCGTCGTTCCCCGGGCCCACAAACTCGACCGCATCTCCAGCGAGGAAATGCTCGAGCTCGCCGCCGCTGGTGCGAAGGTCCTCTATATTCGGGCGGTGGAATATGCGCGTCGGCACGGTGTGACGCTGCATGTGCGGTCCTCGTTCAACAACAACGTGGGAACCATTGTCTACAACCCCGACACCACGAGCCCGCATGTCGCGATCCCGAATTCGTCGGCCACCGAGCGCACACATCCCAATAACGCATCCGCGAATGGAGAGACAGTGGAAGAGCCAATCATCGCCGGGGTCGCCGCCGACCTGAGCGAAGCCAAGGTCACGGTCGTCGGCGTTCCCGACATTCCGGGCAAAGCCGCGCAGATCTTCAAAATCGTCGCGAAGACCAACGCGAACGTCGACATGATCGTGCAGAACGTCTCGGCCGCGTCCACGGGACTGACCGACATTTCCTTCACCCTGCCCAAATCGGAGGGCCAGCAGGTGCTGACCGCGCTGAGCAACGAGCAGACCAACGTCGGGTTCGCCGGTCTGCAGTATGACGACCAGATCGGCAAGCTCGCGCTCGTCGGCGCCGGCATGCGCACCAACACGGGCGTGTCCGCGAAGCTGTTCGAGGCGCTGTTCGAGGCCGGGATCAACATTGAAATGATCTCGACCAGCGAGATCCGCATCTCCGTGGTCACCCGCGCCGACACCATCAACCAGGCGCTGCGGGTCGTGCACACCGCATTCGGCCTGGACTCCACCAACGACGCCGTCGTGCACGGCGGCACCGGCCGCTAGCCGGCATCCGTCGGCCCAACCGGGCTCGGCCGGACGCCAGCCGGGCTCGGTCCCACCCCGCCTCACCCCGACTCACCCCACCCCGCCTCACCCCACCCCGACCCCGTTCAACCGGTTTCCCTGGGGCTAACTCAGGAGAACCAGAGGCCACAGGCGCGATCCGGCTGGAATTCGGGCCAAGTCGCGAGAATCTCCTGAGTTAGCCACAAATGCAGATGCAAATGCAGATGCAGATGCAGATGCAGATGCAAGTGCAGATGCAGATGCAGATGCAGATGCAAGTGCAAGTGCAAGTGCAAGTGCAAGTGCAAGTGCAAGTGCAAGTGCAAGTGCAAGTGCAAGTGCACGAGCAAGTGCACGGGCGAGAGCGAGACCACCAGCACCACCAGCACCAGCAGCCACGGCATCCAGCGGAGGAAACACAGTGAACAGCACCGCAGCAAACAGCACCGCAGCAAACAGCACCGCAGCAACCAGCACCGCAGCAACCAGCACCGCAGCAACCAGCACCACAGGAATCCAGATCGGCGTCGTCGGGGCCACCGGCCAGGTCGGAGCCGTCGTGCGCAGCCTGCTCGAGGAACGGGACTTCCCGGTCGGAGGCATCCGTTTCTTCGCGTCGTCCCGGTCCGCCGGCTCCGTGCTGCACTTCAAGGGCGAGAAGATCGTCGTCGAAGACGCCGCCACCGCCGACCCCAGCGGACTCGACGTGGCCATCTTCTCCGCCGGCGCGACACTCTCGAAAATTCAGGCTCCCCGGTTCGCCGCGGCCGGCGTCACCGTGATCGACAACTCCTCCGGGTGGCGGATGGACCCCGACGTGCCGCTTGTCGTCAGCGAGGTCAACCCCGAGGCCATCAAACTCGCCACCAAGGGCATCATCGCGAACCCGAACTGCACCACCATGGCGGCCATGCCCGTGCTCAAGGTGCTGCACGACGAGGCCGGCCTCGAACGCCTCATCGTCAGCACCTACCAGGCGGTCTCCGGCAGCGGCCTGGCCGGCGCCCGCGAGCTCGCCAGCCAGGTGCGGGCCGCCGCCCTGAGCGACAACCTGCTCCAGCTGGTCCACGACGGGTCCGCTGTGCCCATGCCGGCACCCATCGTCTACGCCCGCCCGATCGCGTTCGACGTGATCCCGCTGGCCGGTTCCATCGTCGACGACGGCGAATTCGAGACCGACGAGGAGAAGAAACTCCGCAACGAGAGCCGCAAGATCCTCGAGCTGCCCGATCTGCTCGTTTCCGGCACCTGCGTGCGCGTGCCCGTCTTCACCGGCCACGCCCTCTCGATCAACGCCGAGTTCGCCAACCCGTTGACCGTCGCCCGCGCCCTCGAACTGCTCGCCACCGCCCCCGGCGTGGTCGTGACGGATGTCCCCACACCCCTCGAAGCGGCCGGCCAGGACCCGAGCTTCGTCGGCCGCGTGCGTCAGGACCGCGGCGTGCCGAACGGGCGTGGATTGGCCCTGTTCATCACCAGCGACAACCTTCGTAAAGGTGCGGCACTCAACGCCGTGCAGATCGCGGAACTCGTCGCCGCGGACCTGCTCGTTCGCTGACCTCAGCGTGGTGGTGTATAACCGGGCGCTCACTCCGCTAGTGTCAGACTTCGTGGGCGGGAATCGGAACTCAAGGGGCGTCAAACGCCTGGCTTTCCTTGCGTTCGCCGGCATCGGCCTCGCGCTCATCGCCACGTCGTTCGTGCTGCTCCTTGATGAACCCTCAGACAGCTGGCTGATCGCCGGGGTCGGTGTGGTCTGCGCGGCCGCCCTCGAGCTCACCTGGGTGCGCGTGGGCGCCGTGGCGCACCGCAGCCCGATGATCAGCCTCCCCGTTCTGGCGCTGCCGGCGCTGGCCCCCACCCTCTCCCTGCCGGTCTCGGCCGGGCTGATCGCGCTCGGCGTTCTGCTGGCCATCCTGATCGAGTCCGGGCGGGCATCGGTCGCGCTCTACAGCGCCGGCCTGCAGGGTGCCGGCGCCCTCGCCGCCATCGGCCTGTTCACCTGGTTCGGCGCGGGCGGACTGCCGATTCTGGTGGGCGTGGCCGCGGCATCCGTGGGCTATGTCTTCTTCATCATCGCGACCGAGGTGCTGCGCCAGCGCTTCGTCGCCAGCCCGCTTGGTCGGCGCAGCGGCGGGCGACCCCTGTCGCCGTTGCGGGTTCTGCTGGTGCTGGTCGGAACCGTCGTGGTCACGGTGACGGCCGCGCACTGGAGTGTCGTCGGGCTGCCGTTTCTGGTGGAGGTCACCAACACGCTCGATGCCGTCATCGTGCTGTTCGCCCTGATGATCGTCGCCTCCGTGGTCAAGGTCTCCACGGTGATGGCGGTCATGCGCCACCGGCTGGCCGGCATGGTCGCCGCCACGAGCGCGCTTGCCGCCGACCCGGCCACCGGGCCCTCCGGGTGGGTCACCCCAACGAGCCCAGCCACCACAGGCACCGGCATCACGAGCGGTACCGCCAACACCTACCCCGCCACGAGTGCCGCCGACGCCACCCCAGAGCCCGAGCCCGGCTCCCCGGCGGCCGTCACCGACCTGCTGCGCCGGGTGGTGGCGGATGCAATCGGTGCCGAATCCGTCATCGTGCGCAGCGAGCCCGCGCAGCCCGGCGAGATCAGCATGCTGCTGCCGCTGGCCGGCGCCATCGGGCCGGACCAGTACATCGTGGCCCGGCGCGACGCCATGGACGGCGCCTTCACCGGCAACGACCGCCGCGCCCTCCAGGCCCTGGCCACGACCGCCGAGATGGTCGTGCGGGCCCGCCGCAACATCGCCGGCCTCACCCTGCGCGCCAACACCGATCCGCTCACGAGCCTGCCCAACTACGGCGCGTTCCAAGAGGCCCTGGCGAACATCAACGACCACCGGGACTACTCAGAGGCCCTGGCCGTGCTATTCATCGACCTCGACGAGTTCAAACGCCTGAACGACCGGTTCGGCCACCAGACCGGCGACGAGGTGCTGCGCGAGCTCGGGCGTCGGCTGAGCGCCGTGGTGCGCCCGAATGACGTGGTCGCCCGGGTCGGCGGCGACGAGTTCGTGATCATCCTCACCCACCTGGCGTCGCTGGCCGAGGCGAAGTCCATCGCCGAGCGCATCCTGGTGGTCTCCGGGGAGCCGATGCTCATCGGCCAGACGACCCACAGCCCGATCATCAGCGTGGGCCTGGCCTACTCGGCGCACCGCGAAACCGACGTCAACCAGCTGGTCCAGGATGCCGACCGGTCGATGCTCGCGATCAAGAAGTCCCGGCGGCGTGGCGGCCCGTCGAAGGAGAGCAGCCTCAACATCTCGAGCCACCGCTCCTCGCAGATGAACGACATCATCGCCCACGCCATCGACGAGGACCTGCTCGAGCTGGCTTTCCAGCCCATCGTCAGCCTCGTCACCGGGCAGATCTGGGCGTTCGAAGCCCTCGTGCGCTACACCGACCCGGACCTCGGCCCGCTATCGCCGCCGTCGATCGTCGAGAAGGCGAAGGGCCTCGGCCGGCTCGACGCGATGACCCGCCAGGTGGCCGTGAAGGCCATGGCCGCCGCGGCGGACTTCCGGCTGATCGAGCCGCGCGTGGTGTGCATGACCATCAACGTCGAGGCCGGGCAGATCCTGCCCGAGCGTGTGGGCAACTACATCGAGGAGCTCGCGGACCGCTACCCCGGCATCTCGCTCTGCCTCGAACTCAACGAGCGGTCGATGACCAAGGTCACCCCGGCCATCCGTGCCCAGGCCGACCGCCTGCGCGACCTCGGCATGATGATCGCGCTCGACGACTACGGTTCCCAGGATTCGTCGGTCGACGCCCTGGTACGGATGCCCATGGACATCCTCAAAATCGACCGCAGCCTGGTCGACGACCTCGACGACATCCGCCAGCGGGAGGTGCTCACCGCCCTGCAGGGTTTCGGTGACAACCTCGAGTACTCGATGATCGTCGAGGGTGTGGAGAACGATGCGATGGCGAACCACCTGAGTGCGCTGGGCATCCGTAGCGCGCAGGGGTTCCACTACGGCGTGCCGGAGAGCTTTGAGAAGACCCTGTCGCGGCTGGAGTTGTACGGCGCCCGTGCGGTCGTGCCGAGGCTCGGCATTACGCTTGTTTCATGAGCACAGAACCGGTTCCGTTCGAGGTGGAGACGATCGTTTTCGACCTCGAACCCGAGCGTCGGGCGGTGATCTACCCGGTGCTCGACGTCGTGCGCGATGCCATGCCCGCGGGGTATCGGCTCGGCGTCTACGGCGGCATGCTCGGCTGGGCGGTTCCGCTGGAACTGTTGGCGAACACCGACGACAAACAGCCGCTCGTCTACGTGAGCCTGGCCGCGCAGAAGCACTACAACTCGCTCTACCTGATGGGCCTCTGCAGCTTTCCCGAGAAGGATGCCGCGTTCCGCTCCCAATGGGACGCCACCGGACGCACGCTGAACATGGGCAACAGCTGCGTGCGGTTCAAGACGCTGGCCGACCTCGATCTCGACCTGATCGTGCGCGAGGTCGCGAGCGTGTCCGTCGACGACTTCATCGCCAACTACGAGCTCCTGAAAAGTCGCGGCTGAGCCGCTTTTGGTGGCAACTGAGTCGCTTATCGGTCGCGACTGGACCGGTTTTGAGCCGCGATTGGGTCGCTTTTGAGCTCGTTGCCGAGCCAACCGTGACCTGACGCGTCTGCGTCCCGGCGGGAGGCATCCGTTGCCACCGATATGGTGGAAGAGTGAATCCAATGGCGAAGATTGATGTCGTTCTTATTGGTGGCGGCATCATGAGCGCCACCCTCGGTACCTTGATCAAGCAGTTGCAGCCCGACTGGAGCATCGAGGTTTACGAGCGATTGGGGGAAGTCGCTCAGGAAAGCTCCAACCCGTGGAACAACGCGGGCACCGGCCATGCGGCTCTGTGCGAGCTGAACTACATGCCCGAATCGAAGGACGGCTCGGTGACCGCGGCCAAGGCCGTGGCGATCAACGAGCAGTTCCAGATCAGCCGCCAGCTGTGGGCACACCTGGTCGAGACGGGCGTGCTGCCCGAGCCCACCAACTTCATCAACTCCACCCCGCACATGACTTTCGTGCACGGCGAGAGCAGCGTCGAATACCTGCGCAAGCGGTTCGCGGTACTCCAGGGCGAGCCCCTCTTCGCGGGCATGGAGTACAGCGAGGATCCGGCCGTGATCGGCACCTGGACCCCGCTCCTCACCCAGAAGCGCCCGAAGAACCAGAAGATCGCGGCGACGCGCATCGTGTCCGGCACCGACGTGGACTTCGGCGCCCTCACCCGCTACCTTTTCGCCAACCTCACCGCCGAGGGCGTGGGCGTGCACACGAACCAGCAGGTCACCGGTGTGAAACAGCTCACGGATGGCTCATGGAAGCTCAACCTGCGCCGCCTGGTCGGCAACCACCCGAGCGTCGTCAACGCCCGGTTCGTTTTCGTCGGTGCGGGCGGCGGCGCCCTGGCGCTGCTGCAGCAGAGCGGCATCCCCGAGGTCAAGGGTTTCGGCGGGTTCCCGATCAGCGGGCAGTTCCTGCGCACCACGAACCAGAAGCTCGTCGCCCAGCACCACGCGAAGGTCTACGGCAAGGCGGCGAAGGGTGCTCCGCCCATGTCGGTGCCGCACCTCGATACCCGCGTCGTCGATGGAGAGACCTCGCTTCTGTTCGGACCATACGCCGGCTTCACCCCCAAGTTCCTCAAGTCGAGCAGCTGGCTCGACCTGCCGTTTTCGATCCGGGTGCACAACATCGGGCCGATGCTGGCTGTGGCGGCGCACAACTTCGGCCTGATGAAGTACCTGATCGGCGAGGTGTTCGCCTCAAAGAAGACGAAGCTCAAGGCGCTGCAGGAGTTCATCCCGACCGCGAAGCTCGCCGACTGGGAACTCATCACCGCCGGACAGCGCGTGCAGGTCATGAAGAAGGATCCGGAGCAGGGCGGCGTGCTGCAGTTCGGCACCGAGGTCATCACCTCGGCCGACGGCACCATCGCCGGGCTGCTCGGCGCCTCCCCGGGAGCCTCGACCGCGGCCCCGATCATGGTTGACCTGATCAAGCGCTGCTTCCCCGAGGAGTACCCGGCCTGGGAACCCAGACTGCGCGAGATGATCCCGAGCCTCGGCACGAAGCTCTCCGACGACCCGGCCGTTGCCGCCGCGTCGCTGGCGGCAACCGCGGCCGTGCTGAACCTGACCGCGTAGGAGGTTGCCCGGGGGCGGGGTTGCCCGGGCCCCACGGGCTGGGGGGGTGCCTGTTCTCTGCCCGTGCCCGCGGGCTAGGTGTTGTTCCCACTGACGTTGTGAGCACGGTTGATGGGTGATTTGCCGCCGATGCCGGTATGGGGTCTGTGGTGATTGTAGCTATGGATCCAGTCTTGGTAGGTGGCTGCTCGGGCGGCATCTGAGTTGTAGTGGTGGGCGTAAGCCCATTCCGCGGCGAGGGTGCGGTGGAATCGTTCGATCTTTCCGTTGGTTTGGGGTCGGTAGGGCCGGGTGAACTTGTGCGTAATGTCGCCCAGAGCGTCGTTGAAGAACTTCGACCGGTAGCAGGAGCCGTTGTCGGTCATGACGCGCAGCACAGTGATGTCGTGGGTCGCGTAGAACGCGTTCGCGCGGCCCCAGAAGCCGGCCGCGGTTTCCTTCTTCTCATCGGTCAAGATCTCTGAATAGACCAGCCGGGAATAATCGTCGATCGCGGAGTGCAGAAATGAGTGGCCCACGCCTGCCTGACGGTTGCGTTTGCCGGCTTGGCGGCCGAGAGTGCGGTGGCCGCCGCCGTCGGGGATGCGACCAAGTTTCTTCACGTCAACGTGCACCAGCTCGCCTGGGGTTTTCTTCTCGTACCGAATCGGTTTGGGTTTGCGCACCGGCAGGCCCGTGTTCTGGTCTAGATGGCCCAGCAACGGCATCCGGTACCGGTTGAGGATCTTCGAGACCGTCGATTGCGGCAGCCTCAGGTGGTAGCCGATGCGGTGCGGCCCCCACCGCCTCGTGAAGCGCAGCGCGATGATTCGCCGTTCGGTGCGCCGGGCACATTGGTTCGGGGAGAAGTGCGGGCGCGACGACCGGTCGACGAGCCCGGCACCACCCTGAGCCCGGTACCGGGTAACCCATTTGGCCACGGTCGCGCGAGAGACCTGGAGCCGTTCGGCGACCCGGGCTTGAGCCCAGCCGTCGTTCACGACGAGCTGAACCAGCTTCAGCCGGCCTCCCGGGGTCAGCGGGGCGTTGGCATGAGTAACGTAAGAGATGAGGGCCTCCGTTGCATCGTGTTGAGTGTGGTAACCCAATCGATACCGGAGGTCCTCACCTTTTTAGCTCACGCCACGCTCACAACCTGTATGGGAACAACAGCTAGGGGTGGTGCCGCCTGGGCTGGGGATGCCTGTGGGCTGGGGGTGCCTGTTCTCAGCCCGTAACTTCGGAGTTTTTCGCAGCATGCCGGTCGAGCGGCCTGGGGTGACCCGGTGTTTCCGGACAGTCCTCCTGAATTCAGGATTGGATAGACAATGGAACACGAGAAACACAAACACTTCAGCCCGGAGTTTCGGGCTGCCGCGGTCACCCGCGTCGCGGAGGGCGACAAATCGATCGTGAAAGTCGCCGCAGCGCTCGGGATCAACCACCGGACTCTGTGGACTTGGGTCAACGCCGCGAGGCTGAAGACCATCGATCCTGCTGGTGAGCTCACGCCGCAAGCCAGGAAACGGATCCGGGACCTGGAGAAGGAAAACGCCCTGCTGCGGAGGGATCTCGACTTCGAGAAAAAAGCGAAGGCCTTCTTCCTGGAACTCGATCAAAACGACAACGGTTCGAAATGATCTCCCGGATGAAGGCCGACTTCCCCATCGCCTACCTCTGCCGCCGGCTCGGAGTATCAACATCAGGGTTCTACGACTGGTCGCACCACGTCACCGCGCCCGCGCAGAGGCGGCATGAAGGCCTCACCGGGCAGGTGATGATCGCGTTCGCCGAGTCCAAGGGCGCGGCCGGATACCGCAAAGTCACCGCGGCTTTGAACCGGGCCCGGGTCCCGGTGAACCGCAAAACCATCGCCGGAATCATGCACGATCTGGGATTAATCTCCCCAGCTGCAGAACGCGCCTTCACGATCCGCTACCAGCGGGCCTCCCGACTGGCCGACCCGGTCGATCTGCTCCTGCGAAACTTCACCTCGCTGAGCGTCGGCACGATCCTCGTCGGTGATATCACCTACATCCACACCCGGGAAGGCCGGCTCTATCTCGCCACCGTCATCGACCTAGCCTCCCGCTCCGTGCTCGGCCACGCGACCGGGGCCCGCATGACCACCCAACTCATCACCCGGGCCATGAACATGGCCCTCGAGACCGGCCACGTCAAACCAGGAGCAGTTTTCCACTCCGACCACGGAGTCCAATACCGGTCGAAACGGTTCACGAAGTACTGCGGCCGACACGGCATCATCCGCTCCATGGGCGCGAAGATGCAGTGTTGGGACAACGCCGCCGCCGAAACGTTCTTCTCCAAACTCAAGAGCGAAAGCCTCAACTGGCAAACCTTCACGACAAGGCGCAAGGCCCGCACCGAAGTCATCAACTACGTTCACCACTTCAACAACGTTCGCCTGCACCAAACTCTCGGCTACTCAACACCCACCGAACGCCTCATCAAACTCACACTCGCCGCCTAAAATGAAACCGAGGACCCCGTCCGAAAAGACCGGGTCACCCCATCGCCGTGGGCGGCGTGTTGCGAAATTCTCCGAAGTTAGCTCACACTGCTGCCCCGAACGGATGCCGCGCCGCCGCATCCGTCACGCCCTGTCGCTGGCTCGCCCAAGAGCCTCGACACCCGGCCCGTGGTGGGGCTAACTCAGGAGATCTCGCCTGAGTCGCGGCCGAGTGTCGGCTACTTTGGCACTGCTTCGCGCCCGTGGTCGGGACGCCGGCTGGGATCTCCTGAGTTAGCCACATCCGATGCCGGTGACCGCGGTCGCTGCGCCCTGCTCCTGCTCCAGGAGGGCCGATATCGGTGCGGGGAAGTCCCTGCACCGGTGCCGCCGTATTTTTTTTGCCTTCGCCGTGGCCCGTACCCGAGCCATGCTCTGCATAACTCCTGCAGATTCTCAGAAGCGGGTCAAAGCGGGTCAAAACGGGCCGGAATCAGCATATTTTGGCCGAATTGCAGGAGCTGTGCGTGTCCGGTGGTGGGAAGAGGCGGGGACTGGTGGCCAACTCAGGAGATCCCGGCGGGGTCGTGGCCGAGTCGCGGCGACTTCGGCACTGATCCGTGCCCGCGCCGTGGCCAGCGGCTGGGATCTCCTGAGTTAGCCACAACCGGGCGCGGGGGGATGGCAGGGAAGGCATGGAGGGGCGCGGGGGATGGCAGGGTGGCTAGGGCCAGAGCCGCCAGCTCCACCCGACCGTACGCGACGGATGCCCCGCCGCCCCGCGCGACCCCAGCCGAACGAATTCGACGGAGATCTTGCACGATGATTGCGCAAAGGGTCCCGTGGCCACGTTATTGTGCACAATCTCCGTCGAATTCGATCTGGGCGAAGCGGATTACCCGGGGCAGCGCGGAAGCGCCCTCGCGGAATGAGAGAATCAACCGAACAGAGAGGGTTGCCATGACGCTTGGACTCCCGGACCACCTGGTCACGAGGGCCCTCAGCCATGCCCTCGCGCGGGCTGCACACTGGTTTGCGCTGACCTGCCTGGCCGCCTCCCTCGCCGCCATCATCCTCCTCAGTTTGTCTACAACCGCAGCCACACCCGCCACAACCGCAGCCACAACCGCCACAACAACTGCCACAACCGCAGCCACAACCGCCACAACCGAAACCGCAGCCACAACCGCCACAACCGCAGCCACAACCGCCACAACCGCAGCCACCACACCCACCGAAACCCTCGCCACCATCGTCGCCCTCCTCCTCATGGCCGCCGTGCTGATCGCCCTCTCCCTGCGCCGCACCGTCGCCCTGACGATCGCCTACCTCGTGACCGGCACCGTCGCCACCTACCTCTACACGATTACCGTGCTCGGCATCCCCGCCCTGTTCCCGAGCTCGAACGTCTTCCTCGTCACCCTGCCGAAACTGGCCCTGGTCATGATCGGCGGTGCCGGAGTCTCCGCCCGCGCCGGCGTGCTCTGGAGCACCACCGCCTTCGTCATGGCCGAAGCCGTCACGGTCTACGCCGCCACGCAAACCGAGGTGCCCTACGGCGCGGACGTCTTCACCATCTCGACCTATCTCTTCCTCGTCAGCGTGCTGCTGCTCACGGTCTTCGTGCGCCGCGAGTGGTCCGTTCAGATCGCCCTGCACCGGGCCATGCAGACCGACCAGACCCGCCTGCTGCGCCACGAGCTCGACCTGCGCACCCTCGCCCTGGGTCAGGACACCACCCTCCAGCAGCTCGTCGCCCTCGCCCGCGCGCATCCCGGGCCGCTCAGCGCCAACCTGGCCGGCAGCATCCGTGACACCCTGCAGACCCTGCGCGGCACCGACTGGCTCACTGACGCCGATGCGCTGAGCGTCGAACCGCACGGGGGCACGGATGCCTGGCTCACCAGCGCGGTCTACGCCGCCATCGAGCGCAGTCGCGATCGTGGCCTCGTGGTCGAAGTCACGGGAGACCGCGCCGCCCTCGGCCGCCTGAGCCCGGCCAGCGACCGCGAGCTGAGCCTGGCGGTGCAGCAGTGCCTCGTGAACGTGATCCTGCACTCCGGCATCGTCGCCGCGGAGGTCGTGATCGAGTCCGAGCCGAGCAGCATTTCGCTGATGGTGATGGATGCCGGGCGCGGCTTCACGGAATCGGAGACCGGCGCCGACCGTCTCGGCCTGCGCCAGGCGGTGCGCCGCCGGATCGAACGCCTGGGTGGCTCGGTGAGCATCCTCACCCGGCCGGGCGCCGGCACCTCGGTGATGCTGAGCGTGCCCGTGGCGATCGAGGAACCCGGCGGGCACGCCGAGCCGACAAAACAGCCCGAACAAACAGAAACCCCAGACCCCGAGCGGGTGGCCCAGTGACACCCACGAACGCAACCTCGCCATCAGGCAGCGCCGCGGCCACGGCCGCAGCCGCAGCCGCACAGCAGAACCACACCCCCGTCCCCACGCCTCACACCAAACCGCACGCCTTCACCCAGCAGCGCCTCGACCCGCTCGGCGCCCTCGCGGTCTGGACGATCGTGCCCGGCATCGCCCTGGTCGTGTTCGGCTACGCGGTGGTGACCACGGTGCTGCAGGCCGACGAGATCCGGCATCCGTTCCTGGCCGTGCTCGCGCTCGTCGCCACCGCAGCGGCGTCCGCCGCGCTCGTGTCGGCCGTACGACCGTCGCGGTCCCCGGTGCGCCAGGCGTCGCTGCTGCTGATCATCAGCCTCGGCCTGGCCGCCCACCTGCTCGACCAGGCCGCCCGCTGGGGCAGCAACTCCCTGGTGCAAGACGACTTCGGCCCGATCACCATCGGCTTCCTGCTCGTGGCCCTCGCCCCCTTCCGCCCCTGGCGTGAACTGGCGCTGACCGCGGTGCTCGCCTCCGTCGTCGTGGCCGCGGTCACACTGCCGCAGGAACCGTTCCGCTCGCTGCGGGTGCCGTCGGGCGTCTTCGTGGTCGTCGCGGTCACCCAGGTGCTCGCACTCGGCCTCGCCGCCGCCGCGTATTCCCGCCGCATCGTGCGTCAACTGCTGGCCTGGCAGACGGATGCCCGCCGCGCCATCGCCCGGCGCACCGAAGAATCCCGCGGCAGCGTGGTGCGCCAGGTGGTCGAGCAGCAGCTCGCCACCCTGCAGCCCGGTGTCTTCCCCCTCTTCGACGGCGTGCTCGAACGCGGCGTGGTGACCAAGGCCGACATCAATCGCGCGAACGAGCTCGCCGCCGGGGTTCGCCGGGCGATCGTGGCGCACATCGACGAGACCTGGCTCGACGCCGTCATCGCCCGCGAACGCACGGCGCTCCTCGAGCGCGGCAAGGATCCGCTGCTCGTCGTGGCCGACCCCGAGCACCGGGCGGCGCACTTCGGCACGCAGCAGCGCGCGGCCACCTCGGCCCTGATCAGCATGCTCTGCCTGGCCCCCGGCTTCGACCCGCGCAG
Organism: Cryobacterium sandaracinum; assembly: GCF_004403415.1. Lineage (NCBI taxonomy): Bacteria > Bacillati > Actinomycetota > Actinomycetes > Micrococcales > Microbacteriaceae > Cryobacterium > Cryobacterium sandaracinum. The sequence continues at coordinate 27,274 of NZ_SOGO01000010.1, forward strand.
CCTCGTGGTGCAGGCCGACACCGAGCCCGACTCCGAGCCCGACACCCAGGTCGATCCGCCGAGCGACCGCCAGCAGCGGCACTCCGGCATCGACACGTTCTCGATCCGGGTGGCGCTCGACCTCCCGCCGCGCCGGGTGCGCGCCCTGCTGCGCTCCTACACGGCGGTGCTGCGGGTGGTGTTCCCGTGGGTGCGGGTGAGCATCCGTCGCCCCGGCCTGACGCTGGAATTCGGCGACAAGCGCCCCCGCCCGGTTCCACCAGTACGCTGAGCTAGGCGCACGCAGCGCCACGACACGCAGCGCGGCATGACGCAGCGCAGCAGAGCGGCACGAGCGCGACCAGCCGAGGGGGCGACCACGCAATGGCGAAACTGTATTTCCGCTACGGAGCCATGAACAGCGGCAAGAGCACCTCGATGCTCCAGGCCGCCTACAACTATGAGGAACGCGGCCACCAGGTGCTGTTGGCCAAACCGTCGGTCGACACCAAGGGCGACCGGGGCATCCTCTCCCGGCTCGGCGTCACCCGGGCCGTGGACTACCTGCTCACCCCCGAGACGGATGCCTACGCCCTCTTCCACGAGCACCGCGCCCGGGTGCTCGCCGAGACCGGCCTCGACGTGAGCTCCCTGCTGGTGGACGAGGCGCAATTCCTCACCGAGCAGCAGGTGGACGATCTGCTGCGCATCGCGATCCTCGAGAACATACCGGTGCTGGCCTACGGCATCCGCACCGATTTTCAGACGGTGGCCTTTCCGGGCAGTCGGCGCCTGCTCGAGGTGGCGCACAGCCTCGAAGAGCTGAAGACCATCTGCCGGTGTGGGCGCAAGGCCGTGTTCAACGGGCGCCAGATCGACGGGGTCTTCGTCTTCGACGGCGACCAGGTGGCCATCGACGGCGCCGAGGTAACCTACGAGTCGCTCTGCGGATCGTGCTACCTCGAGGAAAGCAATGGTGTGCTGAACAACCGCAGCCGGCCCGCATCCACATGAGCACCCACGCCCGCAGGACGGACCGCACCTGCGTGACAACTGGAAGGACGGGGCGCTCGAACGACTTCGGGATCGTGAGCGCCCCACCAACCCCCCGGTTGGTTTTCCCCATGCCTAAACGTAAGGGCCGCTTTCCGGACTGACTAGCCGTTACTTCTTGTGGCACCAGAACAGGGGTCACTCCGCACGTCGTTGAACCCTGCCCGAGACCCCGGCAGGCACCGCCCCGAGAATCCAAGGATCGCCGATGTCCCGCTTTCGCGTAGCCCTGATCGATGACCACGAGATCGTCGCCCGCGGATTCGCCGGCCTCTTCGCCACGATCCCCGAGATCGAGGTGGTGGCCACGGTCGCGACCGTGACCGAGCTGCTCGAGTCTGCCGTGCAGCAGATGCCCGTCGACCTGGTCATCCTGGATCTGCGGCTCTCCGACGGGTCCACCGCCACCGGCAACGTCGACCGGCTGCGCGGGGCGGGCGCGGCGGTGCTCGCGTTCACCGGTGGCGACGACGCCGCTCTGATGCGGGCCGCGGCGCGCAGCGGCGTGCTGGGTGTGGTGCGCAAGTCCGAGCCGACCGCGGTGCTGCTCGACGCCGTCACCCGGGCGGCGGCGGGGGAGACCGTGGTCTCCACCGAGTGGGCCGCGGCCCTCGACGGCGATCCTGACCTCTCCGACGCGGGCCTGAGCGTGCGCGAGTGCGAGGTGCTCTCGCTCTACGCTGCGGGCGCGAAGGCACCGCTGGTGGCCTCGCGGATGGGACTCTCCGAGGCCACGGTGATCGACTACATCCGTCGGGTGCGCTCGAAATATGAGCGGGTCGGCCGCCCGGCGAACACCAAGATCGACCTCTACAAGCGGGCACTGGAAGACGGCCTCCTGCCCATCCCCGGCCAGCCGTGACCGGGCGCGCAGCGACCCCCAGGCAGACCCCCCAGCAGGACCGACTGCACAGGCGGCCCCGGCGGCCACCCCGACCGCCGCCCCGGCCGCAGTCCTCGACCGAGCGCCTCGCCCGCCTGCTCTACGGCGCGCTCGGACCCACCGCCCTCGTCTTCGGGCTGCTCTGCCTGGACACCGTGCTCGAGCAGGCCTGGGAGCCGCGGCGGTCCTGGTCGGTGGCGGCGTGGCTGCTGATCTTCGGGCTGCCGCTGCTGATCGCCGTGCTCTCACGCGGGGTACCTCTGCGCGTGCTGCGGGTGATCGCGCTCGCCGAGGGGACGTTTTTCGTGCTGCTGCTGGTGTTCTGGCTGACCGTGCGGGCGGAGCCGCTGCCGGCGGGCGCGGACATCCCCTGGGCGATCAGCCTCACCGGCGTGCCCGTGATGGCTGTGGCGGTGAGCACCCGCGACCGCACGGCCTGGGCCTACCTGGTGCTGGTCTGCACGATGAGCGGGCTGCTGCGTGCGGCCACCTCGACTGACCCCTCCCCGGTGCTGGTGGGTGTGGAAGACGGCCTCTACTCTTTCCTGCTGCTGGGCATGCTCGTGGGACTGACCACCATGGCGCGCCGCAGCGCCGGCAAGCTCGACCAGGCGGCCACGATCGCCCGCGTGCAACTCGTCGATCGCGCCGACCGCCTCGCGCGCAAGCGCGAGCGGCTCACCATCGACGCCTTGGTGCACGACAGCGTCATCTCGACCCTGCTGATGGCCGGACGCGGCGGCACCCCGGTGCCGGTGCTGAGCCGGCACGCGGCCGACACCCTGGTGCGGCTCGACGCCCTGCGCGCCCCGCTACCCAACCCGAGCATGCCCGGCACCCAGGTGACCCGGCGCCTCGAGCAGCTGGTGGCCGAGCTGGCACCGGATGCCCAGATCACCTCCAACCTGCCCGGCACCCTCGCGGTGCCCGCCCTCGCCGTGACCGCCCTGCTCGGCGCCGTCGGCGAGGCCCTCCGCAACTCGGTCGCCGCCGACGTGCAGGAGCCCGTGCGGAGCCCGGTGGCCCGCACCCTTACCGTGGCCAGCTACCAGGGCGGCATCCGGGTGGCCGTGCACGACAACGGCGTCGGCTTCGACCCCGCGCGGGTGCCCGCCGAGCGCCTGGGCATCGCGCAGAGCATCATCGGCCGCATGGAGCGCCTCTCCGGCGGTGCCGCTACCGTGCGCTCCCGCCCCGGCGTCGGCACCGAGGTGGTGGTCTCCTGGACGCCCACACCTGCAGCCCCCGCGCAGCCGGTCCCGGCCCTCTCGAGCGCACCCCCGACCCCGCCGCGACCCGCCACGCAGCTGAAGGGCGTGACCCGCCTGCCGAAGGCCCTGTCCACGTCCATCCTCGTGGGATTCATCGCCGTGCACGCCGTTCTCGCCTTCGCCGACGGTGAACCCCTGTGGACCCTGCCCTACGAGATCCTCGGGTTCGTGGCGGTGTCTGCGGCGGCCGCCTGGCTCACCCTCGTCGTGCCTGACCCGGTGTCGCCTCGCAACGCCGTCATGGTGCTCGCGCTGTGCGGGCTGTCCGCCGTGGCCACGGCATTCCCGGTGCCGCCGGTCGGGTCGACCCCGTTCGCCCACTGGTACCTCGGCGCCATCACCATGATGTTGGTCGTGCTGGCGGTGCGCGGCCGGCCCGGATTCGCTTGGTACGGCTACGGCATGATCATGGTCATCTCGATCGTTTGGGCGCTGCTCAACGGACTGTCGCTGCTCGACGGGGTGAACCTGGTCATCCGTCACGCCGGCACCCTGCTCGCCGGAACCCTGTTCGCCGTGGGTCTGAAGCGCTCCACCCAGACCCTGGCCGGGCTGAACCGGGAGCGAGCCCGCAGCGGCGCAGCGGCGGCCACGGCGGCAGCGGCCCTCGATGAGCGCGAAACCCAGCTGACCCGGGTGAACACGCTGGCCCGGCCCACCCTGCAGCGCCTCGCGAATTTGCTGAAAAGCGGGGCCCTGCAGAACAACCCCCTGCAGATCGACGCGCTTCAGATTGAACCGACCCTGCGAGCGGAAAGCCTGCTCGTGGAGGCCACCCTGCGCGACGCCATCCGGGGGCGCTCGCTCTTCGTCGAGCCGGTGATCACCGCGGCCCGCGCCGCCCGCATCCGGGGTGTCGACGTGACCCTGCTCGACGACAGCGCCGACCGGCCGCCCCGGCAGCTGGCCGCCGCGGCCGCCATCGTCGCTGACCAGCTCGACTCCCTCACCCACGGTCGCCTGACCGCCCGTCTGCTGCCCGCCGACCGCCCCACGATCGCCTCGATCGTGGTCGACGCCGACGAGCCACGGATGCTCACGGTCACCCCCGACGGACTCCTCCAGCCATCGTTGTAGCAACTCCACAAAAACTTGAGAGACCTTCACACCCCCCACGGGGGTAGGTCAATACCCCCATGTGCAAGGATGAACAAGGGGATACAGCAATTTCAGCGGTGCCTCTATGCCAAGTACTACCGGAGGAACGCGCGTGGAGCTCAAGGACTACCTCAGGATCTTTCACAAAAGCTGGATCCTGATTCTCGCTTGCACCCTCTTCGGAATCGCCGGCGCGGCCGGTGCGGCCATCGCGACGACCCCCAGCTACGTTGCCAGTACCCAGCTCTACGTCTCCGTGAAGTCGACCGGCGACGCGGGAAGCGGCGAGCTCAATGCCGGAACCAGCTTCGCCCGCCAGGCCGTCACGTCCTACGTTGACGTGGTGAACAGTGCCATCGTGCTCGACACGGTCATTGCAGACCTCGGGCTCGACCTCACTGCTGCCCAGCTCGCAGGAATGGTCGAATCGTCCTCTCCACTGAACACGGTGCTGATCGACGTGACGGTGACCAACAGCGACCCAGTGCTCGCCGCCAACATCGCCAACTCCGTCGGCCAGAACTTCAGCAAGATCGTTGTCGATCAGCTGGAGAAGCCCGAAGGAGAGGCAGTCAGCCCCGTTAAGATCGAAACGATCCAACCAGCCCTAGTTCCTGACGGGCCAGCCAGTCCTAACGTGCCTCAAAACATCGCTCTTGGGCTGCTGGTGGGTCTGGCGCTGGGTATTAGCTTCGCTGTGCTGCGCAGCGTGCTCGACACTCGCATCCACAGCCTCCACGATATCGATCTCGTGACCGACGCACCCATGCTCGGCGGCATCACCAACGACCCCGATGCGCGACTCCGCCCCCTGGTGGTCCACTCTGACCCTAAGAATCCGCGGGCCGAGTCGTTCAGAAGTTTACGCACCAACCTTCAGTTCGTTAACACCGAGGGAGGCCCGCGCAGCTTCGTGGTCACCAGCTCCATCCCCGGTGAGGGCAAGAGCACAACCACTGCCAACCTCGCCATCGCTCTTGCCGAGACCGGCGCGCGGGTCGTGTTGGTCGACGGTGACTTGCGCTTGCCGCGCGTTGCCGAGTACATGGGAATCGAGGGTGGTGTGGGTCTCACCGACGTTTTGATTGGGCGAGCCGAGCTTGCCGACGTGCTGCAAAAATGGGGCAAGAATAAACTGTTCGTGCTGCCCAGCGGCCGCGTTCCCCCGAACCCCAGCGAGCTGCTTGGATCCGCGGCCATGGCCCGCATGCTCGCAGCTCTCACCGACGAATTCGATGTCGTGCTTATCGACGCCCCACCGCTGCTCCTGGTCACCGATGCGGCTGTGCTAAGCAAGCTCTGCGGTGGCGCCATCATGGTGGTGGCCTCCGGCCGCACCAAGCGCAATGAACTGGCCAGTGCTTTGCAGGCCCTTGAACGCGCCGGAAGCCGACTTGTGGGCATGGTCGTCACGATGCTCCCCACCAAGGGGCCGGACTCCTATGGTTACGGGCAGTACAGCTACGGCACTGCGCTTGAGGAAGAGAAAGCGGTTGAGGCCAGCGCCGCGCCTACTCGCCGTGGCTTCGGCAAACCGAGACGGCGGGCCGCGTAGTGGCCACCTTTACGATCCTCACGGTGTGCTCGGGCAATATCTGCCGGTCACCACTCGCCGAGCAGCTGCTGCGAGTCGGTCTGGCCACCTGGCCCGAGGTCTCGCTGGGCAGCGCCGGAACGATCGGATTGACCGGTCAGGCCATGCCCGACGAAGCTGCTGACCTGTCTCGGCATTTCGGGGGCGAACCTTCGGAGCACGTCGCACGAATGCTCACGGTAGAACACCTGAATGAAGCCAACTTGGTGTTCGCTATGTCGCGGGAACACCGACGCGCCATCGTGGAGCTGTTCCCCAAGGCCATTCGCTACACCTTCACCATCCGGGAATTCGCGAGACTCGTCAGCGGAGTCACCGACGACGACCTCGACGACGCGGCGGCGCTCCCGCTGGAGGATGTCGTGGGTCGCTTTTCCACGCTGGTGGGATTCGCGGCCTCGCAGCGCGGAGCGGTGGGCCCGCCCGAGTCGCCCGACGACGATGACGTGGTTGACCCCTATCGGCGCAGCGACGAGGTCTACGCCGAGTCTGCTCGTCAGCTTGTGCCAGCCGTGAACGCTGTTGTGTCGCTGTTCCACCGATCCGCAAGAGTATTGCAGCCCTAGGGGGGCACCATGGCTGCAAACAATCCCAGCTTTCGCAAGAACCGCAACAACCCTGCACGCCGTCGCTGGCTCGTGGGTGGACTAGCCGTTTTCCTTCTGTTCGACGTCGGCCTCGTGTTCTTCGCGCTTACTGCAACAAAGCCGGATTCCAGTGCCGGAACAGTTGCCGAGGCGCCCGCGGTGGTCGAGCCTGTCGAGACCAATCCTGCGGAGGTCGAGCCCCCGGTGGTCGAGCCTGTCGAGACCGCGGCCACGGCAACAGTCGCCCCCACCCGCCTCCTGGCAGCTCTCGATTCCTCAACGGCCTGGCGAGCATCCACCAGCGCTTGCCCGGCTGCCTCCGCAGACCCCGAACTGACCACCGATTCCGGTGCCACCTGGGAAAGCTTCAACGCCTCAATCGAGACCGACGCCTCTTCTATTTTGGCGATAAGCGTCACCGATGACACCGAGATGTCGCTGGTCACCCTCGACATCGCTGACTGCGCACCGCAGCTCGTCTCCACCTTCGTGGCGGGCGACCAGTGGAGGGCCTATCCCGAACGTGTCGCCGCTGAGTGGTACATCGACCCGTCGACGCCTGACACCGTGCACAGCCCGAGTGGAGACGCAGCGGCTCCATGCGCGACTGTCGCAACTTTAGCGGCGACGGATGACTCCAGTGCGGCGATTCTCTGCACCGATGCGTCAGTCTTCACGACCACGGATGCCGGCGCGACGTGGTCGGCACCCGCTTCAATTCCCGGCGCGGCGGCACTCACAGCGACCGCGGACGGCTATGGGGTGGCGGTCGCTAACTCGGCAGGTTGTGTCGGTGTTGCTCTGGTCACGGTGTCGGCGGCCGGTGGTCTCGATACAACCGCCCGAGCCTGCTTGGCCGCCACGGTTATCCCCGGTGAGACTGCCGTCACCGCTGCCGAAGATGGCACGCTTTGGCTATGGGCGGGTGACGCGTTCGCCCGCTCGACTGATGGTGGTCAGTCGTGGGCCTGAGCGGCAAGACACTCACCTGGCAGCGCGCCTACGCATCGCGCCTCTTCTTCACTGACCTTGCGGTTATCCTTGTCGCCGTCCTCGGCAGTCAGGCGCTATGGTTCGGCACGCGTCGCTCGGAGTTGCGCGTGCCGATTGAGAATCTCAGAGACTTCACGATCGGTTACACCCTCGTTTCGGTGGGTCTGATCGTGCTGTGGATGCTTGCGCTCGAGTTCTATGCGACGCGCGACCACAAGACCATTGGGACCGGGAGCACCGAGTACAAGCGCATAGTAGACGCTAGTGCCCGAATCTTCGGAGTCACAGCAATTGTTGTGTTCCTGCTCAAGGTGGACTTGGCACGGGGTTATTTCCTCACGGCACTTCCGATGGGTCTTCTTTTCCTGCTCATCGGTCGCTGGATGTGGCGGCAATGGTTGGTTTCCCGCCGCCAGGAGGGCCGGTATGTGCACCGGGCCCTTGTAGTGGGCGAGCGCGTCAAGAGTGTTCACGTTGTAGTGGGTGTTCGACGTGATAGCGCAGCAGGAATTCTTGTTGTGGGTGCAATTACTGAAAGTGGAAGTGTCGCCCAGGATTTGGTTGACGGGGTTCCCGTGCTGGGGGATTTCGGCCAGGTACTTCAGGCAATTGACCAATCGCGGGCCGACACTGTTATTTTCACCGGCGCCGATATTTTCGGCCCTCGGCGGCTGCGAGAACTCGGCTGGGAACTTCAGGCCCGCAAGGTCGACCTGATTATGGCGCCGGCACTCACGGATATCGCTGGCCCGCGAATCCATACGCGTCCGGTTTCTGGCCTGCCACTTATCCAGGTTGACTTCCCTGCCTTCCAGGGCAGCCGCCATGCGGCCAAACGCACGTTTGATCTGATCTCTTCAGGCCTCGGTCTCTTCTTGTTGAGTCCGCTGCTCGCTTTGATCATCATCGCGGTACGCCGCGACAGCGAGGGACCGGCTTTTTTTTACCAGGAACGTGTGGGACTCAACGGAAAGCACTTTCGCATGGTCAAATTTCGTTCGATGGTCACTAACGCGGAGGAGCAGCTTCTGAGTTTGCTCGATCAGTCCGACGGTAACGGCGTACTTTTCAAGCTGAAGGTCGACCCGAGAGTAACGAAAGTCGGAAGTTTTCTGCGGCGCACTAGCTTGGACGAACTCCCGCAACTGATCAATGTTTTTCTTGGTCACATGTCACTGGTAGGGCCGCGGCCACCTCTTGCAACGGAGGTCGCACTTTACGACGAGTACGCGGAGCGCCGGCTCCTAGTGAAGCCCGGAATCACTGGGCTTTGGCAAGTAAGCGGCCGATCAAACCTTTCCTGGGAAGATTCCGTGCGGCTCGATTTGTATTACGTCGAAAACTGGTCGGTCACTGGGGATTTCATCATTTTGTGGAGAACTGCTAGAGCTGTCCTTGCGAAAGAGGGTGCATTTTGAGCGCTAGAACCGAATCGGGCCAACCAATTGACGGGCGGAGATTTTTTACTCCTGGTGACAGGATGGACAGCCAATCCCAGTGGGTTGGTTCGATCGAGTTCGAGGCCAGTACCCCCCAATCGGCCTGTGAGCACATCGTCACTATTTCGCAGCAGGGCCGAGGAGCGCATGTCCATCTGGCGAACGCCTATACAGTTGCCCTTGCTGATCGGTCAGCAGACTACCGCGGAGTTTTAGCGGCGCCGGCAATTAACTACCCGGACGGAAAGCCGATCGGTTGGGTCTCTGAGTTGCGCGGTCACTCGCCCCGACTCAATCAAGTCCGTGGTCCGCAGCTCTTTCTTGATGTCTTTGATCAAGGACGGGCACACGGCCTCAGACATTTCTTGCTGGGTTCCACCCCAGAAGTACTTAGTGCACTTGAGCTGGAGCTGGCGAGGCGATTCCCTGGAGTGAAGATTGTTGGCGTTGAAAGCCCGCCCTTCCGCAAGCTGAGCGCAGCGGAGCTGCAAGATCAGGATTCTCGAATTCGAGAGACGGCTGCGCAGATCGTCTGGGTCGGTCTTGGCACACCTAAGCAGGACGTGGAAGCCCAGCGCATCGCGAGTGCGCTCCCCGTCGTCGCGATTGCGATTGGTGCAGCATTTGATTTCGCCGCCGGCACGCTTCGTTCCGCTCCGGCTTGGATGACAAACGTCGGCTTGGAGTGGGTCTATCGATTAATCTGTGAGCCACGCCGTCTTTGGAAGCGCTATGTGTTTGGCAATGTCCGATTCCTAAAGGCGGCGTTCTCAACGCCGAAGGTGTAATTAGCATGGTTCGACGCATCATTGAAGCTGCCCTACGCTCCTTTGCGGTACGGAAAAACGTAAAGTTTGGCTTCGGGTTTCATGTTGGACCAGGGTCCGTGCTCTGGGCACCCAGATCCCTCACCATTGGCAAGGACGTTTACGTTGGAAAGAACGTCACAATCGAAGTCGATGGTGAAATTGGTGACGGAGTTCTTATCGCTAATCTTGTCGGCATTGTGGGTCGCACAGATCATGATCTACGTGAAATCGGAACTAGCATCCGTCGCAGCCTGTGGGTAGGTAATGATCCTGAGCGGCTGAGTCAGGCCACGACAATTGGATCAGACGTTTGGATCGGGTACGGGGCGGTGGTCCTGTCCGGCATCTCCGTCGGAGACAGTTCGGTCATCGGTGCCGGCTCGATCATTACGCAAGACATACCTTCTAATTCCATCGCCGTTGGAAGCCCTGCACGGGTACTCGGCCCCAGATTCACCGATGAGGAGCTCGACGAGCATTGGAAAAAATTGAGGAAATCCGGTCACCGCATACTCATTGGGAAGCCAGTTTCCGAAGCATGAAGGTCGCCATCATTCACCCTTGGTTCCCCCAGTACCGCGTCGGATTCTTTGAGCATCTCGTGAGGCGAGGCGCTGAAGAGGGCATTGATATTTCCATTTTTTACGGAGACTCTCCCCCTGAGTGGAAAGATCGTAATGACGCTCGGGCCTCTGAGGAATTCACCCGTTTGCCCACCCAGTTCTTCCATCTGCGCGGTCGAACCTTGAATCGAAAGTCTCTTAGGCCGTTCAGAGCCCACAGGCACTTTGACCTTGTGATCGTTGAGCAAGCCGTGCGCAACCTTGAGACGTACCAGCTCTGTTTCTCTCGGGTGCCCCTCGCATATTGGGGTCACGGTAAGACCTACACAATGCAGGTAAGTGAGATCCAGGAACGTTTGAAGCAGTGGCTCACTCGTAGAGGAGCTTGGTTCTTCGCCTACACATCTGGTGGCGTTGAGGCAGTAGTCAACGCAGGGTATCCACGGATGAAAACTACGGTCGTGCAGAACTCAATCGATACGTCAACGCTGCGGAGAGAAATCGAAGCGGTCGACGTGACCACAGTGGCAACTTTCAATGCCCAGCACGACCTCCACGGCAAGACTGCTCTGTTCATTGGTGGTCTTGACTCCAGCAAACGTCTCAGTTTTTTGCTCGAGGCGGCGGATGCAGCGCACAAGCTCGACTCTGATTTTCGGCTCCTCATTGTTGGCGCCGGCATCGAACAGAATCTTGTGGAATGCGCCGCAGCTTCTATGGCGTGTGTCAAGTACTTGGGGTCGTTATTTGGCCCTGACAAGGCACTTGCGATCACGGCATCCCAGGTGATGGCGATGCCAGGGCGAGTTGGGCTCGTGGCCGTCGACAGTTTCGCGGGTGCGACACCGATAGTTACCACCGGTTGGCCGTGGCACGCTCCCGAATTTGAGTATCTGGAATCGGGGGTTAACGCCGTGGTCGCTGCCGACAACATCGATGACTTTGCACGCGCCTTGGTCGCCACTCTTCAGAATCCAGTCACGCTTGCCGCGATGCAGCAGGCTTGTATCGAAGCTAGTGATCGCTACACAGTTGAGGCGATGGTAGAGAACTTCATCGTGGGCATCCAGAGTGCTTTGGAGTCCCGTCCATGACGCTGCACGTGATCATGGCCTGTCACAACCGTCGCGAGCTGACTCTGCGGGCCGTAACTTCCATTATCGCGGCTGCAGATGCTGCCGGGATGGCTGTTGACTTCACCGTTTTTGATGACGGCTCGACAGATGGGACAGAAGGGGCGCTGAGGTCTCTGAAAGTACCCATTTTGATCCTGCGCGGGGACGGTTCAGCGTACTGGGCAAGAAGTATGGCGGCAGCTGAGTCAAGCGTTTTGGCTCGTGACGACTTGGGGACCGGCCCAAATGAATGGATCGTTTGGCTAAACGACGACGTCACTGTCGATATATCGGCCATCCTTCAGTTCTCTTACTTTTTCAAATCGTCCGTCACCTCTGCTCCCATGAAAACGGTTGTTGTGGGGGCTATGCGTGATCCGCAGACGGGTGGCATCACCTACGGAGGACTGACCAAGACGGGATGGCACCCTCTCAGGTTTACTCAGGTGAGCCCCGGAGTCGCACCCATACGCATCGACACGTTCAACGGGAACCTCGTCTTTGTGCCCGTACCTGTTGCACGTGCTCTTGGAGGCATTGACGGAGATTTTTCACATGCCTTGGCAGATATTGACTATGGAATGCGTTGTCGGCGTCTGCAGGTACCGGTTGTGTTGTTGTCGGCCACCTTGGGAACGTGTTCGAGGAATCACCCTGACCCCGAAGATGGTTTGGCCCGCAAGTGGCAGCGGTTCATCGGTGCCAAGGGGGGCGGTAACTTTTCATCGCTGAGGAGAATTATTCACAAGGACGCACCACGTTTGTGGCCGCTCTACGTCGCTGCCACCTACTTGCTTTGGTGGATTCGAAATGTCACAGGAACTGCTTGTGCACGCCGCAAAGTCCATGAGCAAGCGTGAGCAGAGTATCGTTGACCAGAAGGTATATACATCTTGGCTAAAATCATCGTGTCCTTTGCAACTCGCCCTGGTAAAGGGAGTGAGGGCGGAGTCGGCTGGGCGTTCGTTTCACAGGCGGCGCTGTGGGCCGTCAATAACGCTGAGGACCTCTACGTGGTGATTGACCAACGCGATCACGATGTTGTGCTGAAGGCCCTCGCTGGGCTTGGCAATGTGGGCACGAATGTGAAGGTCGTACCAGTGTCGGTGCCGAGAATGTTGCTCAAGACGTTCGGCGATAGCCGCAACCGCGCAACCTATCTCGGTTGGAGCGTTGGCGCTCGAGCATGCGTCGCGAATCTCGTCGATTCAGGGACAGTAGACGTGGTGCATCAAGTGACGTTTGCGAGCACGTCGCTGCCCCACGTTCTACCCAGCGGGGACAAGAGTGTGCGAACAATTTGGGGCCCTGTGATGGTGCCATCGGCGCCCGTCCACTCGCAAGGGAAAAGACCCAGACCTATTGAGGTCGTCGGGGTTTGGGGCCTTAGGAAACTCGGCAAATTTCACGCTAGAAACGTTGATCTCGTGATCGCAACCAACGAATTCACGAGGAACTGGTTAATGCCACGCGAATGTGACTTGGAACCCAACATCGTTATTGATGTTGACCAATTCCCACGAATCGCGGTTGAAAACGATCTATTGACCATGTCAGGGCTGCTGATCAACAGGAAAAGGCCCTGGATCGCGCTGGAAGCCCTGCTTGATCCGAGGCTAGCGAACTATCGGTTGAATATTGTTGGCGATGGTCCCTTACGGCCAGTGTTGGAGGGGTTCGCAAAGCGGTCGGGTTTGGTGCCGCGCGTTAACTTTCTAGGCGTGGTTGACCGCGAAGAGGCCCTACGGTTAGTTGCGGCTTCACGTGTTCTGTTGCACCCGGCGGCCAGAGAAGGAGCCTCATGGGCAGTCGGCGAGGCTGCAGCCCTTGGTGTTCCTGCAGTGGCAGTTCAAGGCAGTGGTGCGGATAGCACAATCAGGCTCTCGCAGAACGGCGGATTTGTTGTGAGGTCCGATCAACGCAACTTGGTCAATGCATTCGCTGAAGCAATCCTTACTGTTCTTTCCCGTCCGCGCCCGTTGCCCTCCACGCGATGGAGTGCAGCCCGATTCCCGGCCCTTTTTGACAAATGGTGGTTGCAAGATGACCGAAAGGTTGAGGACGATTAGGGCAAGCACAGAGTGCCCGGTTTCCCCTCAACAGGACTTGAGCAGGGCGCTAAGTTCTGACCGCGGTACGTACATTCATGCGGTCCGGGCATTCGGTGTCCTGTTAGTCACGCGAGAGCCCAGCAGCCTTGACTTCAGTTCCGTCAAAGTCAGAGCGCACCGAATCTGTGTTTCTTGCTTTGAGAAGGTCGGGGGCCGCTGGTGGGTTCAGGATCGGCCAAGAGAGGCGACTCGCCAGTCAGAAAGTGATATCGGATGAGAGTACTTCACCTGCTCGGCTCGCTGCAGCCGAGCGGCATGGAACGGATGCTTGTTTCTGCTGTCGGGAGTCTTAATGATGCCGGGATCGAAACGATCATTGTTGGTCAGGGCGAAAATAATTCTTTCGAGGAGGAACTGCGTCAAGTTGGCTACAAAGTCTTCATCATTCCAAGAGTGCGAACAATACGAGGACTTGCGGCCTGGTTTGAGCTGGTCGTGCGACTGGCCCCGGATGTGGTGCATATTCACGCGGAGCAGGCATTTTCAGCGGCTGTGATCGCCTCGCGTCTAGCCTCGTCCAGGACCCCAATTATTCGTACCATTCACGGTCTATTCGCACCGAAGGGGAGGAGTCTGCGGTCCCGTAGGCTACAAGCCCTTGCCTCAGACCGATTCGTGGAGCGATTCGTGGCGCCATCTCCTGACGTGCAGGATAATGAACGCCGATTCGGGAGGGAATGCGACCTTGTCTACAATTGGGTTGATGATCGCTTTTTTCATGTCGGACGGGCGAGGAGATCTCGACCGACTTCAATACGGTCAAGAGTATCGGCCGTGCTCGTCGGCAACGCATCCCCGATAAAGAATCAGGTACTTGCCCTAGAAGCACTCGAAGGCTTGCCGATTGACTTGTTCTTTCATGGGAGTGAAGTTGGTGCGAGCCCGCTTGAGGTCGCGATCCTTGACCGGCTGGCCCTGGCAGGGCGATTGCTGCATCGTGGGATGGGGGACCCAGCGAAGAGCCTCTCGGACGCAGATGTGTTCTTGCTGCCTTCCAAGCACGAGGGATTCTCTGTCGCGCTTGCAGAGGCTTTGACTGCGGGGGTGCCCTCGATTATCGCGCCCGCTCCGGGGCTTTCTTGGGCAACCACCCAGCCGCTCGTGTCAGTCGTGGGAACTGATGTAGATAGTTGGCGGACTGCCTTAGGGGCGGTCCGTGCTCGCGATGGACAAGACCAAACGCCAGAAATGCCGATTATCGATTTCTCTGCACGGCGGGGTGTGAGGGAGTATTTGGCACTGTACTTGTCTGTAACCCATCAAGGAATGAGCGCAGCCGATGACTAGCCCCAACGCGGGATATTCAGGTGCCATGACGCCCCGGGCACGTTACTTGGTTCTGATAGGTCTTTTACGAAAGCTTGTATTTTGAGTTCGCTAACGCAATGGGTCGTCCAAAACATGAGTGTTATTGCCGCGCTCTTGGTCGCATTTCCGTGGGTAGTAGTGATACTGCCGAAGCTTGTGACGTCCATCGTCGAGGGCAGCCCCCTCGCATCGATCGTCGCGATCTGGTCGCTTGCATTTGGTTGTATTGCGCCGGTGGCTCTGGATCCCGGTTTTTATCAGGGCTTAACAACGTCCCCCTCCAACGCCTCGGCGTTGGCGTGGCAGCTGTTCCTTGCTGTCGCGATGCTGCTGTGTCTCGCGCTCGTTCTCGCTGTTCCGCAGAGGGGGTGGCGTACGTCTCGGGTCGCTCTCGCCGCGGTCGCGCTCTGGGGCGTGCTGGCCGTGAGTTCAATTATTCAAGGTCAGAACGTTATGAATCTTGGAATAACAATCGGCATCGCGCTCATCGTGGGAAGCAGCCAAGCAAGCTTCGAAAATCTGCTTTGGCATGGCAGGGCGATACTTCGAACCGCCATAGCGCTCTCGCTTGCTCTCTGGGCTTTGGCTCCGAATGATGTGATGCGGTCAGCGGTCGGAGGTGGACGCGACCTTCTCGGTATCGGTCAGCTGATGGGAGCCACGACTCACCCCAACGCGCTTGGACCAGTCGCTGCGGTTGCGTTTCTTATTGAAATCTTCAATCGCCCTCAGTCGCGCTATCGAGGGGTCTTCATGGTCGCTGCCTTGGTCTGTCTCGTGTTCGCTCAGTCGAGGAGCGGTTGGGCGGCAGCCCTTGTCGGGCTCCTCGTTCTTTGGGGAGCACGCGGCGAGGCCGCACATGCGCGGACGGCGCGGCTGGCCGTGATGGTCCCTGCCGGGCTGGCGACCGTTGGAGTGCTGTTGCTCGGGATTCAATCTATCGACGCAGATGTGCTGCTTTCAGGGCGTGTCCAAATTTGGACAACGCTATGGCCCTTGTTCCTGAGTTCACCCATTATTGGTCATGGAATTGAAGTTCTCTCTGTGGAGAACCGGTCAGGAATGGGATGGATCGTTTCAGAGCATGCTGGACAGGCGCACAATCAAGTCGTGCAGACGCTCATTGACAGCGGATTGTTGGGGGTGATTGCCTTGTGCACCTTGACCGCCGTGCTCTTCGGGCGAGCCCTCAACTCCACCACCATGAGCCGGCCCCTGCTGCTCGCCGTGCTTAGTGCAGGGGGCGTCGTAACGCTTGTGGAGGCACCACTCAAATCGCAGCTATCGGGCGTCAGCTTCGTAGTTATATTGATTCTCGCCTTGCTCAGTTCAAGAGAGGCGACTCCCGCTGGGGCATCCAGATATGAGCGGCCCGGCCATCCCGCCAGACGCCCTATCACTAGCGCGGGGCCCCTTCGAGCGGCCCGCGATATGCGGAAGCCTAGATCCGCGAGGAACTCCATTGGGCTGACGGGCCAAGCGTCAATGTCGAGTGCCACATGCACATAGCTGTCGTCGGCCCGTCGAACCCCGAAGAGTTCGCCTCGGACCTCGGGACCTATTCCTCCACCTTGTCCTTTCCCCAAGGGATGGGCGGCACCCCAGTCAATAGCCTCGTTCGGGAACTTCTGGATATGGGCCATCAAGTTTCCCTGATTACCGCCTCGGTGACGCCCAGTACTGTCTGGAGGGTAAATGGTGAGCGCTTATCGATCGCTGTCGTCCCCTATCGCTCGCGTTCTAGGGACAGGGCTCTTGACTTATTTCGGCAAGAGAAAAAGGCTCTGGCACTTGAAATTGCGGCATGCGATGCGGATGTATTTCACGCCCATTGGACCTACGAATTTGCCCAGGCTTGCCTTGATGCCCGCGCACAACCGCTGATCGTCACTGCTCACGACGCCCCTTTCACAGTTCTTCGCCACATGCCGGATGGATATCGTCTGATTCGAGCTTTCATGGCGTTGCGCGTTAGGGCATCTGTTGAAAACCTAACCGCAGTGAGTCCCTCTCTTGCTACGAGATGGACTCGGCAAATGCTCTACAGGCGCGAAATACCAGTGATCACAAACCCAGTTCCCAAGATGGAATTCCCGGCTACGAGAACGACCGCTCATCCCGTAATTGTCGATGTTTCAAGTTCTTCCCCCCTGAAGAACGTCAGAACTCTCCTTGCAGCGTTTTCTCTCGTACGCAGAAGGCATCCAGCGGCGGAACTGAGACTCGTCGGGCCGGGGCTTCAAAGCGGAGGCGAGATGGAGATCTGGGCGCTTAAAAAAGGCTTGGAATTCGGTGTGACGTTTGTTGGGCCAGCGAATCGATTCGGCGTTGCTTCAGAACTTAAGAATGCAACGGTTTTCTGCCACACCTCTCGAGAAGAATCTCACGGGATTTGCCTGCTGGAAGCGATGAATGCTCGCCTTCCTATTGTCGCGGGAATAGATTCAGGCAGTGTCGCGTGGACCCTTTTCGAGGGGGAGGGCGGTCTGCTGGTTGACGTGATGGACCCTGAGGTCGTTGCCGCTGCCATCTCCAAAACGCTGGAAGACCCAACAGGAACCGCTGCTCGAGTTGCTCGGGCTGAAGAACTCATGACCGCTCGATATTCCCCGCGGTTGATCGCGAGTCAGTACCTTCAAGAATATCAAAAGGTCGTGGCACTAGAACCGCGTTGAGAGGAGGTCCGATTTGGTTGGGGTGCTGAGAATTCAGGTAGCCTCACTGAGGGGTGTTGCCCGCATGCGGTGATCCGCGGGCCTGCGTTGGCGCAGCAAACCCACACGATAGAGAGAAGACAGAAATTGTCCGTGGATAGACTCCGCATTCTGTATGTTCCAAACGAATCGGGTTTGTCGAGGCAGGTTGGGTTCAGAAGGACCTTCGCAAACCTGTCTGAGGCGGGTTTGATCGAGGACGTTAGTATTTTCAGCCTGCAACTTCGTATTTCCAATGGTGGTGATCCAGAACGACATCGACAGGACCTTATAGCGCGAGTGCGGGACTTCCGCCCAAATGTTGTTCTAATGCAGCACCTGGGTGCTACTGGGCTCAGGCTCGATCATTTCCTAGCCATGCGGCAGACGTGTCAATTTGAGCTCATCTACCACGAGGCCGATCCCTATAGCCGATACTTACATCCACTGACTCACGAGGCTCGGGCAGCTGGCCGCGCCGCAGATGTCGTCTACACCGTAGGTTCTGGCGTCTTCGCTGACAACTTCCGGCGCAATGGGGCCCGTGACGTGCGTTGGGCGCCACATGTATTTGAGCCGGATCGAGCCCGATATGTGGGTGTTAGCGATGAGAGCAAGCGCAACTTCGACGTCGTAGTAGTCGCGAATCGAAACATACCCAGATTTCGGGGCCTTCCCAATTGGAAAGATCGCATTCAGTTCATCGCCAAGCTGCAGGAACGTTTCGGGGACCGACTCGCACTCTATGGGAGGGGCTGGTCTGGCCCGGGAGCAATGGGCCCTGTTGACTCAGCTCTGCAACATGACGCGATTCGATCTGCTTGGATAAGCGCAAACTGGGACCACTTCGCGACCGAGCCACGTTACTTCTCAGATCGACTCCCGATTTCTCTAGCTGCGGGGTCGATACATGCGACAACGCACCACGCGGGTTACGACGAACTGTTCCCTCCCAGTACCAACGAGTTTCTAATCTTCGGCAAGTCTCAAGAGGGTCTTGTCGACTCGATCGAAAGAGTCCTCACGGAGACAACGCCGGCTGAACGACTCGAGGCGGGCAGAAAAGCCCAGAGTTTTTCCCAGGCTCTCTATCGGCAGGATGATCAAATCGTTAAATTCCTGAACTACAAAAACACCCGAGTTGATCCGATTAAGGCTTCGGCTGCATGGGACCCTGATTCTCTCTCCCTGCACAGCACCTGATGCGGTGTAGCAATTCCATAGCTAGGTGGCACCTGGCTCCTGAAAGCTCTGATCGTGCAAATCGGTGGAACTTCGGATTGCCGGCACATTGCGAACCTTCTGTTCAGGGGAAAGGGCTGGTCCTTCGTCTTACACCTCTCGACTTAGTCCTTGAGGGACCCGAGTTCGCGAGACAAGATTGAGTACCGGCCGGAGGCTCCTAAGAGGTGCGGCTTGGATATATGGGGCGCAGATAGCAACAATAGTGACGCAATTCGCGTATGCAGCAGTCACCTCTCGGCTCGTAACTCCTGCTGGATTCGGCGCTTATGCTGTCGCGCTAACTGTCACAGGGCTCGTGACGCTCCTCGCGACTGGCGGCCTTGGGCAAACAGTTTCGAGGATGCTGGATCTCAACCGGGATCGACTGCGCGCTCTGGTTAGCTATGCGTTGATTCTTGGTGGAGTCGGAGGATCGGCCCTCTATTTCAGCGCGCCATTTTGGACTTGGTTGTGGGGTGTCGACGAGGCATTGGAGCCGATCAGATGGCTTTCTATCATTGGATTCGTAAGCCCATTTATAGGCCTCTCGACTGGCTTGATGGCGCGTTCAGGCAAATTCAGACAATTGGCTTTGATCACCGTTGCAAGCAACGTGATGGGTATGGCAGTGGGCGCAATTGCGGTCATGACTTGGCAATCTGCGAGTTCTCTTGTTGTCTCCGGGGCTTTGGCGCAGCTTCTCATTCTCGGAGGATCGTTGTTTGCAACGGACAGGCAGCTCCTCGGTCTCGCGAAGCTTAAACATGGACACGGAGACATAGGGTTTAGTGGAAAGCTCATGTTTGCCAGCTTCTTGAGCTATTTGACTGGCAACATAACCAAGTTCAGTTTGACCAGAGCGGTTGGTGCGGCGACTTTAGGCCATTGGAATCGCGCTGAAGTCGTGTCCGTCATTCCGTTCCAGCACATTCAAAATGCCCTGATTAAGGCTGCGTATCCGGAATTTAGGCATGACATTGCAGATGCGCATCGCGCGAAAAGAGTTTGGACCGACATGCTCATTCTCACGGCCTGGATCGCTTTTGGGTTGAGCGCCTGTGGTGCAGCACTAATCCCTCCTCTCGTGCCGGTTGTTTTTGGACCTGGCTGGGAAATAGCTGCTTCGCTGGCCGGCCCGCTGGCCATCGCTGGGGGGCTTCAAATAGTCACAACTTTGTTGGCGAGTGGGATCGAAGCTCTGGGCCGTTTTCGCTGGGTGTGGTCGACCGACGCTATTCTCATCTCGCTCCAAGTGGGTGCCGCTGCCCTTATATTCTTATACGAAGACATCTTCGTTGCCATTGTTGCGATCTTTCTAACGAATATAGTTCGCCATGCATGGCAAGTGTGGCTCGCGGGACGGGGTGGCTATCTCAACGTTCCACGTTTGCTTCAAAATTATCTTCTAGCTGCGAGCGTCTCAGCCTCGCTCGGCGCGATCATCTGGGCGATAGTAAAACTGGCGTCAATGTCGGGAGATCATCCAAGTGAATGGTTCTGGACACTTTCCCTAGCTGCCGTTGTCGTGTTTGCACTCTTCATATTCAGGGAGAAAATCCCCGCTGTCGTAATCGCGAGGCAGTACGGCTTTATCCCCAAGCGTTCGTCGCAGTGAGCTTGCGACCACGGGCCAAGCTCGAGTTGAACAAGCCAGTGGTGCCAGCTTCGAAGAATTAACCGAATACCAAATACCGAATACCGAATACCGAATACCGAATACCGAGTACCGAGTACCGAATTGTCGAAACGATGGCCGTCTGTGCCAGCCGCACTGAATCACACCAGATCATTGCGGCTGGACTTCGGGCGCCCTTGGCAGTTGTCACGATCGGGTCAAACCAGGCGAGGCGGCCACCATCGATCGATATGATTATCTGGTCAGGGGTTTGGCAGCAGATGACCGCACAAGCGGTCGATCCCTGCCCGCTAAGGAAAAAGGAACTCTATGGCAAAGCGCGCATTCATCACCGGTATTACAGGTCAAGACGGCTCCTACCTTGCCGAACTGCTGCTTTCAAAAGGCTATGAGGTGCACGGGCTGATTCGTCGTGCGTCGACGTTCAACACGTCGCGTATTGATCACCTGTATGTGGATCCGCATGACCCGGCGGCCAAGTTGTTCCTGCATTACGGTGACTTGAGCGATGGCAGCCGTCTGGTGACGTTGCTTGCTGAGATCAAGCCGGATGAGGTGTATAACCTTGCCGCGCAGTCTCATGTGCGGGTGTCGTTTGATGAGCCTGAGCACACGGGGGACACGACCGGGATGGGCACCATTCGGTTGCTTGAGGCGGTGCGGATGTCGGGCATTACGACACGCTTCTACCAGGCGTCTTCATCCGAGATGTTTGGCGCTACCCCGCCGCCGCAGAATGAGGAGACGCCGTTTTACCCGCGTTCCCCGTATGGTGCGGCGAAGGTGTACAGCTACTGGATCACGAAGAACTACCGTGAGGCCTACGGCATGTTCGCCGTCAATGGCATTCTCTTCAACCATGAGTCCCCGCGCCGCGGCGAGACGTTCGTGACGCGCAAGATCACCCGTGCGGTCGCGGCGATCAAGGCCGGCACGCAGGACCACGTGTATCTCGGTAACCTGGACTCGATCCGGGACTGGGGGTATGCGGCGGAGTATGTCGAGGGCATGTGGCGCATGCTGCAGGTCGATGAGCCCGATGACTTCGTTCTCGCCACCGGCGGCAACTTCACCGTGCGCGAATTCGTTGAGACGTCGTTCAGCCACGCAGGGCTCAACTGGGAGGACCACGTTCGGTTCGACGAGCGGTACCTTCGCCCGACCGAGGTCGATGCGCTCGTGGGTGACGCTTCCAAGGCTGAAGCCAAGCTGGGCTGGAAGGCCACTGTCGATACCGCTGAACTGGCTCGCATCATGGTTGACGCTGACATCACGGCGCTGCGGCATTCCGGCAGCCGGTGGATCGATGAGGTCAAGCTTGCGAGTTGGGGCACTGCCCCCGTCAGCGTCGGAGCGAACTGACGATGGCTATCGTTGCAGCCTCCACTGCTGGCGACCGGGAGCAGGATTCCTTCGTTCCGGCGGCGTTGGAGCGGGCTTCCCGGTTCTATGTGGCGGGCCACCGCGGCCTCGTGGGTTCCGCGATCTGGCGTCACCTCGAGGCTGAAGGGTTCACGGACCTCGTCGGCCGGTCATCGGCCGAGCTGGATTTGAAGGACCGAGACGCGGTCTTCGCATTCTTCGCCGAGACCAAGCCACGTTACGTCGTTCTCGCCGCCGCGAAGGTGGGTGGCATCCTCGCCAACAACACCTACCCGGTGGATTTCCTCAGCGACAACCTGCGTATCCAGGTCAACGTGCTCGATGCGGCCGTGAAGTATGGGGTGGAGCGGTTGCTGTTCCTGGGCTCGTCCTGCATCTACCCTAGACTAGCGCCGCAGCCGATCCGGGAAGACTCTCTCCTGACTGGGCATCTCGAGCCCACGAATGACGCGTATGCGATCGCGAAGATTGCGGGTATCCTCCAGATTCAGGCTGTGCGACGCCAGTACGGACTTCCCTGGATCGCAGCGATGCCGACGAACCTCTACGGCCCCGGAGATAACTTTTCGCCCACGGGTTCGCATGTGCTGCCGGCGCTCATCCGCCGGTACGACGAGGCCGCGAAGTCGGGTGCGCCGAGTGTGACCAACTGGGGTACTGGCACTCCGCGACGTGAGTTCCTGCACGTTGACGATATGGCGGCGGCTTGCCTGCACCTGCTGGAGAATTACGACGGGCCGGAGCAGGTCAACGTGGGCACCGGGAGTGACGTCACGATCCGTGAGATCGCGGAGACCGTGGCCCGGGTGGTCGGGTTCACCGGTGAGACAGAGTGGGACACCACGAAGCCAGATGGCACCCCGCAGAAGCTGCTCGACGTGTCCAAGCTCGCCCAGGCAGGCTGGACGGCGCAGATTGGCCTTGAAGACGGGCTGCGCTCAACCGTGGAGTGGTATCACGACCACGCGAACTCAATCAGGCAGTAGCAGGGGTGTCGGCCAACCGTTGTGGGTGCGAGCGATGGCGACATTGGTCCAATCGGTCGCGCAGTCGCAAATAGGCTGAACCTTATGGAAGACAACGCATGAAGATTTCAGTTATCGGCTGTGGCTACCTTGGGGCGGTGCATGCTTCGGCAATGGCCGAACTCGGGCACGACGTGGTGGGCATCGATATCGACGCCCACAAGATCGAGCAGCTCGCCGCGGGGAAACCGCCGTTCTACGAGCCGGGCTTACCTGAGATCCTGACGTCGGCCATGGCCTCGGGCCGGCTGCGCTTCAGCACCGACATCGCCGAGGCCGCCGGCGCTGAGGTGCACTTCATCGGCGTCGGCACCCCTCAGAAGGCCGGCAGCCACGCTGCCGATCTCACCTACGTTGACGCTGCCATACAGTCGCTGCTGCCTCACCTCGCCGCCGGAGACCTGGTTGTGGGCAAGAGCACGGTGCCGGTTGGCACCGCGGCTCGCCTTGCCGCCGTGATCGAGGCTTCCGGCAGCGGCGCGACCCTCGCCTGGAACCCCGAGTTTCTGCGCGAGGGCTTCGCCGTGAAAGACACCATTCGCCCCGACCGGCTGGTCTACGGCGTTGCGCCCGGCGAGGCTGGCGAGCAGGCGACGGCCTTGCTGAACGAGGTCTATGCCTCGGCTATGGCCGCGCAAACGCCCCTGATCGTCACCGACTACGCCACCGCCGAGCTTGTGAAGGTCTCGGCGAATGCGTTTCTTGCCACCAAGATCAGCTTCATCAACGCTATGTCGGAGATTGCCGATGCCTCTGGGGCGAACATCACCGAGCTCGCCGACGCCATTGGCTTCGACGTGCGCATTGGCCGCAAGTTCCTCAACGCCGGCGTCGGGTTCGGTGGCGGCTGCCTGCCCAAGGACATCCGAGCGTTCACCGCTCGAGCCGAAGAACTAGGGCGGGGAGACTCGGTCGCCTTTTTGAAGGAGGTCGACGCGATCAACCTGCGGCAGCGGCAGCGGGTCGTTGCCATGACCCTGCAGGCTCTGGACAAGCCCGTTTACACCGCCAAGGTGGCCGTGCTGGGGCTGAGCTTCAAGCCGCACTCCGATGACGTGCGCGACTCGCCAGCCCTGGACGTGGCCGTGCAACTGCGGGGTCTCGGCGCCGATGTGGTGGCAACGGACCCGCAGGGAATTGAGAACTCGCGGTTGCGGCATCCGCAACTCACCTACTCGACCAGCATCGAGGAGACCTTGCGTAACGCGGACGCGGTAGTGCTGGTCACCGAGTGGGCCGAGTTCAAGCAGATCGACCCGGTCTCGGCGGCCACACTCGTGCGTGTGCCCATCATCATCGACGGCCGAAACACTCTCGACGCTGCCGCTTGGCGCGCTGCGGGCTGGACATACCTGGGACTCGGACGGCCGTAATGGCTGGCCTATCTCATTCCTCGGTGACGAAGCCGAAACGCCGAGGGCTACGGATTGTTGTCATCGCTATCGTGGCAGTGTTTCTTCTCGTTGTCGGCGCTGTGGGTGTCTATGCGTGGAGCCTGAGCAACACGTTTGACACCCAGACAGTGAAGATTCCGGATGTCTTTCCCGACGAGACGTCGCGCCCGACGGTGCCACCTGTTGATGCGTCGAGCGGGCAGAGCACGAGCGGGCAGAACATCCTCCTACTCGGCTCTGACACCCGCGGTGCCAACGACGGGTCCATCGCTGACCTGACCGGCCAGCGCTCGGACACCATCATGGTGGTGCACGTGCCGGCGGACCGCGAGAACATCTTCGTCATGTCGGTTATGCGTGACAGCTGGCTCGAGATTCCGGGCCGTGGCAAGGCCAAGATCAACGCCGCCATGTCTTATGGTGGAGTGCCACTGGCTGTGCAGACCGTTGAAGGTCTGCTGGGTGCGCGCATCGACCATGTAGCCATTGTCGACTTCACCGGTTTCAAGGGCATCACAGATGCACTGGGCGGCGTCGACATCGACAATCCGATCGGATTCGACTCGTCCCATCTGAAGGGGCGTTACTTCGCCGAGGGAACCCACCTCTTGAACGGTACGGAGGCCCTGGCCTTCGTGCGGGAACGCTACGCATTCTCTGACGGCGACTTTCAGCGCGCACGCAACCAGCAGGCATTCATCAAGGCCGTTCTCGGCAAGTCGCTGACAGCGGAAACCCTCACAAATCCGGCCAAGATTAGCGGCCTGGTCGGGGCGATTGCTCCCTATCTTGCCGTCGACGACGGGTTGGACTCGGCGTACGTGGCCGGTTTGGCCGTGGAACTTCGCGACGTGCGCGTGGGCGACGTGACGTTCTTCACTCTGCCGACGACGGGCACTGGCACCTCACCGGATGGACAGTCGATCGTCGTTATCGATCAAGACAAGTTGAAGGCTGTGCAGAAGGGGTTTCAGACGGGCACTCTAGATGCGGTCCAGCCGGAGTTGCAGCCGGCGGGTTGACGGGCCACGGGCCTGTTCGGTGCAGGTCTTCCTCCTTAGCCGCGGCGGGTCTATGGTGGCGGCACCGCTGACCCGGGCGGGGCCGAGGAGGCAACCCGATGCCTACGATTTCGTTACGCTTTTCCTTCCTTCAATGGCGTCTCAACAGGACCAACCGCTGTCTTCAATGTTCGCGGCCGATCTGCGACCCGAGCCGCAAGTACTGGTGTTCGGACAAGTGCGACGAAATCGCAGCCCGGCAACTGCGCTGGTAGGTATAACTCGCGTGCAACCAGTGCGGTCGCCCCAGAGTTTTTGCGCGCGTTGGCAGATACGGGGCGAATGGCCGGCATGGGTTAGCGTACGTAGGTGACTGATTCAACCGACGACCGCGCCGCCGCTCACGCCCGACCTCGGGGGGTAAAGAGCCGTCACCGCCGGGTTCTGATCACTCTCGCTGTGCTCATCGGACTCGTCGTTCTGCTCGGTGCCGCCGGGGGATGGGCCGGGTCCCGGGCGCTGACTGCCAAAGCAGAGCTCGAAAAGGCGCAGACCCTCGTGGGTGCCCTGAAGACCCAGGCCACGGCCATGGACTTCGCGGCTGTCGGTGACACAGCTACGAAACTCTCCGTCGCCACGAGCAAGGCTGTCGATCAGACTCATGACCCGCTCTGGCGGACTGCGGAAATCGTTCCATTCATCGGCACCAACTTCACGGCCGTGCGCCGGATGGCAGAGGCCATCGACGTAGTGGCGCAGGATGCGGTCGCGCCGATCGCCTCAGTGGCGTCAGGCCTGAGTGCCGCGTCGCTGAAGCCCGTTGACGGAAAGATTAACCTCGGGCCGATCGTGGAGCTGAACACAGCCCTCGCCACGGCGAGCACCGCGCTCGATTCGGCGGCGGTAGCTGTTGCCGATATTGAACTCGACGGCACCATCGAGCAGATCAGCGCGGCCGGCACCAAGCTCTCGACCATGCTCGACGGCGCGGCGACTAGCGTGAGGGACGTGAACTCGTTCACCTCGGTGGCACCCGACATGCTCGGAGCCTCGGGGCCACGTACCTACATTCTCGTTTTCCAAAACCTAGCTGAGACAACCGCGCTCGGTGGCACTGCCGCCGCCCTGACCGAGGTCACCGTGCTCGACGGCAAGATCAGCATCGGCCGCCAGGCGTCTAGCCAAACCTTCCTGAAAGACGCCGTGAGTCCGGCGATTGGAGAAGACGCCAAAGTCTCTTCGCTGTTCACCTCGCTGATGTACACCAGACTGAACCTCGCGACCAGCCGGCCCGACTTCCCCACCGCAGCCGAGATCGCGCAGGCGTTCTGGCAACGGGACGTCGGCGGAACCGTCGACGGAGTAATCTCGATCGACCCCGTCGCTCTGGCGCACATGCTGGGCGCTACTGGCCCGGTCACGATGAGTACCGGTGATGTGCTCTCGAAGGACAACGCCGTGGCCCTGCTGCTGAACGAAATCTACTTCCGTTACCAGGGCCGGGATGGGCCTGACCAGACCGACGCTTTCTTCGCCGAGGCCGCTAAAACCATGTTCGACGCCGTGACGAACTCGCAGGCCGAACCGCAGACCATGTTGAAAGCCGTCACCCAAGGTGTCAGCGAGCACCGCATCATGGCGTGGAGCGCCCACCCCGAGGAGCAGAAGATTCTCGAAGGCACCCCCATCGCCGGCATCCTGCCCACAACCAACGATGAGTCGACCACCACGGGGGTATTCTTCCGGGATATGTCGGCATCGAAGATGGACTTCTACCTCGAAACCGGCGCGACGCTCAGTACGGATGTCTGCACCGCGGCGACCCCGACCTTCACCACGACGGCCAAGCTGCACTCCACCCTCACGCCGGAACTTGCGGCGGTGCTTCCGAGCTACGTGGCCAGCGGCGCGTGGGGCGTCAAACAGTTCCGCACCGAGGTCTTCGTCTATGGGCCTCCCGGCACGACCTTCGTGTCGTCGTCGATCGACGCCGTCGACGGGGCCGGTCTGGAGACCACCACCGACGACCTCGGCCGGCCCGTGGCACGGTTCTCGGTCATGCTGACCCCCGGTCAGACCAGCGCGGTCACGGCCGTCTTCATTGGCCCCGCCGGCACCTACGCGGCACCGGAACTGCGCACGACGCCGATGCTGAACCCGACCGCGGTCACGGTCGACGCCCCCGGCTGCAGTACCGCGAAGTAGACAAGCGGGTGCACGGATAACTGAGCGGCTCACCGATTCGCTGGCAACACGGTAGACGTTCCTGCCGCCCTGTAAGTCTGCGCCTCAGCGGCGGGGGAAAGACCGCGGCTGCTGGCGATTGGCGAAGCGAGTGCGATAGAAAAAGTTTCCAACGCCAAGCAGCACGATCAGGCTCAGGCTGCTCACCAGAACAATGACGGCGAGCGGAGACAGGCTTGAGGCCACGGAACTGGCGGAGTCCGCCGAGTCGAGCACCTCGGACGGGGTGGGGGTCGCGGTGGCCTCCGAGGTGGCTGCGGTTTCAGGTTGCAGCTGCAGTTGAAGAGGCGCAGTTGGCGTGGTCGTCGTGATGCCGAGCACGCTCAGGTCTGAGGCATCCACAGCTGTTTTCTCGTCCGAGTCTCGATCGCTGGACCGCGAGCTGCTGTAATTCGATCTGCTGTACTGCGAGCGGCTCCCCGCCGGCTCTTCATTCGAGGTCGTGGTCGGGCTCTCCTGGGTCACAGGCGCGGGAGCAACGGCTTCGGGTGCAACGGTCAGGTCGGCGGGTGCCGGTTCCGTCGGCGCTTGGCTGACCTCCGGTTCGGGTGTGTCAGTGGCCGGCGTGTCAACCGGGCTCGGGTTGACCGGGGTGGACGTTTCGGGCGGGGTCTCCGGTACTGGAACGGTCGAATCATCCGACGTTACGACCGGCTCTTCGTTGGTCGCCGTTGAGGGCGGTTCTTCGGCCCAGGCCATGATCGCCGGAGAGCCGATCGAGAGCGCTAAGGCCAACGATCCGGCGGCGATGGCCGCCCCCCAGGCTGCCGACGTAGTCATCTGAAGCCTGTGTCGCTAGAGCGTCATGGTGATAGCGGCAAAACCGGTGATTCCCGCGGCGGCGGCCGCGACGAAGAGAAACGCGTATTGAAGCCGCTTGTGACTGCGCCCACGTCGGAGCAGAGCTTTGTGCCCCATCTGCTCGGGGCGGATCCTAGTCACGTTTTAGCTTATGGCGGGTGTGATCGTGTGGAATACGATCCTGCGTCCCCAAAAAGGGGGTGGGCGTGCACTGGCGGGCTCTTGGCGTATGCAGGGGTTTCGCGTGGTGGAGCGGCGGCCTTGTGCGAGTGTGTGGAAGGCATCCCAACATCCGCATTCCTGGTCGAATGGTCCGAACTCGTCCAGAAGTACCAACGGCTGGCGGCACTCGGTGGGCCGGGGCCGTCGCAGTAAGCTGGTGAGGGTGAACCTGGCGCCGACCGAGGTTGCGGAATGGCGACATCCGGGGCACTCCAATGGCGTGGTCACGTTGAGAGCTTATGCAGCGCTGAGCGGCGCTGAGCGGCGCACGAGGCGAACTTGTGCCCCCAGTGGCGGTGCCCCTAGGAGCGGTGCCCCCCCCCCCCCCCAAATGAACGCAGAATTCGGCGGCCGGGGCCCGGGACGGATTTCGTGGCGGAGATGGGCGACGACGGCGCGAGTCGACCACTCCCGTTTCAGGACTGCTTCAGTCGTGCCGGAGCACTCTGCGCGGGCACGGAAGGTTGGGCGTCCAGCCTGGACTTCCAGGCGAGGAACGGGCGCTCCACCAGCCACCAGCTGATCGTTGCCGCGAGCAGGGTGATCGGCAGGGAGAGCAGAGGGCCGTGCGGGATGGCCGGTGTGGCACTCAGCCACAGCACCACCGGGTAGTTCCACAGGTACGCCGCATACGAGATGGTGCCGAGAGCCAGTGCGGGCCTCAGCCACCGCGCCGGGAGACTCTTCCACTCCCGCAGGTGGAAGATCAGCACCGCTGTCAGGAGAGCCACCAGCGGGCTGATGGCCAGGTAGGTGAGGTGCGAGTTCTTGGCGATAGGGGAGAACGTGATCACCATCAGAATGCCCAGGCTGAGGAGTGAGAGCGCAGCCCGCGGAATGCCGGATTTGGGGAGGAGCCGGCCCAGAGCATCCTGACCCACGTAGGCGGCGGCGCCGATCACCATCGCGATCGCCCAGGAGCTGGGCAGCGTGTAGATGCGCGTAATGTCCGGGGCTGTCATCAGCATCGACGCGATCATGACGGTGGCGATGGCGAGCACCGATCCCGCCAGCACCCAGCGCATGCGACGGAACCGCACCCCGATGGCCAGCAGGATCGGCCAGACGAGGTAGAACTGTTCCTCGGTGGCCAGCGTCCACAGGTGGCTGATGCCCGAACTGCCCAGCGGGATCGGCAGGTTGCCGGTGTAGGTGATGCCGATGAGCAGGGCACGGCCAAGGCCGGCCCTATCGCCCCAGGGGTCAAGAATCAGCGTGACCACGGCCAGAACACCCAACATGAGCACCAGCGCGGGAACCAGTCGTAGTGCGCGATTGCGGTAGAAGCGGCCGTATCGCACCCGACCGAAGCGACCGATGTCGGAGAGGAGCAGCCCGGTGATCAGGTAGCCGCTGAGGGCGAAGAACATGACGACACCCACGATGCCGCCGCCGCCGAACGTGGACGGCCACGCGTGGCGCAGCAGGACCAGCCCGATGGCGAGGCCGCGAATGAGGTCGAGGCCTTCGATGCGCCCGTGTCTACGTGTTTCGGGCACCAATGGTCCTTCGATAAATCGAGCAGTGTCACCAGACCGTATCGGCGTACCTGAGCCCATCACGATCCGGCTCAAAGGGTAACAGGCCCTAAGTCGTGCCGTCGAAGCAGGGGCTGGTCGAGCTGAGGTAGAGCACGGGCGGGAGCGCCGGGTTCGACCCGATCGAGATTCTCAGCGCGGGCGCATTACCGGTGTCACCCGCCGGAACCAGAACCACTGTTCTCGCTACGCCGCCGGGCTTCTCGCCCGTCTCATTCCCCATCACAGGCGTGGTCCAGCCGGCCTTTTCGTTCGTCTGCACCAGTGCGTCGGCTACGTCCAGCGGCTCGGATCCGCTGATGAGCCAGACATAGCGCATGTTCTGCCAGGCGTGCACCGAGGCCTGCGGGCTGCCGTCCGCGCCCAAGCAGCCCACTGACGCGTTCACCAGGTCGACGTGGTCGATCAGGGAGGGCTCAATGGCGGCGATGGCCGCGTCGACCATGCTGGTGGTCGTGGTTTCCTCGGCCCGTTTCGGGGTGACGCCCTGTGCCTCGGAGTCGTCGGCGCATCCGCTCACCATCAGAACGCCGGCAACCAGGGCGGCTCCAGCGAGTGCCGTGCCCCCATGACGATTCAATCTGCGCAGCATGCTGCCCCCCAAGATGTTGTGGGCGCTACCTCTCGGCGGCGCGCCATGTCCCTGCGCAAAACACCCCCGCGCTCTGCAAGCCTAGAGGCCCCCCTCTAGTCGTGACACCGGTTCGGTTGTAGTCGCTGCGGCGACTTCGGCGGGTAGCGCCAAAGTTCTGGGCTCGGAGGCTTCAGCGGATGGAAGGCCAGTCGAGCCGACCACGATTACTACGGAGGTAACGATAATCACCCCGAATGACGCAGCCCGATGGATTGTGGCCAGGAGGTGGGCTGCTCGCATGAGGTCAGGCTTTCTGGTTTGGCCGCTCGGGCGGCACCCTGTGTCTAGCCGCCGTTTGTGCGGCCTTTCGACCCCCATTTCGGGCTGCACTCGGCAAACTGAACCCAGTTTTGGATGTGTTGGTGATTCCCTTGGGGCCGCGGGCTGTGGTTCGTGCGGGGCTTTGACGGGCCGGTTAGGGCAGCATGGCGCTGCTCACGGAGTTCTCGCCGCCGAGCACGATGATGCGGGTGGGGCGTAGCCGGTCGAGTTCGGCCTGGATGACGGCGGGGATGCTGTCGGCTTGCACGAGCAGCACGGGGGCGCCGTTCTTGGCTGCAACCGGGGCGCCGGAGAGGGCGTCCGGGAAGGTGTAGCCGTTGGCGAGGTAGACCACCGGGATGCCGGGGGCGAACGTGGCGGCTGAGATCGCGGCGGAGGCGGCGAATCGGTCCGGCCCGTGCAGTCGGGTCGCCCCGCCGGGGGCAAGCAGCGCGAGCTGGGCGGCGACGTTCGGGTCCACGGATGTCTCTCCACCCAACAGCACGATGCGCGACGGGCGCAGGCGGGTCAGTTCGGCCTGGATCTCGGTCGGAATGGCGTCTGGCCGCACGAGCAGCACGGGGGCGCCGGCTTGGGCGGCGACCGGGGCTCCGGAGAGTGCGTCGGGAAAGCTGAGGCCACTGGCCACGTAGACCACGGGCACGCCCGGGGCGAAGCTGGCGGCTGAGATGGCGGCCGAGGCGGCGAAGCGATCCGGGCCAAAGAGCCGGGTCACGTCCCTCGAGGAGGTGAACGTGGACAGCTGCTCGGCCACGACGGCGCCCACCGAGCTCTCCCCGCCCAGAACGACGATGCGCGCGGGTTTCAGTCGCGACAGCTCGGCCTGGATGACGGCGGGGATGCCGTCGGGCTGCACGAGCAGCACGGGGGCGCCGTTTTTGGCCGCGACCGGGGCGCCCGAGAGGGCATCCGGGAAATTGGTGCCGCTGGCGATGTACACCACCGGGGCTCCCGGGCCGAAGTTCGCCGCGGAGATGGCCGCCGACGCCGCGAACCGATCGCTCCCCGACAAACGGGCGCGCAGGTGGCTCCACCGGCTGGCCGGGTCCACCGTGCCGGCCTGCTGGATGTCGTCGTCGCCGATGGTGACCGACGATTGAACGCCGCCGACGCTGGCCCAGTCCGTCACCGGGCTCGGGGCTCCACCGTTCACCCGGTAGACCTGGCCGCTGGGCTTGGCGGTGATGAAGGTGCCGTCTGCGGGATAGCGGCGCAGGTGGCTCCACCGGCCCGCGGCATCCGGTGCCCCGGCGTTGCGGATGGTGTCGCCGCCGATCGCCACGGTGGGTTGCTGGCCGCCGTGGGTCGCCCAGGTCGACACGTAGATCGGTGCGCCGCCCGCGATACGGTAGACCTCGCCGCTGGGCTTGGAGAGCACGAAGGTGCCGTCGGCGGGGTGCTGCGGCAGTTTGGCCCACTGGCCGTCGGAGAGGGTGATCAGCGGCTGGGGTCCGCCGAAGACGGCCCAGTCGGAGACGTAGACGGGGGCGCCGCCGACGATGCGGTAGACGTGGCCGCCGTGGAGCACGAAGACACCCTCAGAGAGCGGCGAGCCTGCGTCTTTGAAGTGGATGTAGCCGGTGGGGGCGGTGGCCGCGATCGTGCGTCGGTGATAGGCACCGTCGGGCACGCCGTCGACGCGCCAGTTGTACTCCTCAGTGACGATGGTGCCGTCTTTGTTCACGGCCTCCACCCAGGCCAGGTGGCCGTAGGACCACCAGGCCACGGCACCCACCGTAGGATTGGTGTCGACGGTGTAGCCGCGGGCCCGGGCGTCGGCGCCCCACCCGCTGGCGTCGTTGTAGAAGGGCATCTCGAAGCCGTTTCGCGAGCTGAGGCGGAAGGCCACGAACGACGTGCACTCGCGGTTGTACATGCGCCAGGTGTCGAACACGGTGTCGATGGGGATGTTGCGCCACTGGGCCGGGTAGTCGTCGGTGCCCGCGTAGGCGGCGGGGGCGAAGACGAGGGCTGAGGCAGCCAGGGATAAGGCTGTCAGCAGGGCGGTCACGGCTCTGCGTAGACGGATGCGGCGACGGGGGCGGGAGGGTGTGTCGAGGCCTGCGTGGATTTCCATCTGCGTCCCTAGAAAGTGAGACCAGCAGATGCTGCCCCGTCCCGGCTCTCTCATCGTAATGGCCGGTTGCACAGAGTATCTAACGGATCCTCAAGTCCGCCTGCCCTCGTTCGGGTGGCACCTTAATCGGGTCACTTCTGACCAGGCCGGTTTGTGGTCTACTTACATCGGGCGACGCCCACAAAGTGCTGGCAATGGGGGATTTTCATGGGGCGTTTGCGATGGGCGCGGCAGCATGCCGCAATACTGGTTACAGTTGCGCTGGGGGTCACACTCACTCCCGGTGGCGCGGCGTTCGGCCTCGGTGATGAGCCGGTTTTCGGTGCGGAGGTCCCGGCCTCGGTGTCGTTCGAGAATGACATGGTCATGCCCGAAGACCTGGGGTTGCCGGCTGCTTCGGAAGCGCCGGAACCCGATGGTGCACTCCCGTTCTCTATCGCCCCGCTTGCGCAGTCGGTCCACACCGTCGACGTCGCGGTAGTGACCCCGGCCGGTTGGAAGGGTTCCGTTGTTCCGTTGGCGGGATGGGACGAATGGGGTTCCTCTATGGTGCTCGACGATGCGGGCATTCGCTCGCTGATGGAGCAGACGGGAAAGTACTGGAAGTCGCAGACCAACGGCCAAGTTGCCTCAGTCACGGTGAGCCCGAAGATCCTCCGTTATAGCAGCGAGCTCGACTGCGCTGACTATTCGGGGCTGTGGGACGAAGCCTCAGCTGAATTCGGCAAAGGGGATTGGGACTACCTCAACGTGAAGTCGCAGCATTTGGTGGTGTTCGTGCCCTCTGACTGCCCAGCACAGGCTTCGGGCATGGGAACGGTGGGCGGCCCCTCTGCCTCGGTAAGTACAGCGAACGGTGGCGAGATTTGGATTCGGTCTGCCGGCGTCGATGTGATGGCACACGAATTCGGACACAATCTCGGGCTTTTCCACTCGAAAGAGCACTATTGCGCTGATTCCCGGCTCGCCGAACTCCAACTGACCGAAGACTGCACCGACCATGACTACGGAGACGCCTACGACATTATGGGGTCTAGCGCCAGCATCTTTGACTCGGTTAGCGCCCCGACAGCTCTCAACGCGACCAACAAGTATCGCCTTAACGCCCTGGCCAGCGGTGAGGAGCTGGCGGTGACTCTGCCAACGGGTGTTTCTGCCGGCGAAACCACGTCAGTGCTGTCCTCCACGGGGCAAACGTCGGGTAGACGCAATCTGAGAGTTACAGATCCGCAAACGAACCGGGTCTATTTCGTTGAGTTCCGTGGTGGGGACGGATTCGATGCCGCCGCCAGATATGCTACTCAGTTGGACAGGGCAAGCCCGATCGGCATTGGGGTGAGAGTGTTAGCCATCCATGATCGAGCATCGACGGTTCTGCAGACCTTTGACCCGGCTACGGTCACGGGTCGTCGGCAGTATCTGAAGACCGGTGAACGCTTAACACTGCCTTCTGGCGGCGTAACGGTCACCGTACTGAATATTGCCGGTGGCGTCGCCACGGTCAAGGTCGCCCTGTCCCGGGTGCCGGCACCTGCCTTGGCCGTCGATACGCAGGCTCCTCAGCTGATGGCGTTCGACTTCACCCCCAAGATGGTGACAGCCGGTACCGGCCTGAAGAAAATCACCGTGACCGCCCGTGTAACGGATGACGTGTCCGGCCTGGTTACGCCGGTCTTCGACCTGCGCCAGGACGGGGGAAACGGATGGACAAGTATCCTGGCCTCGAATTCCAGGATGTCGCTCAGCTCGGGAACCCCGCAGAACGGGATCTACCAGCACACGGTTGAGCTTCAGACCGACTACCTCACGCCCGGCGCCTGGGAAGTCGCGCTGCGACCGCTGACCGACATGGCGGGCAACGCAGGGAGCAGCGACCCGCTGACCGGATTCCCACACACGTTCACAGTGAGCCCGCCCGCGGTGCCCACGGTGCCTGCGGCGGCGATAAACGTCACTGCGGTTGCCGGTGATGCGTCAGCCGTGGTCTCCTGGATTGCGCCGGCAAACGACGGAACACCCGTGACCAGCTATACCGTCACCGCGACTCCCGGCGGGGCCACGGTCACCACCGGTGGTGCGCTCACCGCCACGCTCACGGGTCTGACCAACGGCACCAGCTACCGGTTCAGCGTGACGGCCGACAACTCGGTCGGTGCCTCCGCAGCATCGGCACCCAGCAACGCGGTGACTCCCGTGTTGCCGGTCCCGGTGGTTCCGAAGGTTCCAATCCCTGCGGTGCTTCGCCTTTCGGGCGCGGACCGGTTCGCTGCGTCGGCGTCGATCTCAGAGGCGAGCTTCAACCCCGGTGTGTCGGTGGCGTACATCGCGAACGGGTTGAAGTTCCCGGATGCCCTGTCGGGGGCGCCTGTCGCGGGCAAGAACAATGCCCCGGTGCTGTTGGTGACCGCGGATGGTATTCCGGCCACGATTGCGACGGAATTGAAGCGGTTAAAGCCGAAGAAGATCGTGATCCTGGGTGGCACGGCGTCGGTGAACGCCGCGGTACAAAAGTCGTTGCAGGCGTTCGCTCCGGTGGAGCGTTTGGCGGGCGCGGACCGGTTCGATGCGTCGGCGGCGATCTCGGCGAAGAACTTCAGCGAGGGAGTGCCGGTGGCCTACATCGCCAATGGGTTGAAGTTCCCGGATGCACTCTCGGGCGCCCCCGTGGCAGGCAAGAATAATTCCCCGGTGTTGTTGGTGACAGCGGACAGCATTCCTGCGTCGATTACGGCCGAATTGAAGCGGTTGAAGCCGAAGAAGATCGTGGTGCTCGGCGGCACGGCGTCGGTGAGCGCCCAGGTGCAGAAGTCGTTGCAGGCGTTCGCTCCGGTGAACGTGCCCGTGGAACGCTTGGCTGGGGCGGACCGGTTCGATGCGTCAGCGGCGATCTCGAAGGCCAACTTCACCGCGGTGGTGCCGGTGGTCTACGTCGCCAATGGGTTGAAGTTCCCGGATGCCCTGTCGGGTGCTCCGGTGGCGGGCAAGAACAAGGCACCGGTGCTTCTGGTCACTGCGGACGGAATTCCTGCGTCGATTGTGGCCGAATTGAAGCGGTTGAAGCCGGCGAAGATCGTCGTTCTGGGCGGTACCGCCTCGGTGTCAGAAGCCGTTGAGAAACAGTTGGCTGCGTACATCCGCTGAGCTGGTCGGGGGCCCGGATTGGGGGTTCACCTCTGTGCGGGGCCGCCGATACGTTGGACGTATTGGGCTCCCTCTTGGGAACGCTGTGATCGCACCACTGGGGGAGGAAACCCGTGTCGGCTTCTCGCGTCATGAATTCAAGTGTTTCGGATGCTGGGCAGAGCGGGCGGAGGTGGCGGCGGCCCGGCGTGACGTGGGTCGCCGTTGTGGCGCTGCTGTGTGGCCTGGTCGGGGCCGGTGCGGTTGTCGGCGGCGAGGCGGTGCCGGCTGTTGCGGCTACCGGGACTGCATCGATCAGCGGCAACGTCAAAGGGCAAGGGTCTCCGAACGTGAACCTGGAGGGTGCGTCCGTTTCTGTGCGAACACCTATCGGAGAATGGGAAGGCTCCGCGCAGACAGATGCGAGCGGCAACTATCTGGTCGCCAATCTTCCGGCTGGTTCCTACACGCTCGAGTTCAGCTTCGTCTCGTCCACAATCGCCTATGCGGCGCAGTGGTGGGGTGCTGAGCCGACACGAACATCCGCCGTCTACTTCGGTGTCACCACCGGACAGGTTGTGACGGGGAAGAATGCCGTCCTGACGCCTGCTGCATCGATCAGCGGAAACGTGAAGGGGGAAGGCACTCCGAACATGAACCTGCAGGGTCTGAACGTCCTCGTCTATGCTGCCGACGGGGAACAGGTTTCCAACACGACCACGGACGCAAATGGCAACTACTCGGTACCCGGGTTGAGCGCGAATTCCTACACGCTCACGTTCCTGTCCTACGGAGTCTCGAATTACGCTACGGAATCGTGGGGTAATTCGCCTTTACGTGCAACGGCTGTTTACTTCCCTGTCGCTGCTGGTCAAATGGCTACCGGGAAAGATGCAGTACTCAACCGTGGCGCCTCTGTCAGCGGAAATATCAAAGGGCAGGGCTCGCCCAGCCTGAACCTCACCCGCGCGGGTGTAGGTGCGTACAACTCGGACGGCGATTATATCGGGGGTGCCGCCGCGAATAGCAATGGTGATTTCACAATCTCCGGAGTCGGTGCCGCCGCCACCACTCTGCATTTCGGGGCGGATTCTCACGCTTCGGAATGGTGGAATGACCAGACCTCACGAGCTGCGGCACAGTACTTCTCTGTTCCATTTCAAGGCGTCGTGGCAGGGAAAGATGCCGTTTTGGCTCCTGGAACAGACAGCCGATATGAAGTAACGGCGAGCAACGTCGGCGCTGCTGTTGCGGGATATGCCGTCACAGTGAATTTCGATGCACTCATATCGACCTCCTGCATGGCCGGCTGGATCTTGGTGCAGGTGCTTCCGGACGGGGTCGATCCCGAGGGATCTGCAGGGCTCGACCTGACAGGAACAGGCTGGCAGCGGATCGATACCAACGGTTCGCAGTCGACCAGCTTCTCCGTACCTGCCGCCGGCGCCTACTCGGTATTCATGAGCAGCCCGAATAAAGGTTCAGGGTGCGATGGCCCCGACAAGACCGGGAGCTACCATGCCTCGGCGAACTTTGTCGTGACGCCCGGTGTGGCGCGATTGGCGGGCGCTGACCGGTTCGACGCCTCGGCGGGGATTTCGGCAGCGAACTTCGCACCCGGTGTGTCGGTGGCCTACATCGCCAACGGGTTGAAGTTCCCGGATGCTTTGTCGGGTGCCCCTGTCGCCGGCAAGAACAATGCCCCGGTGTTGCTGGTCACCGCGGATGGCGTTCCTGCATCGATTGCGACGGAGTTGGAGCGGTTGAAGCCGGGCAAGATCGTGATTCTGGGTGGCACGGCGTCGGTGAACACCGCGGTGCAGAAGTCGTTGCAGCAATATGCTCCGGTGAATGTTCCGGTGGAGCGTTTGGCGGGTGCGGATCGGTTCGATGCGTCGGCGGCGATCTCGAAGGCGAGTTTTGATCCGGGTGTCGCCGTGGCGTATGTCGCCAATGGGTTGAAGTTCCCGGATGCACTCTCGGGCGCCCCGGTGGCGGGCAAGAATAATTCCCCGGTGTTGTTGGTGACGTCGGACGGTATTCCGGCCACGATTGCGACTGAGTTGGCGCGGTTGAAGCCGGGCAAGATCGTGGTGCTCGGCGGCACGGCGTCGGTGAGCGCGGCGGTGCAGACGTTGTTGCAGCAATACGCCCCGGTGAACGTGCCCGTGGAACGCTTGGCTGGGGCGGATCGGTTCGATGCGTCGGCGGCGATCTCGAAGGCCAACTTCACCGCGGTGGTGCCGGTGGTCTACATCGCCAACGGGCTAAAGTTCCCGGACGCCCTGTCGGGGGCTCCTGTGGCCGGCAAGAACAAGGCGCCGGTGCTGCTGGTGACCGCGGACAGTGTTCCTGCATCGATTGCGGCGGAGCTGGACCGGTTGCAGCCGGCGAAGATCGTCGTTCTGGGCGGTACCGCCTCGGTGTCGGAAGCGGTCGCGACGCAGTTGGCTGGATACATCCGCTGAGCTGAATGCCCGCCAGCCCAGCCCATAACTGGGCTGGTGGGCATCCCGTTCGGACCCTTGTAAACTTGAAGCTCGAATTCAAGGGGTGAGCGCGTGATCGATCTGGAGCTTCAGCGGGAACAGAACTATGTCGCGAACCTGTACGCGCGCCTCGACGCGCTGCAGCGGGAGGCCGAGCAGCAGCTCGTGGCGGTGCGGCGGCTCGACGTGGGCGGCAACCATCAGTCCCGCTCGGAGCGCGACACTTTTGCGCGTCTCTACGAAGACCGCATTGTGCAGCTGCGTGAGGTTGACGACCGGTTGGCGTTCGGCCGGCTCGAGGTGGCCGCCGACGGTTCTGGCCTTGGTTCCGGGTCCGGTTCTGGCTCCGGTTCGTCCTCCGACTCCGACTCCGACGCGACGGATGCCTCCGTCTACCGCTACATCGGCCGGCTGGGGCTGCGCGACGAAGATCTGCAGCCCATCCTGCTCGACTGGCGGGTGCCGCAGGCCAGCGCGTTCTACCAGGCCACCGCGGCCACGCCGCTCGGGGCCCGCGCCCGCCGGCACCTGCTCTCGAAGGGGCGGGACATCGTGCGCATCGAGGACGAGATCCTCGACGCCGCCCTGCTCGAGGGCGATTCGGCAACCGTGCACCAGGGGGAGGGCGCACTGCTGGCCGCGCTCACCGCCCAGCGCACCGGGCACATGAGCGACATCGTGGCGACGATCCAGGCGGAGCAGGACCGCATCATCCGTTCAGACCTGAAGGGTGTGCTCGTGGTGCAGGGCGGGCCCGGCACCGGCAAGACGGCCGTGGCCCTGCACCGGGCGGCATACCTCTTATATACGCATCGCGATCGGCTGAAGAACTCGGGTGTGCTCATCGTGGGGCCGTCCGAGTCCTTCCTGAACTACATCGAGGCGGTGCTGCCGTCGCTGGGGGAGACCGGGGTGGTGCTCGCATCCGTCGGCCAGCTCTACCCGGGCATCGAGGCCACCCGAGAGGATGCCCCGGCCGTGGCCGCGATCAAGGGCCAGACCTCGATGGCCCGGCTGGTCGAGCGCGCAGTGCGCTCGCGGCAGCGGGTGCCGGCGTCGGCGCAGGTGCTGGTCGTCAGCGGTGACCGGCTCACCCTGAAGCCGCAGCTGATCGAGACCGCGATTCACCGAGCGCGGGCCGGCGGCAAGCCGCACAACGAGGCCCGGGTGACGTTCGTCAAGAACGCGCTCACCGCGCTGTCCCGGGAGTGGCTCGCGCAGTTGCAGAAGCAGGGCCGGTCGATGGACGACACCGACCTGCCCATGTTGCGCGAAGACCTGCGCCTGGCCGACGACGTGCGGGTGGCGCTGAACACCGCCTGGCTGCCACTCACCCCCGAGAAGCTGGTGCGAGACCTCTATGCGCGCCCGCAGTGGCTGGCGCAGCTCACCCCCACCTGGACGCCGGAGCAGCGCGCACTGCTGCACCGGTCGCGGGATGCCGAGTTCACCATCTCGGACGTGCCGCTGCTCGATGAGGCGGCCGAGCACCTGGGCGAGTACAACGTGGTCGACGCGGCGCAGCGGCGTGAGCAGAAGGAGCAGCGCAAGCGCGACGTGGAGAACGCCGAGCTGGCGATCTCGAACATGGAGGTGAAGGGCTTGGTGAACGCCAAGGCGCTCGCCGACAATTTCGCCGAGCTGGGCGACCGGGCCACCACGGCCGAGCGTGCCGCCCTCGACCGCACCTGGACCTACGGGCACGTGGTCGTCGACGAGGCGCAGGAACTGTCGCCGATGCAGTGGCGGCTGGTGCTGCGGCGGGGTCCGCTGCGCTCGTTCACGATCGTGGGCGACATCGCGCAGGCGGCGTCGGCCGCGGCCGCGTCGAACTGGCGCGACGCCCTCGAGCCTCTGCTCGGCTCCTCGCTCGAGGCCGCGCGGTGGCGGCTCGAGGAGCTCACCGTGAACTACCGCACGCCCAGCCAGATCGCCGCGGCCGCCGAGTCGATGGCGCTCGCGCACGACCTGCCGATCACCCCGGCCCGGTCGGTGCGGGCGAGCGAGTGGCCGATTGAGACGGTGACGGATGTCGTTTCGGCCGTTCGGCGGGAACGTTCCCTAGGTCTCGGGGGAACCGTCGCAGTGATCGTGCTGGAGCCCTCGCTGGCTGAAGTTGTGGCTTCACTGTCTGCTGAGTTCGGTTCCTTGGGCGTCGGTATCGGTGTCGGGGCTGCGGGACTGCTCAAGGACGTGGCGGTGCTCACCCCGCAGGATTCGAAGGGGCTGGAGTTCGACGCCGTGATCGTGGTGGACCCGGCGGGGATCGTGGCGGCGTCTTCGCGTGGGGCCGGGGCGCTGTACGTGGCGATGACGCGGCCCACGCAGCGGCTGTATCTCGTGGCGACGGGGGAGCTGCCCGTGGGGCTGTAGCGGCCCGGTGGTCTCGCTTGTCGAAACCCGGCGAGCCATTCTCTGAACCCGACCATTGGCGTAATTGATATCGAAACTTGAGTAAAAATCTTGACCTGACATTCGAAGTCATTTACAATTGAGGCATGGCAGGAGCCCCCACTCCGCACCACCCCACCGCCTCCACTCAGGCGGTGTCTCCCCTTGCACAATCTCCCTTCGTGCAGCAGCTCCAGCAGGCCCGTGACCTGGCCGCGGCCGTGCTCGATTCGGTGTCCTTTTCCCTCCTTAACGAGGCCGATGCCATGGCGGTGCTCGGCACGGTCGAAGACCTCGGCCGCCGGGTCGATGCTGCCAGGGTCGCATCCGCCGCCGACATTTCCGTGCGGTCCCGCCGCATTCTCGGTCACGAGTCCCTCGCGTACAAGAACGGGGCGACGAACGGCGTCGACCTGATCACCCGCCTGACCCGCGTCTCCGCCCGGGAGGCGAACCGGCGGGTGCGGCTGGGCGAGAACCTGATCCCGCGCCTGGCCGGCACGAGCATGCTGCCGCCCTACTATCCGGCCGTAGCCGATGCCCTTACCGCCGGGGACCTCGGCGTGGACGCGGCCGAGAACATCGTCACCGCCCTCGACAAGGTCGCGGCCCGGGTGGTGCCCGACGACCTCGGCGCGGTCGAACGCACCCTGGTTGCCAATGCGACCGGTGCGATCACCGACGAAACCCGCGGGCTCCCGGGCGAGGGGTTCGCGTTTCCGGCGGACCTCGTGCGCGGGCTCGCCACGCAGTGGCAGGCCCACCTCGACCCCGACGGCACCGCCCCCAACGAGCCCGTCGCCGAAGCCCGCAGCACCGTGGGGTTCGGGCTTTTTCGTGACGGCCTCTACCCTTTGCGCGGTGGCGTCACCGCCGAGCTCCGTGGCATTATGAACGCGATCTTCGATACCTATCTTTCCGCGCACGCGGCCCCCGCGTTCCCCACCGAAGAGGAACAGGCGCGCATGAATGCCTGGCAGCTGATCCCGGGCGCAGAAGCCGCATCCCTCAGCGACGACCGTAACGGCGGTGAGAAGCGTGCCGACATCCTTCGCGGCGTGTTTGAGGCCGCCACCCGTGATGCGGGGACCCCGAGCATGGGCGGCGCGGCCCCCACCGTCATGATCCACGTCAACCAGGCCGACCTGACAGCCGACCGCGGCGTGGGCTGGATCGACGGCGTCGAAGCGCCGGTCTCGCTGACAACCGTGAAGCAGGCGCTCTGCGCCGGCGGGTTCCAGGAGATCCGGTTCGGGTCGCACAACGAGGTCCTCAGCCTCAGCACCGAAAATCGTTTCTTCAACCGGGCCCAGCGCCGCGCCATCGCTGCCCGCGATGGCGGCTGCACCATTCCCGGGTGCACCGTGCCGGCAGCCTGGTGCGAGGTGCACCACGTGATCCCTTGGTATCGCGGGGGCAAAACCGTGATCACCAACGGGGTGCTGCTGTGTTGGTTTCATCACCACAGCATCGACACGTCGGGCTGGGAAATCCGCATGATCCGCGGCAAACCCGAAGTCAGGGCACCCTATTGCTACGACCCCACTCGCACGTGGCGGCCCGCGGGCAGTCAGAGGTCAGCTCTCCGAAACGCCACCTGAGGCTGCTTCTGCTTCGAGCCGGGCCGTGAACTCACTCATGCCGGTGCTAATTTTTTCTTGACGCGAGTCGTCATCTTCGGGGTTGCCAGGGGCGTCATACGACCAGGACGTGTACACGTTGGGGTCGATCACGAGGAACGCGGCCAGCGAGCTGCGCGGAATCGGTTCATAGTCGCGTACCTGATCTTCCGCGTGGTCGATACTCATCCACGCGATGCGGGTGTTCTCTGGCAGGACAACCAAGCCTTGACCGGAAGCCCTCGGAGAACTCCGGTGGAACGGTGGCGTGCACCTGAGCGAAACCGCAAGTGGCGCGCGCCGGCGCGAGAGTATTGAGCAGCGCCTGGCACACCTCCGAGGACCCGACGGTGATCATAAGCTCGACGACCGTAGTGCCGGGGTCGATGGCGATCGCGCCGAGAAGCCGGCCGTCATCGGTTTCGGCGACCAAGGCGAATGCCTTTGAGTCGCTCTGGAGGTCGATGGTGTCATCGAAATGGAGTTCCGGAGTGTCTTCGACTTCGGCCTGCGGGTGCTCAGTGAGCAACGCGACGAAAACCGCCCGATGCTGTGGGCTGAGGCGTCGCACTCGGAAGCTCAGTTGTCCGGTCGTGTGTGAGCCTCTCGATGGCAGAGCAGCCGAGCTCTGGTCGAAACCCGGTGACACAGCCTTCGAACCCGCGCACCGGCGTCCGTGCCCCACGCTGCCTTGGTATTTTTTGCTTGCCCGATGCCGATCTCCCCGAAAGGGTGGTGCCGGTGCGCCTCAAGCGCACCTAGGCTGAAAAACGTCGGGCGTCGTGCCCGCGTGGGGGATAAATGCGTACTCGTTTGGCTTTTCTTGTTGTGCCAGCACTCGCGGCAGCGTTGCTCACCGCAACGCCACCCCCAGCCGCGAACGCAGCAACCCCCGCCGCTGCGAACGGCAGCGCGCTCACCGGCACCGGCACGGTCGCGGCCTCCACTCTCCTGGCGCAACTGACGGTTGCGCCGTCGGCCCCCGCCGGCTACGACCGCGCGCTCTTCGTGCACTGGATCGATTCCGACGGCAACGGCTGTGACACCCGTCAGGAAGTGCTGATCGCGGAGTCGCTGGTTCCCGTCGTCAAGGGGTCCGGGTGCACGATCGTGAGCGGGCAGTGGAATTCCTGGTATGACGGCGCCACCTGGACCAACCCTTCCGACGTCGACATCGACCATTTCGTGCCCCTGGGCGAGGCCTGGGCGTCCGGGGCTTCTCACTGGACCCCGCAACAACGCCAGGATTATGCCAATGACCTCGGCAACCCGGCGAGCCTCGTCGCCGTGACGGACAACGTCAATTCCTCTAAGAGTGACTCGGATCCGAGCAACTGGATGCCGCCCCTGCCTGGTGTTGCGTGCCAGTACGTGGTTGATTGGGTTGCGGTCAAATACCGGTGGAACCTGTCGATTGACGAGGCCGAACAGTCCGTGCTCGGCAACCAGATCACGGGAGCGTGCGGAGACCCGCAACTCGAGGTCCCGGCCCAGATGATCGCCCAATCGGCGGCACCCACGGTCGAACGAATCAGCGGCGCTGACCGCTACGACGTGGCCATCAACCTTTCCCTGAAGAACTATGTCCAGGGCGCGCCGACGATCTACATCGCCAAGGGCACCAACTACCCCGACGCCTTGAGCGCCGCGCCGGCCGCAGCTGCCGCCGGTGGGCCGCTCCTCCTCACGCTTCCAACGGAACTCCCCGACAAGGTGCGGGACGAGATCGCGCGACTCAACCCGTCGAAGATCGTCGTTGTGGGCGGCGTCAACTCGGTTTCTTCGTCGCAATTCGAGTTGCTCCAGACGCTGGCACCAGACGTGCTCCGCATCGGCGGCGCCGACCGGTACGAGGCATCCCGAAATCTCGTCGACTACGCGTTCGGCGCGACGGGAGCCAGCCGGGTCTACCTGGCCACCGGGCAGAACTTCCCTGATGCCCTCGCCGCGAGCTCCGCAGCGGGCGCGCGCAACGGGGCGGTGCTCCTCGTTCCCGGGTATCAGACCTCGCTGGATGCGCCGACGACCGCGCTGATCACCCGACTCAACCCGACGGATGCTGTTATCGCCGGTGGCACGGCATCCGTCTCAACCGGAATCGAGGCCGCCGTTCGCAGCCTGGGGCTTCCCGGCGGTGCGATGCGTCTCGGCGGTGCCGACCGTTTCGTCGCCGCTTTGAACATCAACAAGGAAGCGTTCCAAATTGCCGACACGGTCTATCTCGCCACCGGCTTCAACTATCCGGAC
This sequence comes from Cryobacterium sandaracinum, assembly GCF_004403415.1. Classification (NCBI taxonomy): domain Bacteria; kingdom Bacillati; phylum Actinomycetota; class Actinomycetes; order Micrococcales; family Microbacteriaceae; genus Cryobacterium; species Cryobacterium sandaracinum. The sequence goes on from NZ_SOGO01000010.1 coordinate 72,097, forward strand.
GCTCTGGCCGGCGGAGCGATCGCAGGCAAGGCGAAGGCGCCGCTCCTGCTCGTCCCGACCAGCTGTGTGACTCAGAAGATCATCGACGAGATCCATGCACTCAATCCTCGCCGCCTCGTCATTCTCGGTGGCACGAACTCCGTCACGGCCGCCGTCGAGTCGCTGACCCTGTGCGTGACAAATCCGTCGATCTATGTCGGCTACGTGTGTAGCCCTCAGCCCGGCTTCTCGATGACCGCCACGAATCCCAACGACTATGCGATCACGGTGGACTTCTCCGTCGATTCCCCGGCGGCCACGGTGAACGGCATCGCCATTCCGGAAGGCGGCACCGTGGTTCTCGGTCGCAGTGAGCTGGGCGGCATCGGTGAAGACACCGCCGCCCGAATTCATGTGAAGTTCCAGGGCGTGGACGTGTATGCGAAGACCCTGTCCGCTGACTGCGTTGCCCCGCCGCCCCCGGCACCACCTGAGCCGCCTGCACCGCCGGCAAGCCCTGGCGACAGCAAGAACTGCGGAGACTTCGCAACCTGGTCCGCGGCGCAGGCCTGGTTCCTGACCTACCTGCCGTACTACGGCGATATCGCACGCCTCGACGGGAACAACGATGGAACGGCCTGCGAATCGCTGCCCGGCCATCCGTAGCCGTTGAGTTCGCTGGTGATCAAGCCTGTCGAGATCCGGGTCTCGACCGGCTTGGCCATCGGGCGCTGTAGAGTTTTTTCTGGCGTTGCGAATGGGTGACGTTCCGCACTGGATGCGACTTCCGGTGCAATGATCCTGCTAGAGGAACCACAATTCACATGACGACACTTCCCCGCCTGGTGGCCTTCGACCTCGATGACACGCTTGCCGCCTCCAAATCGCCGCTCGACCCGCGCATGGCGGAACTCTTGGTCAGCCTGCTCGGCGTTGTCGAGGTGTGCGTGATCTCCGGCGGGCAGATCGCCCAGTTCCACATGCAGCTGATCGACAACCTCGAGGCCGTGAGTGACGACATCCTTTCGCGCCTGCATCTGATGCCCACCTGCGGCACCCAGTACTACCGCCACGTCGAGGGTTCCTGGACCCAGATCTACGCCGAATACCTGACCGACGCCGAGAAGACGGATGCCCTCGCCGCCGTCGAGATCTCCGCGCGTTCACTCGGCTACTGGGAGAGCGACACGTGGGGTCCGATCCTCGAGGACCGCGGCTCGCAGATCACCTTCTCCGCCCTCGGCCAGGCCGCCCCTGTCGCCGCGAAATCCGCGTGGGACCCAACGGGCGAGAAGAAGAACACCCTGCGCGAAGCCGTGCAGGTGCTGCTCCCCGACCTCGAGGTTCGGTCCGGCGGGTCCACCTCCGTGGACATCACCCGGCGCGGCATCGACAAGGCCTATGGCATGAAGAAGCTCGCTGCCCTCACCGGCGTGCCCCTCGACGACATGCTCTTCGTCGGCGACCGCCTCGACGAGAACGGCAACGACTACCCGGTCAAGGTTCTCGGCGTGGAGTGCGTCGCCGTCGAGGGCTGGAGAGACACCGCAGCGTTCCTCGAAACGCTGATTCCGCTTCTGAGGGATGCCGCCGCGCGCCGCTGAGCGCCCCTGACCGTCTGATCCCGGAGCCAGCTTTGGCTCAAATGACCCAGATCAGCTGAGCCAAGGCTGAGTCGGCTCACCCGATGTAGCTGGCCGACCCGGCTCACCCGATGTATCCGGCCAGTTGGGCTTGCACGTTGTTGCTGACGGAGGTGGTTCCGCCGAGCACGACGATTCGGGCGGGGTTGAGCCGGTCGAGTTCGGTTTGGATGTCGGCGGGGATGCTGTCGCTGGTGACGAGCAGCAGTGGTGCGTCCTGCATGCCGGCGACGGGGGCGGCGGAGAGGGCGTCGGGGAAGGTCATTCCGCTGCTGATGTAGACCGCGGCGACTCCGGGGTTGAAGCTGGCGCGGGAGATCCCGGCGGAGGTCGTGAACCGGTCGGCCCCGGAGATGCGGGTGACGGCTGCGGCGCCGGTGGTGTATCCGGCCAGTTGGGCTTGCACGTTGTTGCTCACGGAGGTGGTTCCGCCGAGCACGACGATTCGGGCGGGGTTGAGCCGGTCGAGTTCGGTTTGGATGTCGGCGGGGATGCTGTCGCTGGTGACGAGCAGCAGTGGTGCGTCCTGCATGCCGGCGACGGGGGCGGCGGAGAGCGCGTCGGGGAAGGTCATTCCGCTGCTGATGTAGACCGCGGCGACTCCGGGGTTGAAGCTGGCGCGGGAGATCCCGGCGGAGGTCGTGAACCGGTCGGCCCCGGAGATGCGGGTCACGGTTTCGATCGAGCTATCCGCCAGCGCCACCGTCACCGTGGCGACGCCTTCGGCGATGGACTGCACCCGCNTGGCGACGCCTTCGGCGATGGACTGCACCCGCACGCTCACCCCGCCGGAGCGCGTGCTCAGGCTCTCACTGGCCAACAGAAAGAGCTTGTGGCCGTCGCGCGAGACGGTGTCCGGCTTCAGCAAGACGACCGACGTGCCGTCGGCTCGGGCGGTGAGCACGCGCACGCCCGGCTGCACACCGACACCGCTCAGGTAGCCGGTTTCGTAGAGCGAACCGGCGTCTGCGCCGCCGCCCCCGCGATAGTCCACGTAGTAGAGCTGGCCCGTGCGCGGGTCCGTGATCCTCAGCGCCTGCCGGCCGGAAGCCGCTCCGGTCGAGGCGACGGCTGTGCTGAACGACTCGCTGGCCTTGCCGGGCGTCAGCGTCAGGGACTGAACCTCGTCCGATCTGGTCGCGCCCAGCCGCAGTTGGTGCGAGATGTTCAACGCGGTCGGCCGGGCGTTGGCGACGATCGCTCCGTTCCAGGTCACCGACCAGGCGGCGCCCATCACGTCGAACGCGTCGCCGTATGCCTTGTCGTAGCAGCCGTCGGAGTAGGTGCCGGCCGCGCCGACGCTACCCTCGGTGATCGTCGCATCCGGGCAGAAGTGGGTGTTGGAGTGCATCAGGCCCAGGTTGTGGCCGAACTCGTGCGCCACGATGTCACCCTGGTTCGCATTGCCGACGGATGCCCAGACCATTCCACCGTTGGCCGCGCTCACCGCTGCGGAGGGAGTGCCGAGGCTGCCGAGTCCGGTGCCGCCGCAGTCTGCCGGCACGAGCACCAGCAGGTGCTTCGAGCCGCTCGACAGGTACGCCGACATTCCGCCGGTTTGGCCGAATTTCGCAGCCGCTTCCTTCCAGGCGTCCTGCTGCTGGGAGCAGGAGTAGGGGCTCGTGTAGCGCTTGATCTCGGGGTTCGGAGTCAGCGACGTCACCTGGTTGTTGCTCTGGGCCGTCCAGTAGGCGCCGGTTGTGGCCACCAGGCTGCGCACGGCGGAGTCGTCGAGCGTCGACGCCCACCCATTCGAGCCGCTCGGCACCACGACGGCCACGTCAACGGTGTGCGCCGCCTGCACGTAGGGAGCGACTGGGATGTCGTCCGCCGGGTCGAGGGGAACGACCAGGGCCTCGGGCAGTCCGAGCACTTCCTCGGGGCTGACCGTGTCTTCGCCGGGCGGAGTCGACGTGATCGCGTCGCTCGCCGTGACGGGTGCGGGCGAGGCGGATGAGGCCCCGGCCGGCACCATTGCCACGCTCAGAATCACTGCCGTGGCTACCGTAATGAAAGTTTTCGACCACCTGAAGCGTGTTGTCAACATGCGACCGTCCCCCTGAAGCGCTGAATTGCGGCGCCGATGCCTGTGAAAGCAGCGATTCGGGTCGCGGCAACAAAGTTCTTGAACAGTGTCTAATTTGAGTGTATCCACACACCCGGGGTGCCTGTGCAGCAGATCTGAGCCGAGGCCCTCACGCTCGGCGAGGGGAACGATCATCTGAATATCGTCGCGGCTGTCCCGAGTCTGGCGGCGACGGCGACAGACTCGGATTCGTTTCCTGAACGGCCCATATTCACGGGGGAAAGCCCGGGCTATGTTGTCGACACCGTTCTCTTGAGCGGCCTCAGGAGGCAACCCGAATGCCGAACGGAACAACCGATTCGTCGCGCCACAAACCCCCCGAGCCGAGTCCCGGCGGGGCTCACCAAGCGCCGCGGAAACGTCATCCCTGGCGCATCGCCCTGGGTGTGCTCGTCACGGTTGTGCTGACCACCATCGCCGCGGGCGGCATCTATGCGTTCAGCCTGACCCGCGCTTTCGACACTGGCACCGAGAAGATCTCGAAGGCCTTTCCCGACGAGGCCTCTCGTCCGCCGGCCGGCCAGTCCGCACCGGGCGTCGTCGGACAGGCCGGCGCCGGACCGGCCGCCGCCGGACCGGATGCCGCCCCCGCCGACCCGTCTGCAGCGTTAGACGCGGTTCCCGACGGGCAGGCGCAGAACATCCTCCTACTCGGATCGGACACCCGCGGCGCCACCGGGAAAAACCTCGCCGACATCCGTGGCGAGCGCTCGGACACCATGATGGTGGTGAACGTGCCGGCCGATCGCAAGAACCTCTTCGTCATGTCGATCCTGCGCGACAGCTGGGTCGAGGTGCCTGGGCACGGGCAGGCGAAGATCAACGCCGCGCTCTCCTGGGGAGGGGTGCCGCTGGCCGTGCAAACCGTAGAAAACCTGCTCGGCACCCGCATCGATCACGTGGCCGTGGTCGATTTCTCCGGGTTCGAACAGGTGACGGATGCCCTCGGCGGCGTCAACGTCGACAACCCGATCGGTTTCGACTCCTACCACCTCAAGGGGCACTTCTTCGATAAGGGGTTGCAGCACCTGACCGGCACCGAAGCCATCGCCTTCGCGCGGGAGCGGTATGCGTTCCAGGACGGCGACTTCCAGCGGGTGCGCAACCAGCAGCTCATCATCAAGAGTCTGCTTTCCGCCGCGATGCACAAGTCCGTGCTCGCCGATCCGGTGAAGACGTCGGGTCTGCTGGAGACGGTCACGCCCTATCTCGCCGTGGACGACGGCTTCGACTCCGCCTACCTGACGTCGCTGGCCTGGGAACTGCGCGAACTGCGGCAGCCGCAGGTCACGTTCTTCACGATGCCGACCGACGGAACGGGAACATCGGGCGACGGCCAGTCGATCGTGAACGTGGACTGGGAGGGTCTCGACGCCGTGCGCGAGGGCTTCCAGACCGACACCTTGAGCGCCTACCGGCCGGAGCTGCAGACGATCGGGTAGCGGTGCGCCCGGCTCGACGTGCCCCCCCCCCCCGAGGAGTGGTTTTGACCTCAGATCGGGGGGCACTCGTTCTGGGTTGATGCCGCAGTCAATTTCTGGATTCTGATCAGGCAAATCGCAGTAGGGTTCAGTGAGGGGACACCTCTGCATGTGTGTGCGCATCTTGGCCGGCCGTCATGCCAAGAATTTGGGATCTACTCGTGGGGTATACGCTTCGTCGCATCCGAGAACGCAGCTTCGCTGACGGCGCGTGGTGACTGAAACGCGCACTGCGCATTCGTCAAACGCCGGAAGAACAGGGAAGGCCGGCAGAACCGTGCACGCCGGAGATACCGGGCAGGCCGGTGTGTCCGGCAGGTTCGGTCAGCGGGCCGCCACGGCCGCGATCTGGATGCTGGTCCTCGCCTCGATCGTGCTGCTCCCCGACGCGTTCGTGCGGTGGTTCCTGCCCAAGGATGTGCTGGCTGCGATTGCGGTGGCCGGGGCATCCGTCGCCGTGGCCCGTGGGCGGCTGCCGCGCTGGTTCGCCGTGGCCGCGGGGGTCACCGCGGTGCTCGCGCTGTTGAGTGTGCTGATATCCGCGGCCCCGGCGGCGCAGCTGTGGGGACGGTGGCCGCGCTACGAGGGGCTGATCACCCTGCCCGTCTACTTCGGTGCGGTCTGGGCCGGGGCGCGGTTGCTCGGACCCGACGCGCCGGTCGCGAAACTACGCACGCTGGCGCGGGCCGTCGCGACCGCGGCCATCGCCCTGGGTGTGGTGTCGCTGCTCGAAGCGGTCGGTGCCGGGCCGTTCCCGTCGGACCTCGCACGACCCGGATCGCTCACCGGCAACGCCACCGACCAGGGCATCCTCGGGGCGTTGTTCCTGGCCGTGCTGGCGCTGCCCACGCTTCGCGCCTGGACGGGGCCCGCCGGGTCCGGGGGAGTCGGATCGGGTCGTATGGCGCCGGGTCGGGGGGCGCCGGGCCGTGGGGCGCCGGGCCGTGGACGGGCGCCCCTTTCCGCGGCTGACCTCGGCACCGGACGGGCCGAGCGGGCCTGGATCACGGCCGGGATCCTGTTGGCGGTGACTTCGGTCATCTTCTCTGCCTCGCGCGCGGGGCTGCTGGCCGCCGGAGTCGTGGTGCTCGTGCTTCTCTCGCTCGAGCTCGTGCGCCTCGGGCGCCCCTTCGCCCGGCGCATCGCCCTCAGCGGGATCGCCGCTCTGCTCCTCCTGCTCGGCGGAGCCCTCGCGGTGCCGTTCACCCGGGGCCGGCTGCTTGGCAGCAGCCCGCTGTCGACCTCGTCGCTGGAGGCCCGCTTCACGTTCTGGCGGGACAGCCACGCGGTGCTCGGCAGTCATCCGTTCGGCGTCGGCGTCAGTGGGTTCCTCAATGCGAATGCGGCCGCGTCCGCCGGCGAGAGCACCCTCGACTCGCCTCACAACTGGCTGTTCCAGGCCGCCATGGCAGGCGGCATCCCGCTGCTGGTCCTGATTCTCGGCATCGTCGTGGCCGCGGCCTCCGGCGGCCTGCGGGCCTGGCGACAGGTGGCCTGCAGGGAGACGGATGCCGCGCGCGGCTCTGCGGCGCACGCCGCCGCCGTCCTCGCCCGAGCGGATGCCGCGCGTGGCGACCTGCTTGCCGCCGCACTGGCGGGCCTGTCCGGCTTCGGGGTTGCGCTGCTGACGCACTTCACCGCGCCGTCTACCACGATCCTCGCGGCCGTTCTGGTCGGGGTGCTGGTGGCGGGCGCGCCGTGCGGGCAGTCCGGCGGGCAGCTTCGCGGTCTCGGCGGGCAGCTTCGCGGTCGGCTCGGCTCTGCGGCGGCGCGGTCGGCGGGTGGCGGTATCCGGTCGGTGGCGCTGGTTGGCTGGGCGGTCTGGCTGGTCGTGCTGATGAGTGCGGAGGTGCCGCTCGCAGCCGGTGTGGCCGGGGCGGCGCGCGGCAACATCGCGGTCGCCGAGGAGTCGTTTGAGAGCGCCCAGAGGCTGCGACCCTGGGATGCCGACCTCGCGAGCATTGCGGCGCAGTCCTTCGCTGCGGCAGCGGATGCGCAGGTGCCCGGCGCTGCGCCCCGTGCCGTCGCCTGGGCGGAGCGGTCGCGGGCCGTACTGCCCGACACCGTGGCCACCGAGCGGGCGCTGGCAGCGGGGCAACTGAGCGGCGGGGATGCGGCTGCCGCCGTGCGCACGCTGGACGCCCTGGCCGTTGTTGCGCCCCAGGACGTCGCGGTGGCGGTGCAGTATGCAGTTGCGTTGTACGTGTCCGGCGACATTTCCGGTTGCGACGTCGCGGTGCGGCGCGCACTCGCGCTGGACCCGGCCGAGCCGACCGCCCTGCGTCTGCGCGACATCCTCTTCTCCAAGTAGGCCCGCCCCTGCTCGCCCCGCCCCTGCTCGCCCCGCCCCTGCTCGCCCCGCCCCTGCTCGCCCCGCCCCACTCGGTCGGGCTGGCAGCTGCGGCTAATTCAGGAGAAACCCGGCCGAGGTCATCCGTCACCCCGGGTTTCCGGGGGCTGTGCCGCGCATCCAGCCCAGATCTCCTGAGTTAGCCACCTGTGAGTCCGGTGGCCGGTGCCTCAGCTGGCATAGCTCCTGCAATTCGCGGCCGGAGGGCCATGCCAGGCCGGGTCGGGCACATCCGTCAGAATCTGCAGGAGTTGTGCGCGGCCGTAGGGGGCTAACTCAGGAAAACCGAGCCGGCTGCGGCTTGCGCCCCCGGAATTACGCAACGAATACCGAGGCCCATCCCGGATCTCCTGAGTTAGCCACAGAAAAGGCAAGTGCACGTGCCGACGGGCACCCCGGCGCACACCCGCACCCGACCTGCAGTCCCCGTCAGCGCCCGCGGCCGCCGCGCAACAGAACCAGCCCGAGCACCGTGCCGACGGCGGCCCCGACCGTGTTCGCGACCACATCGGCGAGGGTGGCGAAGCGGTCCGGCAGGAAGATCAGCTGCCCGAGCTCGATGGTGCAGCTCGCCGCGAACCCGACCAGCACGGCCAGCCACCACCGTCGTGCGCCGGCCACGAGCACGACGAACAGGCCGACCGGCACGAACAGGGCGATGTTGGCGATGAACTCGACCAGGCCGTAGCGCACCCAGCCGGGCGCGCCGTGTTCCTGCAGCCAATCGATAAGGGCCAGGAGTGAATCGTATGCCGCCCGGTCGACCGGCACCGGCCAGAACGCGATGAAGGCCAGCGCGACCAGATAGGCGAGCATGAGCCAGGGCGCCCACCGGCGCAGCCGGGTGGGCACGGCTCCGCCCGCCGCGGCAGGGCCCGGCGGTCTCGGCGGGGGAGTGCGACTCGCGTCGGTCATGTCTCGCCTCCCGGTACGTCACGGTCGGCAACCGACGGCGCCGGGACCTGACCGCAACACTGTCGATCTATTTACCGTAGACGCATCCGTGCGCGGGGGCTCGCAAATACGCTCTGAGCCGAAGGATGCCCACCGCCGACCACTTCTATTCCGGTCGAGAGTGACCGGTAAAGCGGGGGCTCTCGACCGGAACGGGCACCCTCACGACGGGAACCCCGCCCCTACCGCCCGGCCGACACCCGCTTCGGCAGCACGAAGACGAGCAGCAGTGCCAGCACGCTGAACGCCGCGCTCACGCTCATCGCCGCGGTGGCGCTGTCGGTGAAGCCGGCGGCGACGGCCTCCGCACCGGGGCCGGCCACGACCAGCGTGCCGAAGAAGACGCTGCCGATCACGGCGATGCCCACGGCGCTGCCGACCCGCTGCATCACGCCGACCACGCCGCTGGCCGCACCGGCCTCGGAGCGGTCCACGGTCGCCACGATGAACTGGGCGTTCGGCGCGATGAAGAATCCGCTGCCGAGACCCGCGATCAGCAGCGGCGGCAGCAGCTCCCAGTTGGTGATCGCCGGGCCGATCAGGAGCAGGGCCAGCCAGACCCAGACCAGGCCGATGGTGACCAGGGACACGCCGATGATCAGCACGGTGCGGCCGAGCCGCTGCGCCAGCCGGTTGCTCTGCGAAGCGCCGATGATGGTTCCGATCGCGAACGGGATCGATACCAGCCCCGACTCGAGGGCGGTGTGCCCGAGGCCGGCCTGCCAGAGGATCGAAATGGTGAAGAAGATGCTGGTGAACGCGGCGAAGTAGACCAGGGCGAGCACGATGCCGCCGGTGAACGCCGGATGCCGGAACAGCCGCGGCGGCACCAGCGGGCTCTTGCCCCACCGGGTGTACGCCACCTCCCAGAAGCCGAATGCCACAATCAACAGCGCCCCCGCTGCCAGGGTCAGGTAGGTCCAGAGCGGCCAGCCCTGGTCCTCGCCCTCGATCAGGGGAACGAGCAGCGCCACGAGCCCGCCGGAGATCAGCAGCAGGCCCACCCAGTCGATGCCGCCGCTCGGGGTGCCCGGGGCACGTTCGGAGCCGGCCGGCAACAGGATCGCCGCCGCGACGAGGGCGACGATGCCGATCGGCAGGTTGACCCAGAAGACCAGGCGCCATCCGTTCTCGTCGCCGAAGGCCTCGATGATCAGGCCGCCGATGATCGGGCCGAGCGCCGTGGATACGCCGATCACCGTGCCCATGATCGCGAACGCCTTGCCGCGGGTGATGGGCGGGAACAGAAGCTGGATCACAGCGGTCACGGCCGGCACGAACATGCCGCCGGCAAGCCCCTGCACGACCCGGGCGATGATCAGCTGCAGATCGTTCTGCGCGAGCCCGCAGGCGAGGCTGGCCAGGGTGAACAGCAGCAGACCGGTGAAGAAGACCCACTTGTGGCCGATGCGGTCGCCGAGCCGCCCGGCCGGGATCAGCGCGATCCCGAAGGCGAGCGCGTAGCCGGAGATGATCCAGGAGAGGGTGGCCTCCGAGGCATCCAGGCTGGTACGGATGGTCGGAAGCGCCACATTCACGATCGTGGTGTCGAGCAGCGCCATGAACATGCCGGCCAGCAGCACGATCAGGGCCTGCCAGGCATGCCGTGGGATAGCGACAGGTGCGGGGAGACCCGGGCTGGAATCGGTCATGACATGATCCTCTCGCGCTTCTGGCCGCGCCGGCCCGGTCGCACCAAACACCAACTACCAAACACCAACTACAAAAACCCCCACTCCGAAGAGTGAGGGTTTTGCATATCTGTCGGGGTAACAGGATTTGAACCTGCGACCTCGTCGTCCCGAACGACGCGCGCTACCAAGCTGCGCCATACCCCGATGGCCCGTAAGCCTTGACAAGTATAACCCCCCGGATGCCCTACCACGACCATCCGGCGCCGAGCCTGCCGATACCCCCGCTACGCTGCCGTCAGCGTGAGCAGGGTCGCCTCCGGTGCGCAGGCGAACCGCACCGGCGCGTAGATCGACGTGCCGAGCCCCGCGGACACGTTCAGGTACGAAGTGTGCAGTCCGGAGTCCCAGAGGCTGAGGCCCTTGACCTGCTTGCGTGGGATGTCGCAGTTGGTGACGAGGGCGCCGTACCGGGGAACGCACACCTGCCCGCCGTGCGTGTGCCCGGCCAGGATCAGCTGGGCACCATGGTTGACGAACGAGTTGAGCACACGCTGGTAGGGCGCGTGGGCGACGCCCACCGTGAGCGTCGACCGCGGAGGGGTCGCCTCCTCGGGGTCGGGCCAGTGCTCCTCCGACAACGGGTCGTTCGCGCGCAGGTCGTCGATCGCCCGGGTGATCAGGTCGAGGCGGTCCAGCCCGATGTGCGGGTCATCCACCCCGAACAGCTCCAGGTGGGTGCCGTTGATGTCGAGCGCGGCCGCCGCGTTGTCGAGGTCGATCCAGCCGAGGTCGCCGAACACCCGGTGCAGGTGGGCGATGTCGAGCTTCTCGTGAAACGCCGAGCGAAGCGTCGACGGGGCACGGAAGTACCGCATCGGGTTCTTCAACTGCGGCCCGTAGTAGTCGTTCGACCCGTTGACAAAGATGCCCGGAATGCCGCGGAACGGTTCGAGGGCATACTCGATCCCGGAAATGCCGTCGGCGTGACCGAGGTTGTCGCCCGTGTTCACGATCAGGTCCGGCGCGAGGTCGGCCAAGCCGCGCACCCAGTCCTGTTTATCCCGCTGCCACGGTGCCATGTGCAGGTCGGAGAGGTGCAGCACCTTGATCGGGGCGGATCCCGGCGCGAGCACCGGAACGAGAACCTCGCGGAGGGTGAACATGCGGCGCTCCACGAGAGAGCCCCAGGCGAACGCGACGACTCCGGCCGCGGCTACCACCCCGGCGCTGACGGCCAGGGAGGTGCCTGCGGAGTTGGCGCGGGTCATCCGTTGCCCCCGCCGTTCGCGTCGGGTTTCGCGTCGGGCTTCGCGCCGGCGGCAAGCTTGCCGACCACGATCGTGACGGAGCTGCCCGCCGCGGCGCCGGAGCCGGCGGTCGGTGTCATGGAGAGCACCGTGCCGACCTGCTTCGGGTCGGTGACGTCCTGCTCCTGCTTGACGATGCCGAAGCCCTCCAGGGTGGAGGTAGCTTCGGCCTCGGTCTTGCCCACGACATCGGGCACGATCTTGAGCGCGCCGTTGCTGGAGTAGACGGTCACGGTCGAGCCGCGGCTGGCGCTGCTGCCGCCGGCCGGGTCGGTGCGGGCCACGGTGCCGGCGGGCATCTCGGAGTCGGTCACACCGCCGTCGACCACGTCGAAGCCGGCCGAGGTCAGGGTGGAGGCCGCTTCGCTCATCGACTTACCGCGCAGGTCGGGGACCGGAATCTGAACGGCCTGCAGCACCTTGTTGGATGCCTCGGCGAAGGCGTCTCCGCCGTACTTCGCGTTCGCGACGCTCATCACCTCCGGCCACATGCGGTGACGGGCGGTGGCAGCCGTGCCGCCCTCCCAGTCGTCCACGAGACGCTGGTTGATGTCGCCGGTGACGCTGACGACGCCGATCACCGTGGCGACCTTGGTGCTCGCGCCGCTCATCCAGGTGTCCTTGTTGCCGTCGGTGGTTCCGGTCTTGCCGATCATCGGCACCTTCGGGGAGGTCGCGGAATTCGACGCGCGTCCCGAGCCTTCGGTCATCACCTTTTGCATGGCATACGTCATGCCGGCGTCGACCTCAGGGGTGACCGCCTGGGTGCACTTGGTCTGCGGCGGGGTCATGTCGACGCCGTCGCCGCCGACGATCCGGTCGATCACGATCGGGCTGCAGCTGACGCCGTTGTTGGCGATGCCGGCGAAGGCGATGGCCATGCTGAGCGGCGCGACCTCGTTCGTGCCGAGCACGGCCGAGGGGCCTTGTTCGAGAGGCTTCAGGTCGGCGCGGCCCACTCCGAAGGAGTTGGCCATCGTGGCGATGCCGCACTGGTCCAGCTTCTTCGCCATGCCGATGAAGCCGGTGTTGATGGAGTCGATCGTCGACTGCAGCGCGCTGTAGTTGGTGCCGGGCTCGTTCGCGTCGTTCTTGGGGTTGAAGACATAGCTCTGGTTGCCTTCACAGCTGTTCTTGAACACGCCCCAGTCGCTCTTGCGGCGGGAGTCGACGCGCTCGTTGAGCGTGTGCCCCTGGGTCAGCCACTCGGCGAGGGTGAAGACCTTGTAGGTCGAGCCGGGCTGGAACCCGAGCGAGCCGCCCTCGTTGGAGTTGGTGTTGTAGTTGATGCCCGTGTAGTCATTATTGTTCTCGGTCACGGCCGGGTCCTGGCTGTAATCCTTGTTCTGGGTCATGGCCAACACTCGGCCGGTGCCCACCTCGACGCTGGTGATCACACCGCCCACGTCCCAGTCCCCGTACTGCTTCGGCACGTGCTTCTTCATGGTGGTCTCGGCGGCGTTCTGCAGGTCGAGGTCGAGCGTGGTGTAGATCTCGTAGCCGCCACGACGGAAGTTGGCCATGCGGGTGACTTCGTCTTCACCGAAGGAGGGGTCGTTCCGCAGGGTGTTGACGACCAGGTCGCAGAAGTAGGCGCTGCCGCCGGCTGTCGCACACCCGGTGCTGGGTTCCGTGATGGTGGGCTCGATCACGGTGGCCAGGGCGGCGTCGTGGTCTTCCTGGGTGATCTTCTGGTACTTGAGCATCTCGCCCAGGATGTAGTCGCGGCGTTCCTTGTTGGCGGCATACCCGTTGGCGACGCCGTTGGTTTCGCTGTCCGGGTTGTCGAGCTGGAACTTGACCGGGTTGTTCACGATCGCCACCAGGCTCGCCGCCTGCGCCAGTGACAGGCCCGCGGCGGTGGTGTTGTAGTAGTAGTTGGCGGCCGATTCAATGCCGTAGACCGTGCCGCCGAAACCGGCGATGTTCAGGTACTGGCGAAGGATGTCGTCTTTCGCGTACTGCTTCTCCACGCCGATGGCGAGGCGCATCTCCTTGAGCTTGCGGTCGGGGGTGGTCTCCGTGGCCGTGTCGTAGCAGCTCATGCGCTTCTTTTCGTCGGCCAGAGCCTCGCACTTCTGCACCTGCACGTTTTTCACGTACTGCTGGGTGATCGAGGAGCCGCCGCGCGCGGTGCCGGTGGCCACGGTGCTCACGACGCCCTTGACGGTGCCCTCGAGGTCGATGCCGCCATGCTCATAGAAGCGGGGGTCCTCGCCCGCGATCACGGAATCCTTCACGAACGGGCTGATCGCGTCCCACTCGACTTCCACCCGGTTCTGATCGTAGAACGAGGCCAAAAGCAGGGGGCTGCCGTCGGCGTTGGTCGCGTAGATGTTGCTCTTCTGCGCCAGCTGGTCGATCGCGAGGTAGTCGGGGAGGCTCTCGAACATGTTGATCGTGTTCGTGGCTGTCATACCGGAGAGGGCCAGAGCGGGGGTGACAGCGGCGGCGACGAGGACGCCGGCCACGGCGCTCATCCCGACGAAACCGAGGAACCCGCCGAGCGCTCCACTGACCGTACGATTTTTGGCAGACATACTATTGAGACTAAGTGACAAATCTGAATAACCGCCTGAATCGGAGCCTTATGCCTGCCTGGGAGTACCTTACGACGCCGCTGATGATTCACAACACAGCTGCCATTTTGAACAACTGGGGCTCGGAGGGCTGGGAGCTCGTGCAGGTCGTTCCCGGACCCGAGGGTGGGCTTGTCGCCTACCTCAAGCGCCCCGTCGCCACCGAAGGAGCCTGAAACGTGGCGCAGATCGCTGCCCGGCTGGCCGAGCTCGGCATCGAGCTGCCGAGCGTCGTGCCGCCCGTGGCCAGCTATGTGCCGGCCGTGGTCTCCGGCTCGCTGGTGTTCACCAGCGGTCAGCTGCCGATGATCTCGGGGGCGCTGCCGGCCACCGGCAAGGTCGGCGACGGCCACGGACTCGTGCCGGCCGCCGACGCCTATGACTACGCCCGGCAGTGCGCGCTCAACGCGCTTGCCGCCATCCAGGCCGCGATCGGATCGCTGGACCGAGTCACGCAGGTCGTCAAGGTCACCGGCTTCGTCGCATCCGACCCGTCGTTCACCGGCCAGCCCGGTGTCGTCAACGGTGCCTCCCAGGTGCTCGGCGAGATCTTCGGCGACCGGGGCGTGCATGCCCGCTCGGCCGTCGGCGTCGCTGTGCTGCCGCTGGATTCCCCGGTCGAGCTGGAGCTCATCGTCTCCTTCGCCTGAGCCCCAGAAAGCGGGCAGGCCCACTGGGCCTGCCCGCTTTCGTGTGTCTACTCGGGTGCGTGCCCGAACGAATTGGTTAGACGCTGGTTACTTCAGGGTGGACATGATCGCCGTCATCACCGAGGTGTCAGCGAGGGTGGTGGTGTCACCGACCTCGCGGCCCTCCGCGACATCCTGCAGCAGACGCCGGATGATCTTGCCCGAGCGCGTCTTCGGCAGCTCGCTCACGATGAAGATCTGGCGGGGCCTCGCGATGGCACCGATTTGCTGGGACACGTGCGCCCGCAGCACGGCCTGGATGTCCGCGTGCGAGGACTCCTCCAGGTGGCTGTACTTGATGATGACGAACGCCACCACCGCCTGGCCGGTCGTGTCGTCGTGCGCGCCGACCACGGCCGCCTCGGCGGTCATCGGGTGCGCCACCAGCGACGACTCGATCTCGGCCGTGGACAGACGGTGCCCCGACACGTTCATCACGTCGTCGACCCGGCCGAGCAGCCAGATCTCACCGTCACGGTCGAGGCGGGCGCCATCACCGGCGAAGTAGCGCGGGTTCTCCGATCCGAACTTCTCCCAGTACGTCTCCTTGAAGCGCTCCGGGTCACCCCAGATGCCGCGCAGCATCGACGGCCACGGTTCGGTCACCACGAGCAGGCCACCGTTGTCGCGGCCCACGTGGTTTCCCTCGTCGTCGAGCACGTCGATCACGACGCCGGGGATCGGGCTCTGCGCCGAGCCGGGCTTGGTCGTCGTCACGCCGGGCAGGGCGGAAATCATGATCGCGCCGGTCTCGGTCTGCCACCAGGTGTCGACCACCGGCGCGACATTGCCGCCGATGACCTCGCGATACCACATCCACGCCTCCGGGTTGATGGGCTCGCCCACCGAACCGAGCAGGCGCAGGCTGGTCAGGTCGAAGCCCTGCGGGATCTGGCGACCCAGCTTCATGAAGGTACGGATGGCCGTGGGCGCCGTGTACAGGATGCTCACCTTGTACTTCTCAACGATTTCCCACCACCGGCCGGGGTGCGGGGTGTCCGGGGTGCCCTCGAAAAGCACCTGGGTGGCGCCGTTGGCGAGCGGGCCGTAGACCACGTAGCTGTGGCCGGTGATCCAGCCGACGTCGGCGGTGCACCAGTAGACATCCGTCTCGGGGTGCAGGTCGAACACGTTCTTGTGGGTGAACGCCACCTGCGTGAGGTAGCCACCGGTGGTGTGCAGGATGCCCTTGGGCTTGCCGGTGGTGCCGGACGTGTAGAGGATGAACAGCGGGTTCTCGGCCGGGAAGCCCAGCGCCTCATGCTCTCCCGCGACCGAGGCGAGCTCGTCGTGCCACCACAGGTCGCGGTCGAACCACTCCACGAAGCCGTCGGTGCGCTTGACCACGAGCACGTTGCGCACGGTGGTCTCGCCGCCCTCCAGAGCCGCGTCGACGGCCGGCTTGAGAGCGGACGCCTTGCCCTTGCGGTAACCGCCGTCGGCGGTGATCACGAGCACGGCGCTGGCGTCATCGATGCGCGAACGGAGGCTTTCGGCGCTGAAACCGCCGAAGATGACCGAGTGCACGGCGCCGATGCGGGCCACGGCGAGCATCGAGATGACGGCCTCCGGGATCATCGGCAGGTAGATCGCGACGCGGTCCCCGGCATTCACGCCGAGTTTTGTCAGCACATTCGCAGCACGCTTCACTTCGGCAGTGAGCTCGGCATATGTGATGTCGCGGGAGTCTCCCGGCTCACCCTCGAAGTGCAGCGCGACCCGGTCGCCGTTGCCGGCCAGCACGTGCCGGTCGAGGCAGTTCCAGGCCACGTTCAATTCGCCGTCTTCGAACCATTTGGCGAACGGTGGATTGGTCCAGTCCAGGGTTTTTGTGAACGGCTTATGCCAGTGCAGAAGCTCGCGGGCTTGATCAGCCCAGAATTTCAATCGGTCGTCCGTGGCGTCCTGATAGATCTGCGGCTTCGCGATGGATTGTGCGGCAAATTCCGGTGTCGGCGGGAATCTGCGGGATTCATGGAGAAGGTTATCGATCTTGACGCTCATAGGTATGTCGCTCCTTTGCGATGCGCTGCGTGTATCGGGCGCGTTAACCAGCCCCTCCTGAACCCTACACGGCGACATGTGTCGCCCAGGTTGCGCGGAATTGCGGCGAGTTCCCACCCCCAATTGTGGTCTCATCAGGCACCCGGGTTCTGTGTCCTCATTTATGAGGACACGGGGGACTTGCGCATCTGTAATTCCCCTTGTACATTTGTCTTTGTCTGAACGAAAGTTTTGACCTGCGGTGTGTCTGGTTCCCCCCAATCAGCGCACTGCCGAGGCGGCACCTGTTCCCCCCAATAGGTGCCGCCCCCCTTTTTAACCTTTGGTTTTTCGCGGTGGCGCGTCCCGGTCCTCCCCAGCCGGCGGTCGGCCCGGGTTCTCCTCGATCCGGCGCAGGGGCCGGATGCGCTCCCACCGCCGATCTAACGTCGGGGCATGCCCGAGCCGTTCGTCGCCGTCCCGTCGTATGGCAGGTCCGTGCCTGCCCGCCCTCCCAACGGTGCTCCCGACCGCCGCACGGATGCCCGGCCGCCCGGTGCGCTCAGCCCCGGTGTGCTCAGCCCCGGTGTGCTCAGCCCCGGTGTGCTCAGCCCCGGTGTGCTGCCGGCGATCCGGCCCCTCGACGTGTTCGTGCTCGGCCCGCTCGCCGAATTCGCCGCCGACGGCGAGGTCACCGATCTGTTCGTCAACGGCGCCGCCGGGCTGTGGGTGGATGCCGGCCACGGACTGCTGCACGCCCCGCAGTGGAGCTGCCCGGAACCGGCTGTGCGGGAATTGGCGGTGCGCCTGATCGCCCTCGGCGGGCGCCACATCGACGAGGCCAGCCCCTGCGTCGATGTGCGGCTGTCCGACGGCATCCGGGTGCATGCGGTGCTGCCGCCGGCGTCGAGCACGGGCACGCTGCTGTCCATCCGGCTGCCTCGCGCCGAGCGGCTGAGCCTCGCCACGCTCGCCGCCGGGGGTCTGTTCGGGGTGGGGGAGGCATCCGTCGCCGTCGCTGACCGGCTGCGCGTGGCCGTGCACCGGCGCGAGAACCTGCTCATCACGGGAGCCGCCGGCAGCGGCAAGACCACCCTGCTCGCGGCGCTGCTGGGCGAGGCACCGCCTGGGGAACGCATCGTGGCCATCGAGGACGTCGCCGAACTGCGCATAAACCACCCGCATGTCGTGGCGCTCGAGGCACGGCAGCCGAACCTCGAGGGTGCCGGCCGGATCGGCCTGGAGAGTCTCCTGCGCGAGGCGTTACGGATGCGCCCCGACCGGCTGGTGCTCGGCGAATGCCGCGGTGCCGAGATCCGGGAGCTGCTGGCCGCGCTCAACACCGGCCACGACGGCGGCGCCGGCACCCTGCACGCGAACTCCCTGCACGACGTTCCGGCCCGACTCGAGGCCCTCGGCGCTCTCGCCGGACTAAGTCCGGAAGCGGTGGCGCGGCAGGCGGTGAGCGCGATCGGGCTGGTGCTGCACCTCGAGCGCCGCGAGGGCCGCCGCCGGCTCGCTCCGCTCGGCCGGTTCGCGCTGGACGCCCGGGATCGCCTGCTGGTGATCGCCGCGGCCCCGGGGAACCGCTGGGCCCCGGGGGAGTCCGGCCCGCCCAGACCGGTCCGCACACACGGGCGGCGGGCCGCCGCGCCCGCCGAGACTGGAGAGTCGGAATGAGAGTCGGCACAAGACTCGGCAGGAGAGTCGGCAGGAGACTCGGCACGTGGCTCGGCGTGAAACGGCGGCACGGTCCGCCCAGCCCGGCCATCGAGGAGGTGGCGCAGGTGACCCAACGCATCGCGGTTCTCCTCGCCGCCGGCGTCTCCCCGGCATCCGCGTGGGCCTACCTCGAACCCGTCGCTTCGCACCCCGTCGGCGAAAAGTCTCTGTCGCCGACACCGCCCTCTTCGGGGGCACAGATCATCCGGGCGGCGGCCGACGCCGGGCGCCGCGGCGACAACATCGCCGACGCCGTGGCCGCCGAGGCCCGCCTACTCGGCGGCCAGATCGGCGCCGCCTGGCTGGGCCTCGCCGCGGCCTGGCAGGTGGCCACCCAGGCCGGAGCGCCGCTG
The DNA here is from genome assembly GCF_004403415.1 of Cryobacterium sandaracinum. Lineage (NCBI taxonomy): Bacteria > Bacillati > Actinomycetota > Actinomycetes > Micrococcales > Microbacteriaceae > Cryobacterium > Cryobacterium sandaracinum. The sequence goes on from NZ_SOGO01000010.1 coordinate 90,857, forward strand.
GCCTCCTGCCTGCGGCAACTGGCGTCATCCTTCCGGGACCTCGGCCAGTTGCACGCCGACCTCGCCGTGGCGCTCGCCGGCCCGAGCGCCACGGCACGGATGGTCGCGTTCCTGCCGGTCGTCGGTGTGCTGTTCGGCAGCCTTCTGGGCTTCAACACGCTGCAGACGCTGTTCCTCACCGCACCCGGCTGGGCCTGCCTCGCCGGCGGCGGCGCCCTCATGCTGGCGGCGGACCGCTGGAACCGGCGGCTCGTGCACTTCGCCCGGGCACGGGACCCGACCCCCGGGCTCGAACTGGACCTCACCGCCATCGCCATGACCGGCGGCGGCTCCGTCGACCGCGCCCGGACCCTGGTCGACGCGGCGGCAGAGCGGTTCGCCCTGCACCGCGCGGACTCGGCGGCCAGCATCGACCGGGTGCTCGCTCTGTCGGTGCGCGCCGGCGTTCCCGCCGCGGAGCTGTTGCGAAGCGAGGCCGACCAGCTGCGTCGGCAGGCCCGCAGCGACGGCCAGCACCGGGCCGCCACCCTCGCGGTCACGCTCATGATCCCGCTCGGGGTGTGCGTGCTGCCCGCATTCATGCTGGTCGGAGTTCTGCCGCTGTTGATGACCGTCCTCTCGTCCACAGTGCTCGTTTTCTGAAGTTCTGCACCGGAGCGAGCGGCTGTCGGTGTTCCGCCCTCGCCCGGGCCAGTCTGAGACCACTCGTGCCGCCCACACACCGCGTCGCCCGACGCGAGAAGGAGACGAACGAATGCCCACCATCGAACCGACCACCGATTATGCCCTGACACCGACCACCGATCAGGCCGCCAAACCGACCAGGGGTCAGGCCCTGCAACCGACCGTTGAACCGGCCACCGACGAGGTCACCAACCTGACCAGGAACCTGATCGCCGAGCGCGCCACCGGCACGATCGACGCAGCGACCACCGGCCCCGGCCTCGGCCACGATTCTCTGCGCAAGGCGGCTCCGGCACCCCGGCTTCCGCGCCCCGACCGGTTCCGGCTGCCGCGCGGCCTGCGCGCCGAGACGGGTGCAGCCACCGCCGAATACGCCGTCGCAACGATGGCGGCGGTCGGATTCGCCGGCCTGCTGATCGTCATCCTGCGCGGCGACGAGGTGCGCGGCATCCTGACCGATCTGGTGCGCAATGCGCTTTCCGTGGGGTAGCCGCCGGCCGGAAGGGCACTCCGACGGGCACTCCGACGGGCACTCCGACGACGCCCCGAGCGCCCGAAGCCGCGCGCGGCGCCGCCCCGGCCCCAGGGACCGCCCCCGCGACCGCGGCAGCGTCACCGCCGAGTTCGCGACGGTCGTTCCGGCTGTACTGCTCGTGCTCGCCTGCTGCCTGGGCGCCCTGCAGGTGATCGGCCAGCAGGTGCGCCTCACGGATGCCGCGGCCGATGCCGCCCGGTCCCTCTCCCGCGGCGACAGCGTCGACCGGGCCTCTGGGCTGGTGCAGCGGGCGGTGCAGGGGGCCTCGATGACCCCGGAGCGCCGGGGTGAGTTCGTCTGCGTGAACCTGCGCGCACCAAGCTCGTTCGGCGCTTTCGCGGCCTTCGGCCTCACGCTCCGGGCCGGGTCCTGCGCGCTCGGCGGTGGCCGGTGAGGCCCCGCCGGGGGAGGTCCCGGACGCTGACTTCCCGGGCTCTGCGGCGGCGGACCGTGACTCGCCGGGCTCCGCGGCGGCGGCACTGGTCAGCACCCGAGCGCGGCTCGGGCACGGTGCTAGCTGTTGGGGTGCTGGGCGCGGTCATGCTCCTGACGGCGGTGCTGCTGCCGCTGTTCGCCGCGCTGGTGGTCGGCCAGGCGGTGCAGGGGGCAGCGGATGCCGCGGCGCTCGCCGCCGCCGACACCGCCTCGGGCGCCGTGGCCGGGATGCCCTGCGCGGCGGCGGACGAAGCCGCGAGGCTGAATGGGGCATCCGTCACCGTCTGCACGGTGGAGGGATTGATCGCATCGGTGACCGCGGTGCGCGGCTACCTCGGGTTCGAGCTGGGCGCGCAGGCACGGGCCGGGCCGCCCGATTCGCCCGGCGGCCCCGCCGGCTGACTTCGTCTCAGCGGGCGCGAAAGCCACGGGCGGCTCAGTCGAAGAGGGCCTCGATGTAGCGGTAGTCCACGGCGGTGGGTCGAGCCGGGAATGTGCTGGAGTCGAATTCGAGGCCGGAGCCGCGTAGATAGAGGTAGCGCTTGTTGCCGTCGGCAGGGATCTCGAGTCGCGGCCGCGGATCGCCGGATTCCAGGAACTGGGTGGTGACTGTCTTGCCTTGGAGGGGGCCGTCCGTGAGCTTCGCGGTGTACGTGCCCGTCGCTGAATTCGCCATGCTCCAATTGTCTCCGCCAGCGCGGGCCTGGCAACCCCCAATGGTCTCGCGCGGCGTGGTCGATTAGGCAGGCACCATATTGAAGTGTGTATGGTGTGCCATGGCCCACTTGGACCCGTACCTATAAAGAGGAGTCTGGTGCCAGGCACTAAGAAGCTGGTCATTGTCGAATCGCCGACGAAGATGAAATCGATCGCCGCGTATCTGGGCGACGGCTACGAGGTCTTGTCCTCGGTCGGCCATATTCGCGACTTGATCGAGCCCAAGAACCTGCCACCCGAACTGAAAAAGGGTCCGCTCGGCAAGTTCTCGGTCGACGTGGAAAACGGTTTCGAGCCGTACTACGTCGTGTCCGACGCGAAGAAGAAGACCGTGGCCGAACTCAAACGGGCCATGAAGAACGCCGACGAACTCCTGCTCGCAACTGATGAGGACCGCGAAGGCGAGGCCATCGCCTGGCACCTGCTGCAGGTCCTGCAGCCCAAGGTGCCGGTCAAGCGCATGGTCTTCCACGAAATCACCAAGGAAGCCATCCTTCAGGCGAAGGACAACACCCGCGACCTCGACACCGCCCTCGTCGACGCGCAGGAGACCCGGCGCATCCTCGACCGCATCTACGGCTACGAGATTTCCCCCGTGCTTTGGCGCAAGGTCGGCCCGGGCCTGTCCGCCGGCCGCGTGCAGTCCGCGGCCACCCGCCTCGTCGTCGAACGCGAACGCGAGCGCCTCGCGTTCGTGTCGGCCGGCTATTGGGACCTCATCGCCCAGCTTGCTACCGGCGCGTCCCGGGCGGATTCCGCATTCCAGTCGAAGCTCGTGCGCCTGGGCGGAGAGCGCATCGCCTCCGGCGGCGACTTCGACGACCTCGGCCGGCTGAAACCCAAGGTGACGGCGGTCACGCTCGACGAGGCATCCGCCCTCGCCCTGGCCACCGCCCTCAAGGAACCATCGGTCGCCCTGACCGTGACGAAGGTGACCGCCAAGCCCTACCGTCGTAGCCCGGCCGCGCCCTTCACCACCTCGACCCTGCAGCAGGAGGCGGCCCGCAAGCTGCGCTTCACCGCCCGCCAGACCATGAGCGTGGCCCAGTCGCTCTACGAAAACGGGTACATCACCTATATGCGAACCGACTCGCCGTCGCTGTCGCAGCAGGCGATCACGGCCGCGCGCACCCAGGCGGCGGCGCTCTACGGCCCCGAAACGGTGCCCGACAAGCCCCGCCTGTACAAGGGCAAGAGCAAGAACGCTCAGGAGGCGCACGAGGCGATCCGTCCGTCCGGCGACACATTCCGCACCCCTTCGGCGCTCGCATCCACTCTGCGTGGCAACGACTTCAAGCTCTATGACCTGATCTGGAAGCGCACCGTCGCCTCGCAGATGGCGGATGCGACCGGCTCGACCGCGTCGGTGACCATCGCGGCCGGGCCGACCGGCACGTCCACGCACCCCGCGACATCCGGGGTGCTCGCGGAATTCGCCGCTAGCGGCACCGTGATCACGTTCCGCGGCTTCATGCTGGCCTATGAGGAATCCCGTGACGAGGAGCGCAACGCACCCACCGACGCCACCGAGTCCAAGCTGCCGCCGCTCGAAGAGGGCCAGAAGCTGACCCTGCTCGACGTGGAAGCCAAGGGCCACGAGACCACCCCGGCCGCCCGCTACACCGAGGCGAGCCTGGTGAAGAAGCTCGAGGAGCTCGGCATCGGCCGCCCCTCGACGTACGCGTCGATCATCTCCACGATCACCGAGCGCGGCTACGTCACCCCCCGCGGCCAGTCGCTGGTGCCCAACTGGATCGCCTTCTCCGTCGTTCGCCTGCTCGAGGAGTACTTCTCCGACCTGGTCGAATACGACTTCACCGCCGAGATGGAAGACGACCTCGACCGCATCGCCGACGGCAAAGCCGACCGGGTGGACTGGCTGACCAGCTTCTACTTCGGTTCCGACAAGCACCGCGGCCTGCGCCAGGTCATCGACAACCTCGGCGAGATCGACGCGCGCTCGATCAACTCGATGCCCATCGGCGACGACATCACCCTGCGCATCGGCAAGTACGGTCCCTACCTCGAGGTCATCGACCCGGGCGCGGCACCGGATGCCCCGCCGCGCCGGGTGAACATCCCGCCGAACCTGGCCCCCGACGAGCTGACCCCGGCGAAAGCCCGCGAACTCATCGACGCGCCGGTCATCACCGACCGCGTGATCGGCGAGAACCCGGAGAACGGCAAGCGGATCGTGGCGAAGGACGGCCGGTTCGGCCCCTACGTCACCGAGCTGGAGCCCGAGGTCGAGGTCGTCGAACCCGGCGAGACCATCGACCCGGTCACCGGCGAGGTGACCCTGCTTGCCGATTCGGCCGCCGCCGAGGCTGCCTCCACGACCAAAACGACGGCCGCGGCCGCGAAGCCCAAGCGCAAGCCCCCGGCGAAGAAGGTCGCCGCGGTCAAACCGCGCACGGCCTCGTTGTTCAAGACCATGGACCTCGCCACGATCGACCTCGACACGGCCCTGCATTTGCTCGCCCTGCCGCGCGTGGTCGGCCTCGACCCGGAGACGGGCGCGGAGATCACGGCCCAGAACGGCAAGTTCGGCCCGTATCTCAAGAAGGGCGTGGACACCCGGTCACTGACCAGCGAGGACCAGATCTTCGAGATCGATCTGGCCGGTGCGGTCGACCTGTACGCCCAGCCCAAGTACGGCGCCCGGCGGGCGTCGAGCGCGCTCAAGGAGTTCGAGGCTCCCGACCCCGAGAGCGGCAAGGCGATCAAGATCAAGGACGGCCGGTTCGGCGCCTACGTCACCGACGGCATCACCAACGCCACCATCCCGAAAGCCGAGACGGTGGAGGAGGTCGACTTCGACCGCGCCGTGCAGCTGCTCGCCGACAAGCGCGCCAAGGGCCCGGCCGTCAAGAAGGCGCCGGCGAAGAAGGCCCCGGCCAAGAAGACGGCGGTCAAGAAGGCCCCGGCGAAGAAGACGGCGGTCAGGAAGGCCCCGGCTCGGAAGTCGGCCGTCAAAAAGCCGACTCCGTCGGGTGCCACCACGACGGTGCGCGCTCAGCGCACCCCGGCTCAGAAGGCCGCGTCGGCGGCCAAGGCTGCGGCGACCCGGGCGGCCACCGCGGCCGCGAAGGCCGCGACCCAGGCGTCGTCGCTGTCGTGACCCGAGAAGTTCCGGAAGCCGTGACCGGTCCCGCCGCTGCCGGGCTGTTCATCACCCTCGAGGGTGGTGACGGGTGCGGCAAGACGACCCAGTCGGAGCTTCTCACCGACTGGCTCCGGCAGAGCGGGCGCACCGTGCTGCGCACCCGCGAGCCCGGCGGAACGGATGTCGGCGGCGCCATCCGTGAGATCGTGCTGCACCACCGCGGTGAGATCGCACCGCGGGCCGAGGCGCTCCTCTACGCCGCCGACCGGGCCCAGCACATCGCGACCGCGGTGCGGCCGGCGCTCGCCCGAGGCGAAGTGGTGATCCAGGACCGCTACCTGGACTCATCCGTCGCCTACCAGGGTGCCGGACGGGTGCTCGACGCCACCCCGGTGCGTAATCTGTCGCTCTGGGCGGCGGAGGGACTGTTGCCCGCGCTGACCGTGCTGCTCGATCTCGACGAGACCGTGGCGCGCGGCCGCCTCGACGCTGAGAACAAGCCCTTCGACCGGCTCGAGGCGGAGAAGAGCGACTTTCACCGCCGGGTGCGCGCCGCGTTCCTCGCCCTGGCTGACGCCGAGCCGGAGCGGTTTCTGGTCGTGGACGCCGGGCGTCCGGTGGCCGAGATCGCCGCCGTCATCCGCGACCGGGTCGCCGCGCTGCTCTAGAGGCGAAGTGAACGGATGTCCGAGGCCGCTGCGGCCCGGCGGCCCGCCGCTGCGGCGGCATCCGTTTCACGCGCGGGCCGCCGTGCGCCGTGCGAATTCGACGGAGATTTTGGCCCTGGACCACGTTATCGGCCCCAAACCGGCCGTTTTCGGCAAAATCTCCGTCGAATTGGTTCGGCACCAGGCGCGGTGCTGCGCCGGCTGGAGGGAATGCGCCGACTGGACGGGCTCTGCCGGGGGCGCAACCAGCGGACGGCGCCGGCTGGACGAGCTCTAAGCCCTCTGTCACCGACGAAAGGTACTCTGGTCCGATGACTGTGTGGGATGGCCTGACGGGTCAGGCGAGAGCGATCGCGATCTTCCGCGCGGCGGCCGAACGTCCGAGTGACGGAGACGCCGAGGCGCGCGCCGGGTCGGCCATGACGCACGCCTGGCTGATCACCGGGCCGCCCGGCTCGGGCCGCTCCAACCTCGCGTTCGCCTTCGCGACCGCGCTGCTCAGCCCCGGCACCGAGGCCGGTGACGAGAGCGCCCGCCGCCTGGTCGACGCCCGGACGCATCCCGACCTGACCGTGCTCTCCACGGAGGGCGTCATCATCAAGATGGACTCGGTCAAAGAGGCCGTGAAGCGCTCGCAGTACTCACCGTCGGTGGGTCGTTACCGGGTGGTCGTGGTCGAAGACGCCGATCGCATGGTCGAGCGCACGTCCAACGTTCTGCTCAAGGCTTTGGAAGAGCCGCCGGAGCGCACCGTGTGGATTCTCTGCGCTCCCAGCGAGGCTGACCTGCTGCCCACGATCCGGTCCCGCGTGCGATCGGTGCGGTTGCGGGTGCCGAGCATCGACGACGTCGCCGAGCTGCTCGTGGCCCGGGACGGTGTCGACCGGGCCACCGCGGAACGAGCCGCTCGGGAGGCGCAGAGCCACATCGGCATGGCCCGCCGCCTGGCGACGAACCCCGAGGCGCGAGCGCGACGCGAGGAGACCCTGCGGGCGGCCCTCGGCATCCGCGGCGTGTCGGCGGCGGTGAATGCGGCGGCCCGGCTGCTCGCCATCGCCGGTGACGACGCGAAGGCGATCACGCTCGAGCGCGACGCCGCCGAGCGTGAGGGCGTGTTGCGCTCCCTGGGCGTCGAGCCGGGACAGTCGGTCCCGCCCGGCCTGCGCAGCCAGATCAAGGCCCTCGAAGATGACCAGAAGCGGAGGGCCACCCGCAGCCTCCGCGACGGGATCGACCGCATCCTGGTCGACCTCACCTCGCTGTACCGCGACGTGATCATGGTGCAGCTCGGCCGGGAGACCAGCGTCATCAACCGGGAACTCCTCACGGAGGTGCGGGCGGCGGGAACCGTCTGTGCGCCCGCCGCCACGCTGTTCACCCTGGACGCGATCGCCCAAGCCCGGCAGCGGATCGAATCGAACGTGGCGCCGGCACTGGCCCTCGAGGCCATGCTCGTATCGGCAATCCGCCGGTGACCGAGAACACGTCCCAGAAAAGGGGAATCCGTTGACCAGACGAACTCGCGTGCGCACCCTGTCGGCGCGTGCCAGGGCCACCGCCCTGGCACTGGTGCTCGCCATGGGCCTCAGCGGCTGCGTGCCGCTGTTCCTGCCGGGGCAGGCGCCGACCACCTCGGTCCCGACCGGGGAGAAGGTCGACGCCGACCTCGAACCGTTCTATGACCAGGTGCTGAAGTGGGCGGACTGCGACTCCGGCCTGCAGTGCACCACGGCTTCGGCGCCGCTCGACTGGGCCGACCCGGGCAGCGGCGAGACGGTCGACCTGGCGCTGGTGCGGCATCCGGCCACGGGCACCCGGGTGGGTTCCCTGCTGGTCAATCCCGGAGGCCCCGGCGGCTCCGGTTACGACTTCGTGAAGGATTCCCTCGACTACGCCACGGATGCGAAGCTGCAGGCCGGTTTCGACGTCGTCGGTTTCGACCCGCGCGGGGTGGGCCGTTCCTCGGCGGTGAGCTGTTACGAACCGGCTGAGATGGACGAGTACCTCTACGGCTTGCCCGCCGCGGTGCGGGGGAGCGACGCCTGGATCCAGGAGCTGTCGACGGCCGCCGTCGACTTCGGGGCCGCCTGCCAGGAGAATACCGGCGCCCTGCTCGCACACGTCGACAGCCTCAGCGCAGCCCGGGACCTCGACCTGCTGCGCGCCGCGCTCGGTGACGAGAAGCTCAACTTCCTCGGCTACTCCTACGGCACCTTCCTCGGTGCGACCTACGCGGACCTCTACCCCGAGCGGGTCGGACGCCTCGCCCTCGACGGCGCCCTCGACCCGTCCACCAGCAACGCCGATGTGACCCGGGTGCAGGCCACCGGGTTCGAGAATGCGCTGCGCTCCTATCTGGCCGACTGCCTGGCCGGCGAGGAGTGCCCCTTCGATGGCACCGTCGACGAGGCCATGACTACCATCGGAGCCCTGCTCGCCTCGGTTGACGTCAGCCCGATCACGGCCACCGACGGCCGTCGACTCGGCGCGAACACGCTGCTCACCGCCATCATCTACCCGCTCTACCAGGCCACCGCGTGGCCGAACCTGAGCGAGATGTTCGCGAGCGTTCTGCAGGGCGACGCCGACATGGCCTTCCAGTTCGCGGACGGCTACAACGGCCGGTCCGCCGACGGCACCTACCGCGACAACGCGACCGAGGCCTTTCTGGCAATCAACTGCGTGGACTACAGCTACAACGACGATCCCGCCTCGATGCGCGCGCAGGCCGCCGAGATCGAACAGGCCGCCCCGACGATCGGCAAGTACATGGCGTTCGGCGACATCGGCTGCGCCAACTGGCCCTACCAGTTTGACGGGGAGCGGTCCGAGATCGCCGCCGAGGGGGCCGACCCGATACTGGTCATCGGCACCACCAACGACCCGGCCACACCCTATGTGTGGGCCGAGAACCTGTCGGAGCAGCTCGCCAGCGGCCACCTCGTCACCTTCACCGGCGAAGGGCACACCGCCTACAACAAATCGAACGACTGTGTGAACTCGGCCGTCGACGATTACCTGCTGAAGGGCACGGTGCCGGCCGAAGACCCGATGTGCTGAGCATCCGCCTGGCTGCAGATTTGCGCGCTGTGTAAGAATTGAGGCATGTCGCTGCACCACGAGGAACCGGGCCTACGCGAACGTAAGCGGCTCGCAACGCGACGCGCCATCCAGCGCGCCGTGTTGACGCTCTCCTGCGAGCGGGGGCTCGAGAAGGTGACCGTCGAGGACATCAGCCGGCTCGCCGATGTGTCGCCGCGCACCTTCTTCAACTACTTCCCCTCGAAGGATGCCGCGCTGGTCGGCGACGAACTCGACCTCGCGTCCGAGGAGCAGATCGAGGCCTTCGTGCACGGCGGCCGCGATGGGGACATCCTGGCCCAGCTGGCCGCGCTGCTCTCGGTCAGCCTCAGGAACACCGAGGGTGACCGGGAGATCCACCAGCTGCGGCGTCAGGTCATGAAGGAGAATCCCTACCTGTTCGGGATGCGGATGGCCACCCTGCGCAACTTCGAGGGTCGACTGCAGGAGATCGTCACCCGGCGCTTCGTCGTCGACCACCCCGAGCTCGGCGCCGGCTCGGCGCAGCTTGAGCAGCGGGCGCTCCTGTTCACCCTGGTGGCCGTGGCTGCGCTCCGCCACGCCTGGCGTTGCTGGGCCGACTCCGACGCGGCCCGCCCCCTGGCCACGCACGTCGCGGCATCCTTCGCGGACCTGTACGAGATGACCCTGAAGACCAGCTAGACTTTGTAGCTGTGTCCGAGGTTTTCCGAGAGGAATAATCGTGACGCCGCCTTAGCTCAGTCGGTAGAGCGTCTCACTCGTAATGAGAAGGTCATCAGTTCGATTCTGATAGGCGGCTCCATCTCAACTCAGGCAGCCGTGGCTTTCGCTCGCGCCGCGCACACCCGCCACGCGAGTGCGCACTGCGAAGTCACCCGAATCGCGTACAGGGGCGTTGGGCTCGTGGCCGGGACGAAATCGACCGCCTCATCGACCGAAGTCGCCTCACCCGCGTGGTCGCCAACCGCAACCTCGCGGAAAGCCACTTAGTGCAGGCGCGCACGCACGCGGCGCGGCTCATCGAGCTGATACCGCCCTACTGAGCCCGCAACCTGAGGCTGACTGAGCCGACCGGGGAATCCGTCGTCACGTAAACGCGGAGATTTTTGGGAAACGCCGGTTCTACGGCCCGGCCGAGCGGCGTGTTGCGAAAATCTCCGGAGTCACCGTGCCGTCCCCACGGATGCCCGGTGCCGGGCCGCCGGGCCGCGTCGCCGGGTCGTGACGGGCTCGACCGCCGGCCGCACGCGATCGCTAGGCTGATCCCATGACCGACACAACCCGCACCGACACTATTCGCTGGGGAATCCTGGCCACGGGCGGGATCGCCCACGCATTCACGAACGACCTCGTCCGGAACGGTTTTCAGGTGCAGGCGGTCGGTTCCCGCTCGCAGGCGTCGGCGGATGCCTTCGCGGCCGAGTTCGGCATTCCCACGGCTCATCCGAGCTACGAGGCCCTGGCCGCGGACCCGGATGTCGACATCATCTACATTTCGACCCCGCATCCGTTTCACGCCGAGAACGCCAAGCTCGCCCTGAATGCCGGCAAGCATGTTCTGATCGAGAAGCCGATCACCCTGAACGGCGCCGAGGCCCGCGAAGTAGTCGACCTCGCCGCGACCCTGGGGCTGCTGGTGCTCGAGGGAATGTGGACCCGGTTCCTGCCGCACATGGTGCGCATCCGCGAGATCCTCGCCGAGGGCACCCTCGGCGACGTGCGCACCCTGATCGCCGATCACACCCAGGACCTGCCGGATGACCCGGCGCACCGGCTGAACGCCATGCACCTGGGCGGCGGGGCGCTCCTCGACCTCGGCATCTACCCGCTCACCTTCGCGTCCGAACTGTTCGGACGCCCCGAGACGATCCTCGCGACCGCCACCTTCAAGGCCACCGGCGCCGACGCACAGATCGCCACGACCTTCCGCTACGCGGGCGGGCAGATCGCCCAGACCCTGTCGGCCAGCAACACCACCGGCCCGAACACGGCCACCATCCTCGGCACGCTGGGCCGCATCGACATCGACCGGGTCTGGTACTCGCCCACGGACTTCCGGGTGCTCAACAGCGCGAACGAGGTCATCGAGACCTTCACCGCCGAGATCAACGGGCGCGGCATGCACTACCAGGCGGCCGAAGCGGAGCAACTGATCCGGGCCGGCAAGATCTCGAGCGACATCCTGCCGGTCGAGGAAGTGGTGGCGATCATGGAGACCCTCGACCTGGTGCGCGCGCAAATCGGCCTGCGGTACCCCGGGGAGTAAGCGGGAGTCCGTGCGCTGTGCTCCGGTCGATAATCTGACCAGTAGAGCGGGAGGGGGCAGAATGGCGCTGCGTGGATCCAGTGGTGGTGTCACGAACCGGCCTCACCGCCCCCATACGTGGCCGTTGCGGCTCCTCGGCGCGCTGGTCGCGTGCTCCGTCGTCGAGCCGCTCGAGTTCGTTCCGCCCGTCGGATGACGCCACCCCCCGTTTTGGGGTGGTCGTACTCGGGGGCGTTGGTCCATCGGCCCATGACGGCTCGGCTAGCGTGTACGCAACGGGAGCGGGGGATCCGATGCACGCCAACGCGCACGCGGATCGAATCGATGACCGCTCCCTTCGCCATGCGCGGCTCGGCCGCTGGATCCTGTGGCTGATGTGGGTGCTGCTGATCGGTTACGCGATCGGCCTGTTCGCCTCCTTCGGCCCGGTTTTCACCGGCTCCTTGTCGCTAATCACTGCGGGGCTCCCGGCCCTGCTCTGCTGGGCAGCCGCGCTCTGCGCGGAGCGCGGCCGCACGCAGCTGATTCTGGTGTCGGCCGCGATGACGGCCTTTACCCTCGGCAGCACCTATTACCTGCTCGCGGGCGCGGCGACCCTCTCGTTTCCGTCTCCGGCCGACATCGGTTACACGCTTTTCTATCCGCTGATTCTGGCCGGACTCGCTGTCCTGGTCCACCGTCAGCGTGGTGAAATACCCCGGTCGGTCCTGGTGGACGGAGCCATCGGGTCGCTTGGCGCGGCATCCGTGCTGGCCGTGTTGCTCAGCCCGGTGATTGCATCCGCGGGTGTCTGGCCGCCCTCCCCGGCCACCCTGGTGTCCGCCAGTTACCCTCTGCTCGATCTGTTGCTCGTGTCGGTCATCACGGGGATTGCCGCCGCCCGCGGACTCGACGTGGGCCGACGGTGGGCCCTGCTGGTGCTCGGACTCCTGATCTTCGCGGCAACCGACGCCGTCTACGCCTTCCAGGTTTCCGCCGGAACGTACACCTTCGGGGAGCCTTTGGATGCGGGCTGGGCGCTCGGCCTCACCCTCATTGCGGTCTGGGCGTGGGACCTGGCTCGGCCCGGTGTCACCGCCCGGCGCCCCCTGAGCGGCGTGTGGACCCTCGCGGTGCCCGGGGCAGCCACGATCGCCGGGATGGCGGTGCTCGTCCTCGGCACGCAGGTGAAGATCTCCACAGGCGCCGTGCTCCTCGCAGGCGTGACCCTGGTGCTCGGGACCGTGCGCACCCAGCTCGCCTCCCGGCAGATCGGGCGGATGGCCGACCTTCACCGCCAGGCGAGCACCGACGACCTGACCGGGCTGCCGAACCGGCGCGCCCTCTACGCCGAGGCATCCGCTCACCTCGTGCCCGGGGACGGCCACCGGAGCGCCCTGCTGCTCCTGGATATCGACCGGTTCAAGGAAGTGAACGACAGTCTCGGCCACGACGTCGGCGATCTGCTGCTGGTGCAGGCCGGATCGCGCCTGTTCGATCAGCGACGACCGGGCGATCTTCTCGCCCGGCTCGGCGGCGACGAGTTCGCGCTTTTGATTCAGGACGCCGGCCACGACGAGGCCGTGGCGGCGGCCGTGCGGCTGCGGGCGGTCCTGGCCCGGCCGTTCACGCTGGAGGGCATCGCGATCGAGTCCAACGTCAGCATCGGCATCGCCCTATTCCCCGACCAGGGTGACACCCTCAAGGTGCTGCTGCGCAAGGCCGACATGGCCATGTACAAGGCCAAGTCCTCCCGCAGCGGGCACCACGTCTTCGTCTGCTCCGACGACGATCACGGCGACTCCAGGCTGCGGATGATGGAAGACCTGCGCGGCGCCCTCGCCACCGACGAACTCGTGCTGCACTACCAGCCCAAGATCGAGCTGGCCACCGGGCACGTGCACGGTGTGGAGGCGCTGGTGCGCTGGCAGCACCCGAGCCGGGGTCTGCTGCCTCCCGACGCGTTTCTGACCCTGGCCGAAGACGTCGGGCTCATGCGCGACCTGACCCGGATCGTGCTGGGAAAGGCGCTCGACCAGGCCGCGGTCTGGCGTGCGCAGGGAACACCGCTGACCGTTGCGGTCAACATGTCTCCCAGCACCCTGATCGAGTCCGATCTGCCCGCACGCATCGCCGCCATGATCCAGGTGCGGGGGTTGTCGGCCGCCGACCTGATGCTGGAGATCACCGAAGAGTTCCTGATGGAAGACCGGGCCAGGGCCAGGGACATCCTGATCCGCCTGCGGGAGAGCGGCATCCGCATCGCCGTGGATGATTTCGGCACCGGCTACAGCTCCCTCGCCTACCTCCGGGACCTGCCGATCGACGAGCTCAAACTCGACAAGTCCTTCGTGTTCCCGATGGCCGACGACGCCAGGGCCGCGGCCCTGGTGGCCTCGATCATCGCGCTCGCGCACAGCCTCGGCGTGCGCATGGTGGCGGAGGGCGTCGAGGACGCCGTCGCCTACGCCGAGCTGACCCGGTACGGCTGCGACGAGGCCCAGGGCTTCCACATGTCCCGCCCGCTTCCGGCCGCGGCACTGGATGCCTGGCTCGCCGCCCGGCACGCGCCGGCGGCCACGCGGGCGCCGTCGCAACGCCGCAGTAACGCCGTTGCAACGCCGTGGGCACGAGGCACAGGCTGACTCACAAGCCCGGCGGGTAGGGTTCACGGGTGGAAGAATCGAAGCCTCGCAAACGCCTCGCGGCCGTCCTCGTCACCGTGGCGGTGCTGCTGGGCGCGGGTGCCGTCCTGATCGGGGCGTCGACCCGGGCCCCGGATGCCGCGGCCACCGCCTCCATCGCCGCCGCGAACACCGGTGCGAGCGTGAACGTGCCGGCCGCGGAACCCGTTTCGGAGCGCCCTGTGCCGGCCACCGCCTCCGATGCCAGAAACCTGCGTACGTGTTCGGTCTCAGCGCTGGCCGCCGACCCCCGGTTGGCTGATTTCCAGGCCCAGGTGATCAACGCCAGCACCGGCGAGGTGCTTTTCGACCGCGGCGGCGATACCTCCTCACGCACGGCGAGCGTGCTCAAGGTGCTGACCAGCGCCGCCGCCCTTGAGGTGCTCGGACCGGACTACCGGGCCACGACCACCGTCGTCACCGGCAGCACACCGGGGTCTGTCGTGCTGGTCGGCGGGGGAGACCTCACCCTCACGCGCCTGCCCACCGGCACGGAATCCGTCTACCCCGGCGCAGCCCACGTCGATGAGCTCGCCCGCCAGACCCTCGCCGCCTGGCGGGCGAACCCGGCGAACCCGCCGATCACCTCCCTCGTGCTGGACGCCTCGTTCTTCGGCGGGCCCGGCTGGGAACCGAGCTGGGATGAACTGGAACGCAACGCCGGTTCCATGCCCGACGTGACCGCCCTGCAGGTCGACGGTGACCGCGACGACCCCTCGCGTCAGAGCTCTTCCCGCAGCGCCGACCCCGTCGGGCGCGCCGGCGCGGCCTTCGCCGCCGCGCTCGGCGGCGGCGTGAGCGTCAGCGTCGGCACCGCGCCGGCCGGGGCC
>NZ_SOGO01000011.1:0-134085 GCF_004403415.1 Cryobacterium sandaracinum
AATCTGCAAGTTTGAAACTGACAGAACAAATCATTACTGACTTGCTTTGTTGTTTAAATGTTTTCCAAAGGAATCTCTTCCGCGGTACCCCCTAGAAAGGAGCCCTACGACCGAGGTTTTTGGCATTTGACATTGTGCACGCTGTTGAGTTCTCAAGGATCGGACGCACTCGACTTCAAACCCACCAAGGGCTGTCGCTTCGAGGCAACTTGTATAACTTAGCTGCCCGGCCACACCCTGTCAAATCACGGAAAGCAGCCGATTCCAAGTGCGCCAAAGCGACTCGAACAACCACCCACCAGACCAAACACGCAGCCGGAGAGAGTTACCATCTTAGGCCTCCCCCACACCCACCTGAAACAGGAACAAGCATGAGACGAAGCGAAAAACTGTGGTTCCACATGAGGCCGGGAAGCTCTGCGGCTTTCCGCACCTGTGGGGTACGTTTGAATACATTACGGCCGACACACCGGACCGTCAAAACCAGCAACCGCCCGGGCGTGTCACGCCCCAACGGGGCGGAAACACGGCTTCCGTGCAGCCGGGACGGCACCCTATTTCAGCACAGCGGCAGTGCCGCTCGGGGCAAGAGTCTCGGCCTCGTCGTTCTTCACTTCGGCGGAAACCGAGGCATCCGCAACGGGGTGGGCGGCGCTCCTGTCCCCGCGGTACTTCCACAGGCCGATGCCGACCACGACGCCCGCGAGCAGGAGGGACATCAGGAGTTCCATGCGGGTGCGTTCGAGAATGGCCATGCCCGCGAGCAGTGCAACGATGGCGCCGATGGCCAGCCAGGTCAGGTAGGGGAAGGCCCACATCTTCAGGCTCAGGCGACTGGCGGCATCCGTGCCCATGCGCCGTCGCAGGATCAGCTGCGACACGGCGATGACGAGCCAGACGAGAAGCGCGATCGCGCCAGAGGTGTTGACGAGGAGAAGGAAGACCGTGTCGGGCGCGATGTAGTTCAGACCCACCGTGATGAACCCGACGACGGTGGAAGACAAGACGGCGGCGCGCGGCACGCCGCGGACGGAGATTTTCGACCACGCCGGGGGTGCGTCCCCGCGTTCCGACAGGGAGAAAAGCATGCGGCTCGCGGTGTAGAGACCTGAGTTCAGGCAGGAGAGCACGCTGGTAAGCACGATGATGTCCATGATCGTGCCGGCCCCGGGGATTCCGTAGAGCTCGATCACAGCGACATAGGGACTCTTGGCCACGGAAGCGCTATTCCACGGAAGCAGCGTGACGACGACGGCGATGGATCCGATGTAGAAGACGAGGATGCGCCAGACGGTGGATTTGACAGCCTTCTTGACCGCGTCGACCGGGTTCTCGGACTCGCCGGCAGCGATCGTGGCGATTTCGGCGCCGAAGAACGAGAAAACGACCACGAGCACGCCGCCGAGGACGGCGCCGCTACCGCTGGGGAAGAACCCACCGTTGCCGGTGAGGTTGCTCAGGCCGGGGGCCGCGACCCCGGGCATCAACCCGAGGATGGCCACGACGCCGAGCAGCAGGAAGACGGCGATGGCCGCCACCTTGATCGACGCGAACCAGAACTCGAATTCACCGAACATTTTCACGGAGGCGACATTGGTGCCCGTGAGGAGCACCATCAGTAGGAGTGCCCAGACCCACTGGTCGACCTCCGGCACCCAGCGGTGCACGATGGCGGCGCCGGCCGTGGCCTCGATGCCGAGGACGATGATCCAGAACCAGGCGTACAACCAGCCGATGCTCAGCCCCGCCCAGCGGCCGAGGGCTTTGTCGGCGTAGGTAGAGAACGAACCGGTTTCTGGATGCGCTGCCGCCATTTCGCCCAGCATCCGCATGACCAGGATAACGAGCAGTCCCGCGGCCGAGTAGGCCACGAGGATGCCCGGCCCGGCCTGCTGGATGGCAGCTCCGGACCCGACGAAAAGGCCGGCTCCGATCACGCCGGCGATCGCGATCATCGAGAGGTGTCGCGGTTTCAGGGACTTGGACAGCTGCTGGCCTCCCCCGCCCTTTTTTGCGGCAGTGCGGTCTGTGTCTGTCTCGTTGGCCATGTCACTCCAGTTTCAGTGGGATGCTGCCACCCCGACTGTGGGGCCGACTGCTATCCATTGGTGCTTCGTGAGTCAGCGTATGACCGGCGATTACCGGCGCCGAAATCAACCCGCGGGTGGAAACGTGCTTGTAACGTGCGATTAATCGGCGGGCATGAGTGCGAGGACTTCGTCGCGGATGCGCACCATCACCTCAGGGGTCCCGGCCTCCACGGTGAGTCGCAGCTCGGGCCGCACCTGCTTCTGTTGCTGCTGCGGCGCTCGCTCCGGCTCGGTGCGCGATGGGCGCACGTTAAACCACCAGAACGGTTCGTCGACGCTCGTGAGGCCGATGACCGTAAGGCCGTCGATCTCCTCGAAGTCGGCGGAACCCGTGTAGGCGTCGACGACGCGCGCGTAGACCCCGGGCAGGTCGTCGACGGCCATGCTGATCTCGCCGGAATGGGCGTAGGGCATGGCATCCGCCGCCAGCGCCGACAACGGGCGGGGCTGGAATCCGAGCTCCGCCAGAACGTGCAGGGCCGCGAGCAGACCGCTGTCGGCGCACCAGAACTGCGGGAAGTAGTAGTCGCCGGAATACCCGAACCCGAACACTGCCCCGGTGGCCCGCAACTCGGCCCGCATCAAGGATCCGCCGACCGAGGTGGGGACCGCGGCCGCGCCGGCCGCCTCGATCGTCTCCGCCACGAAGCGGGAGACGTTGAGGTCGTGCAGAACCGCCACATCCCGGCCAGGGTCCATAATCCGCGCGCTCGCGATGGCGCGCCGGGCGAGCACGGCGCCGATCGCGGACGAGGGCACGACGCACCCGGTCTCGTCGACCACCACGCAGCGGCCGCCGTCGGCGTCGAAGCCGAGCCCGAGGTCGGCCTCGTGCTGGATCACGGCATTCCGCAGATCGGTGAGGGTGGCCGGGTCGGCAGGGTCGATGGTGTGCGGCGGGAGGTCCGGGCCCTGATCGAAGAAGAGCGGGACGATGGTGAGGGCTGCTGGGCGCGGTGTTTCGGCGGGGTCCGCCGCCGCGGAGGCGCCGCCGGCCGGGTCTCCGGCAGCTTTGCGGACATCGTCGCCGAAAACGTAGGGCACCGTGACGGCGGCGGCGCCGCGGCCGGCGTCGACCACGACGGTGAGCGGGCGGATGCCGGTGAGCCCGACGAGCGCGCGCAGCCCGGCCGCGTAGTCGGGCAGCAGGTCGAACTCGCGGCGGCGGCCGGGTGTCGCCACCGGGGCCGGCCCGGCGGCCAGATAGCCGACGGCGCGGTCACGGATGGCGCCGAGACCGTAGTCGTGCCCGATCTCTTGGGCACCCGCCCGAAGCATGGTGAGCGAGGAGGCGGTGATCCGGGCGGCCGGGGCGTTTTGGGCTCCCGAGCCGAATTGAATTTCGTCGGTGGAGCACACGCCGAGGTCGACGACGGTGGCCCCTCGGGCTTCCGCACCCCGGGTGAAGGCGGCCACGAGCTCGCCCGCCTCGCCCCGGTCGTGACCGAGGAGTACCTCGCGGCTCTGCGCACCGACTTCGTCGACGAAGGCAGCGGCAAGGGCAGCCACCAACTGCGCGGTCAACGGTGCGGCAGTCGTGCCGCACACCTCGCCCGGGCCGACGACGGCGCCCAGGCAGGCGGCGGCATCCGTCTGGTCCGTCATTCCGCGGATCCCGACTCGGCGTCCGGCCCGGCGGCCGGCCCGGCGGCCGGCTGTGCGTCCGGCCCGTCGGTGCGGAGGCGCACCAGCTGCCAGCCCTGCGGGGCTGCGGTCAGCCGGGCGTGCCGGGCGCAGAGGTCGAAGGTGTGCGGCTCGCGCTGCACGGCAAGCGGACCGAGGACGGCCATCGCGTCGGCATAGTCGAAAGTGAGAGTCGCGGCGGATTCCTCCGAGCAGGCGACACGGGAGCAGGGCCGGAATGACATTGGCTACAGGATACCCGTCAACGGGTCGAACTAGGATGAGGGCATGTCTCGAGTTCGCCGTTCCGCCGTGTCGACGCCGGCCCCCGTTCAGCGCGGGCGAGGTCGGGACCGGCACGGCCGGGGCATCCGCAGCTCGGCGACCGGGCCTTATTTGCCGCC
Source organism: Cryobacterium sandaracinum (assembly GCF_004403415.1). NCBI lineage: Bacteria > Bacillati > Actinomycetota > Actinomycetes > Micrococcales > Microbacteriaceae > Cryobacterium > Cryobacterium sandaracinum. The sequence continues at coordinate 4,118 of NZ_SOGO01000011.1, forward strand.
TCTGCAGACGCGCATCGACAACTTCGATATGACCGTGGCGTCAACCGTTGACTACCTCCGCTCGGTCTGGCCGGAGCAGCTGGGTGATGTGAGGTTCGTGGTTGCGGCCGGTCCTTCCTCGGTGCTGCCGGCCATCGGAGTGGAGCGCTGGGCCGTGAACGCCGCGGAGCGTCGCGTGGTCTTCTACCGTTTGCCGATCCAGCGCCTGACGCGGCTGCATCGGAACGACGACCTGCACCGGCGGATGGTGATCGAGAGCTGCGTGTTCCGCGCGATCGCCGAGCTGCTCGGCAAGGACCCGTGGGACCTGGCGCCGGATCGGTTCCGGCACTTCTAAGGTTCCGCTCGCGTCTTTTGCTGGCGGCGGCCGGGGTGCGCTCGGTCGCTTTTTTGTGCCCGGATCCCCGTAGTTACGGAGCTTGTGGCCGAAGTTTGCCCCAATTTGAACTAATTCCAAACCGTTTGACGGAGGGGACCGAACCTCATTCAGCACCAAGAACCGCTGAATCCCAACCACAGACCCTAAGGATTTTCTCATGCGCTCATTCACCAAGACCACGCTCAGCCTCGCCACCGCGGGCCTCCTCATCGCCGGCCTCTCCGCCTGCTCGACCACAGCCGATGCGACCGCCCCGGCCGAGAATTCCTCCTCCTCTTCCTCCCCTTCCTCCGAGGGAGCAACCCCCAAGGCCCTCGCTTCGATCCCCGCATTGTCGGGCGTCGACACGTCCGTTCTCCTCGACGCCGACTTCGCTGCGGCGCTGACCAGCCTCGGCCTCACCCCCGGCACCGTGGGCACCGCCACCCTGACCGACGGCAGCCTGCACTTCCCGATCACCGGTGGAAACGTGGACTACTACGACCCCGAAGAGGACTACCGGCCCTTCGTCCAGGGCTCCATCGAGCACGAGGGCTCCGGCTTCTCACTGACCGCCGGCGAGACCACGGTCGAATTGACCAACTTCACGATCGACCCGGGCACCAGCAAGCTGTTCGGTGACGTGAGCGTGAACGGAGAGTCAGCCGCCACCCAGGTCCTCCTCTTCAACCTCTACGGCGGGACCCTGAAGCCGCTCCAGATGGACGGCGATAACGCCATCCTCGAGGGCACCACCGTGCACATCTCGGCTGAGGCCGCCGGCCTGCTCAACGACACGTTCATGACGGATGCTGTCGCTGACCAGCTCCTGGTCGGCATCGCGAAGATCACGGTCGCCACCAAGTAACACCGCTTATCAGGAAGGGCCCGCTGCGCAGATGCGCAGCGGGCCCTTCCTTGTGTTGCTCGCGGTGGTCGAGACGCTGACCCGGCGGCCCGGCGGCCCGGCGGCCCGGTTCTGCCGCCCGGTTCTGCCGCCCGGTTCTGCCGCCCGCCCGGGGCATCCGGGGCGGCCGCGGTCGCAAACTGCGGGGATTTTCGCAACACGCCGCACACCCAGGCGCCACAACCGGCATTTCGCGAAAATCTCCGCGCTTACGTCACACAGCGGATGCGAGGTGAGGGCCGTGTGACCGATGCCAGCGGCGGACAGTTCAACGGATTGCGCCGTGGCCCCTCTTCTCCTTCACAATATGGGCGTCATCGGGTTATCCACAGAGCGATGACTGGTGCCGATCTGGGGCATGGAATGTCAGTGGGTACCCGTAGCGTCTCCCTCATGAAGCCCACTTACAGCGAGAAGTTCGAGTCCCGGGGCGACACTTCGAGGCGATTCAGGCGACGCAGGCGGAGTCCGCCCGAGTCGACGCCCGATTCGCCGCGCAGGTCAATGGAGCCCGCCGGTATTCCGAGATCACGGCCCGGACCGCGACTCGGGGGAGCTCCGTGCACCTGCCCGACGGGACGCTGAAGAAGACGTCACCGACCGGGCGCATCCTCCTCAGCGAACCAGCCACGATCATCCGCCCGGCGGGGCATCCGGCGGAGAAGGAGGAGAAGGTGGAAGAGTAGAAGGTGAAGAAGGCGCGGCAGCCGGATTCGGACGTGCCGGCGCCGTTCTGATCGGGCGGAACAGGCGTAGTGCCACCTCGGGGTGGGCGCGGTGGATCGACATGACGACGATGACGACGATAGCCGTGGCGATGGCCACCCGGGTAAGCGGAATCGACGGGACCAGCAAGCGGAGGGTGAGGGCCATCGGCACCAGAAGCCACTCCCAGCGGCCGCTGAGGGCGATGAACGGCAGCAGCAGCAGGGCATACCAGGAGTACCGCGGGCTCAGAATGAGCAGCGCACTGCCGATCATGACAAGTTGGCCCAGCCAGGGCTGGTCGGGGTCCGTCTTCCAGATCACGAGCACGGCGATGACGAAAAGCAGCACACCGGCAACGATGACGGCCGAGCCGCCCGGGGCGACCAGCGAGAGCAGGGCGAAGCGGGTGCCGTCCTCGTACCCTTCCTCGGAGAGGTAGCCGGGCAGATAGCCGAGCACCCCGATACCGGTGGTCAGCACATACGGCACGTACAGCAGCAGGAAGGTGGCCACGGCGGCCACGGCGACCTTCCACCCCTGGCGCCGCAGCATGGCAGGGGCCGCGAGCGCGGGAATCAGCTTGGTCGCGATCGCCGCGCCGAGCGCGATCCCACCGCTCCAATAGCGCCGGCCGGTGACCAGGAACACCGCGCTCAACGTGAAGACGACGCCGAGCATGTCGATGTGGGAATTCGTGACCGCTTCCGTGGCCACGAGCGGACACCAGGCCCAAAGCGCGGCGAACCGCTGGTCGATGCCGCGGCGGCGCATCCCGACCAGCAGCATCACCGTGGTGCCGACGCTGAGCAGGAGGCCCGTCAGTTGCAGGGGCCAGTACTCCGCATTCGGCCCGGTGACCGCCCGGACGCCGGCGAAGAAGATCTCGGCGGCCGGCGGATAGATCGTGGGCACTCCGGTGCGGTTCAGTGCCGAACAGAGAATCTCGTCGGACTCGCTTTTCAGCGCCGTCTGGATGCGTTCGCCGACGCACACGAGATCGCCGGCCGCGGTCAGCTCCGGAGCCGGAAACAACCAGTCGGGGCGCAGGGCGTCGAGCCGATCGTCGGCCGGCGTGTAGGCATACGGCGAAATGCCCGCGGTGGCGACGATGCCGTCCCAGGCGTAGCGCGCAGAGTCCGTGCTCGTGTTCGGCGGACCGACCATGGCCGCGGCCCCGATCCCGACCGAACCCGCCAGGATCAGCACGACCACGGCCCGGCCCCGCACCCCGCGCAGCAGGACCACGGCGAGCGCGAAAAGCAGCCACAGCCCGCTGGTGCAGATGACCAGAGGCACCGTGTCGCGTCCCGGCTTGAACAGGTCATACGCGAGCACGCTGAAGGCCGTCAGGGCCGCACTGGCGGCAAGGAGGAGGGAGACAACGGCGATACGCACCCTTCCATACTGACGGAACCCGGGCATTCGGGCCCAACCGTCCCGGTGCGCGTCACCGGACCGTAAGGATTGCACCGCCTCTCCGGGCACCCCGGATGATGCAATGGAACCATGAGACGAATGATGTACGAGGCCCAGCGCGCGCTGGCCTCCCCGGTGCGCAACCCCCGGCTGGCGGTCGTGATCGGCCGGCTGCTCGGCGCCGCGTTCATCGTCTGCTTCGGCACCGGCCTGTACAGCCATTTCCTGCAGGAGCCGCTGCCGTGGATGCGGTTCCCGACCCGGCCCGCGTCGCTCTACCAGATCACCCAGGGCACGCACATCGTGGCCGGCATCGCGTGCTTCCCGCTGCTGCTGGCCAAGCTCTACATCGTCTTCCCCGACCTGTTCCAGTCGCCGCCGGTGAAATCGTTCCTACACCTGCTCGAACGAGCGTCGATCGCCCTCTTCGTGGGCGCATCCCTGGTGCAGATCACCATCGGCCTGATCAACACCTACCAGTGGTACCCGTGGCCCTTTCCCTTCCGCGAGGTGCACTACGCCCTTGGCTGGGTGTTGGTGGGACTGCTGGTACTGCACATCGGCATCAAGCTGCCGATCATCACACGGTTCTGGAACGGGCGCGCCGCTGCCGAGCACGAGGCAACGGATGCCGCGAGCGACGTTGAGTCACCGGCCGACGTCGAGGCGGTGCGGCTCTGGGGCAGCGGACGTCCGTCCGGTGTGACGGGCCGGTTGATCGCCTGGATCGACGCCACGCCCTCGTTCGTGAGCGAGACGAAGACCGTGAGCGAGACGACGACCGTGAGTCGCCGGGGCTTCCTCACCACCGTCGGAATCGCCTGCGCCGCCGTGGTGGGGCTGACCGCCGGCCAGACCTTTGCGCCTCTGGACGCGGTGAACGTGTTCGGTCCGCGCAAGAAGGGCGTCGGCCCGCAGGGCCTCCCGGTGAACCGCACGGCCGAAGAGGCGAAGGTCACCGCGTCTGCCGTCGCCGCCGGCTGGGTGCTCACCCTCGCTGCCGGTGGCGTGGAGCGCAGCTTCAGCCGCACCGAGCTCGAGGCCCTGCCGCAGACCGAGGTGGAACTGCCGATCGCCTGCGTCGAGGGCTGGAGCCAACTGGCGCTCTGGCGCGGGGTTCGCCTGTCGGAACTGGCCGACCTGGTCGGCGCCGACACCGGCGCATCCTTTCGCCTGATCAGTCTCGAAGAGCGCGGCAGCTTCAAGAAGACCGAGATGGGACCGGAATACGTGCGGGACCCGCTGACTCTGGTGGCGCTCGAGCTGAACGGCGAGACGCTCGACCTGCAGCACGGTTACCCGGCGCGCATGATCGCCCCGGGACGGCCCGGAGTGCTGCAAACCAAATGGCTGAGCCGGATCGAGGCGATCACCGCATGAACACCGCAGGTATGACAGCAGCAAGCACGACCACCGCGCTCCCCCACGCCGGCGAACGACGGATGCGCGCAGCCCGCACCACGCTGATCCTGCTCGGCACGTCCGGGCTCCTCTTCGGCCTCTACGTTCTGGTCGACACAGTTCGGATCACCCGACTGCCCGGGGTGGCGCTCTGGATCGGCGCGGCGATCGTGTTGCACGACGCCGTGCTGGCGCCCCTGGTCTTCTTCTGCGGCCTCCTGCTGCGCCGCGCGGGGCGCCGCGTCACGGGCACGATCGTGCTGGTCGTGCAGGCCGCCATCGTGGTCGGCTCGATCATGACGCTGATCGTGGTGCCCGCGATCGTCGCCCGGTCTCTCACCTCGAACAATCCGAGCATCCTTCCGCTCGACTACGGTCGGAACCTCGCTCTGTTCTGGGTGGCCGTCGCCCTGGTCGCGACGGTCTGGTCGGTCGTGCTCTACGCTCGCAGCAGGCGCGCGAACCAGCGGCCGTCCAGCCGCCAGTCCTGAGTCACGACCAGACCGGTCGCTCCGGCACGGTCGCGGAGGCCGTCAATGCCGATTTCCGCCCAGGGGAACACGGCGCTGCGGCTCCCGGTTGAATCCTCGATGGTGCCGAGGTAGCTGTCGTCCCGGGCCGGGTCGTGGCTGAGTTCGACCAAGAGAACGCCGTCCGGCGCCAGCAGGTCGGCGCAGCGCGTGAGCAGAACGGATGCGTCGCCGCCGATTCCGATGTTGCCGTCGATGAGCAGCGCGGCCGCCCAGCCACCCTCCAGCGGCAGAGGGTCGAAGACGCTGCCCTGCAACACGTCGAGGCCGGCGTCTGCGGCCATGCGCACGGCGGTCGCCGACACGTCGAGGCCGAGCGCGGTCAGCCCCAGCCCCATGGCGGCCCGCACCATGCGGCCGGGGCCGCAGCCGATGTCGAGCACCGGGCCGGTGATCCCGTCGAGCAGGCAGAGGTCGGTGTCGTCGGCGTCGGCGCTCCACCGGCCGGCATCGATGGTGGCGTGCTCGCCGGAGGATATCCGGCGCAGGTAGAGCACGTTGTCGGCGTTCCGCAGCGCGGCGGCGTAGGGCTCCGCGCCGCCGGCACCGAAGGTGGTCGGTTCGGCCCACTCCCCCTCGAGTTGTGCGGCCAGCAGCGTCATCGGAAATTGTCCGTCGGGATCGGCGGCATCATGGCGGCCAGGGCCGCGGCGAATCTGCCGGTGGGCGCGATCCCCGCCACCCGGTGGGCGTCTTCGATGGTGTCCACATCGGTGAGGGTAGGCAGCAGGTTCACGCGCAACCCGGCATCCGTCAGCCGTTTCAGCTGCACAGCGCCAGTATCGTCCCGGGACATCGGCACGCCGCGGATCAGGTCGCCGGTCGGGTCGTTCAGGGCGAGCGCCCAGAAGCCGCCGTCGTTCGCGAAGCCGAACCAGGCATCCACGTCATCGGTCCAGTCGGTGAAGACGGGTTCAAGCAGGGCGGAGGTGACCTGCGGGGTGTCCATGCCGACCAGCAGCATGGGACCCTCGCAGGCGTCGAACACGGCCGCGAGCCGCAGGTCGAGGGTGCCCTCCACCTGTGGCAGGATCTCGTAGCCGGCGGCTGCGTTCGGCGCAATCACACCCTCGAAGGCCAGGATGCGGCGGGTCGCGGGCAGGGCGGCGACCGCGGCGAGAGTGTCGTCGAGGCTGGCCGCCGCCAGATCGGCGGCCTGTTCGAGGCTCAGCGGCGGGTGCAGCCGGGTCTTCACCCGACCGGGAAGGCATTCCTTGGCGATCACGACGATGGTCGTCATCGGCGCGTCTCCCGGAGGAGGGCGGACATGTCATTGACCGCGGTCAGGGTGCCGCGCACGGTTCCGGTCACCTTGCTGCGGCCGACCCTGGGCGAATACGTCGTGTCAACCTCGAGGATGCGCCAGTTCGCCGACGCCGCCTTCAAGAACATCTCCAGCGGATACCCGCTGCGGCGGTCCTGGAGATTGAGGTCCAGCACGGATTCGCGGAGCGCGGCGCGCATGGGGCCGAGGTCATGGATGTTCACCCCTGTTATTCGGCGCAGACGCCAGGACAGACTGGAATTGGCGAGGCGCGCGTGCAGCGGCCAGGATTTGGCGGTCGCGGGCCGGCGGCGGCCGAGCACCAGGTCGGCGGATCCGGCCCGCACGGGATCGACCAGGAGCGGCAGTTCGGCCGGGTCCATCGACGCGTCGGCGTCGCAGAAGGCAACAATCGGCGCGGTGGCCGCCAGGAGGCCCGCGTGGGCGGCGGCGCCGAAGCCGCGGCGCGCCTCGTGCACGACCTGGGCGCCGGCCATGGCGGCGATCTCAGCCGATCCGTCGGTCGAGCCGTTGTCGACGACGATGGCCCGATACCCCTCCGGGAGTCGCGACAGCACCCAGGGCAGGGCGTCGGCTTCGTTCAGGCATGGCAGCACGAGGTCCACCTGGAACACAGTCATGGGTCGACACTACGGGGGCCGGCTCCGCCGAAACGGCCAAAGAGATTACGGAGTGAGGAAGAAACGGTGTCGCCTGCTCCGGCCCGGCACACCCGGTGCCCGCCGCTCTATCCTGATTTCGTGCCTCCTTCCCTGCCCCCGGGCGATTTGCGCCCGCTACCGCCTCTCGAGCGCCGCATCCTCGTCGTCGACGACGACCCGACGGTGTCCGAGATCGTCTGCCGGTATCTGCGGGCGTCCGGGTTCGTGGTCGACGAGGCGGCAGACGGCTTGGACGGGCTCGCGAAAGCCGAACAGCTGCGGCCAGACCTGGTCGTGCTCGACCGGATGCTGCCACTCTTGGACGGAATCGAGGTGTGCCGGCGCATCCGCGGGGACTGGGAGATCCCGGTGATCATGTTGACCGCCCTCAACCAGGAGGAGGACCGCATCGACGGCCTCGAGGCCGGCGCCGACGACTACCTGACCAAACCGTTCTCCCCGCGCGAACTCGTGCTGCGGGTGCAGTCGGTGCTGCGCCGGAGCACCGCGCCCGCCGTGCCGGCCGGGCTGGTCTCGGCCGGCGACTTCGCCCTGGACGCGCAGGCGCACGAGGTGCGGCTGCGCGGCGAGCCGCTGGTGCTCACCGCGCGGGAATTCGACCTGCTGGCCCACCTGATCGGGCGTCCGCACACCGTGCTCAGCCGGGAGGACCTGCTTCGTTCGGTCTGGGGCTGGGAGTTCGGCGACCTGTCCACGGTGACGGTGCACGTGCGCCGGCTGCGGGAGAAGATCGAGGCTGACCCGGCGCAGCCCCGGCTGCTGAACACGGTCTGGGGGGTCGGCTACCGGTTCGACCCGGTTCCGCTGGCTCCCACGGGGCGGCAGTCATGACACCGGATGTGCTCCTCACGGTCTCCCTGTTCACGCTGGCCTGCGCGGTGGTCGTCGGCGGCGCCGGCCTGCTCACCCTGCGCCTGCTTTCCCGCACCTCCCTCGTACTGCAGCTGATGGTGATCGCCCTTGCCACGGTGGTGTCGGTCGTCGGCGGGATGGCGGCGGTCGCCTCGCAGACATACGTCTCCCGGCACGACCTCACGGTCTTCTACTCCGTGGCCAGTGTCGCCGGACTGGTGTCGCTGGCCATGGCCGCGGTGCTCAGCCGTCAGCTCGCCCAGGACAGCCGCTCCCTGCGCTCGGCCGCGGCCAGCATCGAGCGCGGCGAACGGGTCGCGGCGACCGACCGGCACGGCAACATCGAGTTCACGGCGCTGGCCGGGGAGCTGGCCGCGACCGGGGAACACCTCGCCGAATCCCGCGTCCGCGAGAATCAGATCGAGGAGTCACGGCACGAGCTGATCGCCTGGATCTCTCATGACCTGCGCACGCCGCTCGCGGGCATCCGTGCCATGGCCGAAGCCCTCGAGGACGGCATGGTCGAGGACCCGGAACGGTACTACACGCAGATGCGCGGGCAGGTGGACCGGCTCACGGGCATGGTCGACGACCTGTTCGAGCTGTCGAAAATCCACTCCGGCACCCTGCGCCTGAGGCTGCAGCCGGTCTCGCTCTACGACCTGATCAGCGACACCGTCGCCGGACTCTGGCCGATCGCCCAGGCCAAGTCGCTCGACCTGCGATTCGCCGGAGAGAAGGGGCTGACCATCCTCGCGGACCCGCGCGAACTGTCCCGGGTGGTCGGCAACCTCGTCATGAACGCCATCCAGCATTCGCCGGCCGGCAGCTCGATCGTGGTCTCGGTCACGGCCAGCACCGGATCGGGTGCCGGTGCCACCGACCACGCCGTGATCTCGGTAACGGATGCCGCTGGCGGCATCCCCGAGCAGGACCTCAGCCGGGTCTTCGAAGCCGGCTGGCGGGCGAGCGGTCCGCGCACCCCGGTGGCCGAACCGTTGGGCACCGGCGGCGCTGGCCTCGGCCTGGCCATCGTGCAGGGGATCGTGCGGGCGCACCACGGCGAAGTGCGGGTGCGGAACGTGCCCGGCGGGTGCCGGTTCGAGGTGCTGTTGCCGCGGCATCCGATCGCTACGCGCTGATCCGCGCCGGACGCCCCGAGCGAATTCGACGGAGATTTTGACTGAATCGGCGCCAGAAGCGCCGAAAAAGCCGGTTCACACGAAAATCTCCGTCGAATTGGTTCATACCGGGGCTACCGGGTGACTGCGGCGCGCAGGGGTGCGTTCGCGAAAGCGCGCATGCCCTCCTCGAATGAAATGCTGGGTGCCCAGTCCAGTTCGCGGCGGAGTCGCCCCGAGGAGGCAGTGATGTGGCGCACATCGCCGAGCCGGAATTGCCCAGTGACGACGGGGGTCGGTCCGTCGGTGGCCACGCTGAGGGCCGCGGCCATCTCGCCGATGGTGTGCACGACGCCGCTGCCCACGTTGAAGGGGCGGAAAGTGGACGGCTCGATGCCGGCGGTCCAGTCGAGCGCGGCGAGGTTGGCCGAGGCGACGTCGGCGACGTGCACGAAGTCGCGACGCTGGCCGCCGTCTTCGTAGACCCGTGGGGCCTCGCCGCGTTCCAGCGCCGAGCGGAACAACGACGCGACACCCGCGTAGGGCGTGTTCTGCGGCATCCCCGGCCCGTAGACGTTGTGGTAACGGAGCGCCGCGGCCCGGCCTCCGGTGGCGCGGGCCCATGCCGACGCGAGGTATTCCTGTCCCAGCTTGGTGCTCGCGTAGACGTTGCGCGGGTCGAGCGGGTCGTCCTCGGAGATGAGCAGTGGCTCGAGGGCCTCACCGGTGGCCTCATCGACGGGGTCGAACACGCCTCGCAGCAGATCGGCCTCGCGGCGCGGTCCCGGACGCGTGAAACCCTCCGGGCCGCGATAGCTTCCCTCCCCGTAGACCACCATCGAGGAGGCCAGCACGAACCGGTTGATCCCGGCCTCGGTCATCGCCGCGAGCAGAACGGCCGTGCCGACCTCGTTGCTGTGCACATAGTCGGGGGCGTCGGCGAAGTCCACGCCGAGGCCGACCTTCGCGGCCTGGTGACAGACGGCATCCGTGTCGCGGAGAGCGAGCGCGACGACGGATGCGTCGGTCACGTCGCCGACGATCACGTCAACACCGTTCGGCAGCACCGGGAGTCCACCGTGCACGTCACTGCGGAGGGAATCGAGCACCCGTACCTGCCAGCCGCGGGCGAGCGCGTCCCGGACGATCGCGCCGCCGATGAAACCGGCCCCACCCGTGACGAGCAGGCGCCGGGTCACGCGTCGGCTCCGGCCGGCGCGGCAGGGGCAGGTGCAGGACGACGATCGAGCACGACGCCGACCTGCTCGGGGGCGATCAGCTCGCGAGGGGAGAAATTCTCGGGCAGGGCACGCAGGATGCCGTCGATCGCGGCCAGGATCCGCGGCTGGGCGGCCCGGAGACGCGTGAAGACCAGGCTGGCGGAAACGGTATCCGGGTCGGCCTCGACCTCGGCCTGAGGTGTGTCGGTCTGAGCGGTGTCGGTTTGAACGGTGGGCACCGGGGCCAGGCCTGCGTCGGCGTCGGTGACGAAGGAGAGATTGACCGTGCCCATGTTGAGTTCGGCGGCCAGGACGACCTCCGGGTACTGCGTCATGTTGACGGTGTGCGCGCCCGCGGCGCGGAACCAGAGCGATTCCGCCCGGGTGGAGAACCGCGGGCCCTGAATCACGACGCAGGTGCCGGTGGGTGCGAAGTTCTCCTCCAGCGTCGCGAGCGCGCCGATCGCGAGGCGGCGCAACTCCGGATCGAACGGGTCGGCCGCGGCCAGGTGCGCGACCGTGCCCTGGTCGTAGAAGGTGTCGGCACGGCCCGAGGTGCGGTCGATGAACTGGTCGGTCACCACCAGCATCCCCGGCGGGTATGCGGGGCTGACGCCGCCGACGGCCGACGAGGAGATGATGGCCTTCACGCCCAGCGACGCGAGCGCCCAGATGTTGGCCCGATAGTTGATCAGGTGCGGCGCCACCGAATGGTCGCCGCCGTGCCGGGCCAGGAAGGCGACCCGCCGGCCGGCCCGCAATCCGATGGAGATCGACGCCGAGGGAGGGCCATAGGGCGTGATGATGTCGACGGATGTCTCGGTGCCGGCGTCGAAGAGCCGGTACAGTCCGGACCCGCCGATGACGGCGACGCCCACGTCGGCGGTGCTGGTGGTGCTAGTGGTGGTGCTGGTGGTCTCGATCACGGGATCTCCAGAGGTTGGAAGACGGTTAGCGGGGGTAGACCCGGATCGGGGCCGCCAGCGGCCCGGCCTGGCTCAGCGGGAATGCCGCGAGCAGCCCGTCGCCCGCGTAGGCCACCGAAGCCACGGTCGAGGTGCCGCCGGACACGAGGTAGCGCTGCGACTGCTCCAACGGCATCGTGGCCGAGCCGCCGGCCGGCACCGCCACTGTGCTGGATGTGCCATTGTCGGGGGTGGCCGTGTAGGTGGCGTCGACGGTGCCCATGTTGACCAGGTTGAGTTGCGGGGACGGGCCGTCGGCGGCGGCCACCAGGAACTCGTCGGCGAGAGCGTCGGACGACGCGAACCAGGCGAAGTCGCGGCCTGCGGAACCCGCCGCGGAACTCTGCGCCGCGGCCACGATCGGCTCGCTGGCGGTCAGTTCCAGCGAGTAGGTACCGGGCACGAGCCCGGTCAGGGGCACCTCGGTGGCAACCCCCGGCTGGATGTCGACCTGGACCGAGGCCCCGGCCGCCTGGCCGGTCGCACCGGTCACACCGACCTGGACCGTCGCCGCCACCGTTCCGGGAACAAGCACCCGCACCGAGGTGACGTCGTCACTAAGACCGCCGACCTCGTCGGGGGCATCCGATCCGGCAGCGTTGGAGACGATCACGCCGGCGATCGCCAGGGCTTCGGCGGGGCCGTTTGAGGGACCGAGGAGGTCGACGCCGCCGGGTTCCAGCCCGCGCACGATGCTCTGCTGCAGCGTGGCCGCCACCTGGCCGCCCTTGGATTGCACGTGCAGCACGGGTGAGCGGAGGTTGGGGGCCAGTCCGGCGAGGGAAACGACCCGCTGGGTGCCCGGCTGCACGAGGATTCCGGTGGAGCCGGGGGCATCCACCTGACCGGTCTCGCCGAACACGGCCAGGTCGACGGTGGCCACGACCGTGGTGGGGTTGCTGAGCAGCACGAGGCTGGTGCGGCCGATGTCGGTGGAACCGCCGACGAGCCAGCTATCACCGGCCGCCTCCCCGCAGCCCGCGACGGCCAGGCCACCGAGCGATTCGCCGCCCGCGATCTGGGACTGGCTGCCCGTGACCAGCGGTGCCGCCCCCGACCCGGGCGGGGTCGGAACGCGCAGCAACTGCGGTGCGCCGAACGATTCGGGGTTCGCGTTGTCCGGGGCCGCGATGGCTGTAACCTCCGGTTCGATCCACCCCGGCTCGCCCGACGCCGCATGGGCGCCGAAAACGGCTGCAGCGCTTCCGACGGAACTGGCTGCCTGTGCCTGGCTGGAATCCTCGGCCAGCACGAGGAGCGGCCCCGGGCAAACTCGTTGCTGCTCGCTCGGAGTCGGCGACACGATGATGGACGACGGCCCCTTCTCAACCGTGGGCCAGGTGACGAGGGTTGCCGCGCCGACGGATGCGACGACGACGCCGAGACCGACCAATCCGGCCACCGCCCGCGCCCCGAGCAGGGCGATTCCGCGTTTACTGGGCATGGTCGTGCTCCTCCGAACGGGCGCCGATTTCCGTGTCAGGTCCGGAATCGGGTCCGGTACCGGAACCGACGTCCGGTGACGTTCCAGGGACGGCTTCAGCCGACGTGACCGGTGCGGCTGTGTCGAAGGCGCCCGCCGCCGCGGGCGTCACGGCGCGCTCGGTGGAGGGCCGGAAGCCGGGCGCGGGCTTCCTACGGGCCGCCGCCTTGGCGATACGTTTGTTCTCCCTGGCGCGGGCCTTCGCCGTGTTGCGGATGGCGTCCCGGCTGGCCTGACGCACCGCCTCCGGCCCCGCGCCGGTGGGGATCGACAGGAGCACGGTGGCCCCGACCACAAGCACGGCGATGACGAGGAACACCAGACCGAGAGTGCCGCCGGCGTTGGCCGGGATGGCGCCGTTGGCCGCGGTGGGAACCGGGGCATCCGTCACCTCGTACTGCCAGAGCCGGCCGAAGACCGTGTCTCCCACCGGCGCCAGGGCGGCGTTGCCGTCGAGGGCGGTCGTGGTGCGGCCGGCGGTCTCTTCTGCCGCGGGGGTGACCGGCGCCGTGTTTCCGGGACCGGCCGGTGCGACGGCGGCCGGTCGAAGCAGCACGAAACGGATGCCGAAGTCGGCCAGGCCGGCCGCGGCGTCGAGCCCGCTGCGCGAGGCGAGGTTTCCGGCCAAAGTGGCCAGCTCCTCCTCCCGCGGGCTGAGGGTCACGTCGGTGCTGCTGAGGGTGGACTGGGTGTTCAGGGTGGCGCCGGGACCGCGCACGATGGTCGCGAGGATGCCCCCGTCGGGTTGCGGCACGATCTGCAGGGTGCCGACCCGGGCATCCGTCTGCGCCTCGGCGCTGACGAACGCGGGCTGGGTGCGGTCGATGCCCTCGGCCACGACACTGGTGCCGAGGGGCAGGGCTGCGACCAGCGGCGCCACCACGATCACGAGCAGGGCGACCACGGTGACCGCCGGGGCGATGGCGAAGCGGCGCAGGCCGCGCAGGGCGAAGACGACCGCGCCGACCAGTCCGAGCCAGTACAGGCTGAGCCCGGCGCCGGCCCAGATGCCGACCGGCTGGCCGCCGACCGAGGAAAGGGAGAGCTGGCTGGCGGCGATGGCCGTGCCCGCACCGAGCAGGGCGGTCAGCAGCGCGAAGCTCGCGCCGCGGGCCCCAGGCAGGAAGAGGGCAAGGGCGCCGAGTACGGCCAGCGGGATCAGGAGCACCGGCACGAGCACGGACGCGTCGACACCGGGCAGCCCGAGCGTCTCGAGCAGCGGGGTCCACCCGCCGAGCTCACCGGACGGGAAGCCGAGCAACAGCTGCCACACCGAGACGTCGGGGGCGGGCAGAGGCAGGCCCGGGTCCGCCAGCAGGGCCAGCCAGTTGCCGCGCAGTCCCTGATTCCAGATCAGAGGTGCCGCGAGGGCGAGCGCCGCCAGAGGGATGCCGATGAACCGCATACCGCTGCGCCCACTGAGCAGCATGGCGATCAGCCAGACCACCAGGAGCGCGGGCGCGAGCGACGGCGCCGCAGCCACGATGGCGGCGAACAGCAGGGCCGCGGAGCCGGACGCCGACCACGAGCGGGCGGCCATGAACCCGGCGAAGAACAGCCACGGCAGCAGCAGGTGCACGAGGATCGCAGCCGGACGCCCGGCAGCGAGGGCGCTGAGGAAGGTGGGCGACAGCATCCAGAGCACGGCGGCGATGGCGCGAATGGACGCGCGCTCGGAGAGGCGGGTCGCGGCAAGCCAGGCGCCGAGGGCGGCCAGCGGCAGGGCAAGGAAGTGGAGCAGGACGAGCGAGAAGGACGGCGCCCAGAAGGTGAGCGAGCCCAGCACCGCCAGCACCGTGGCGAATGGGTCGGCGCCGCCGACAAAGCCCAGGCCGATGTCGCGCCAGCCGTAGCCGATGCTCCCCCAGAGTTCGGCGGGGGTGTCCGACAGTGGCAGCAGCCCGCCGCCGGTGAGGGTGCGGGCGCCGATCAGAGGGCCCAGGACGATGAGGCCGGCCACCAGGGCGGCCAACACGGTCCACGCGCCGCCACCGGAGATGAAGCGGATTTCGGGCACCTCGCCGTTCACGCTGGTGAGGCTGGCCTCACGGCGGAGCGCCTGGCGGCGGCGCACCTCGACGGTGGGCACGCGCAGCGAGGCGATCGACGCCCAGCCCAGGGTGCGGGTGGCACCGAAGCGGCGCCGGGCAGCACTCACCCGCAGACCGCTGAAAGCCGCGGCGAACGCGGCGGAGTACTCACCCAGAATCGCCCCGGGTTCCTTCTGCAGCAACTGCCCGAACGAGCGCAGCACCGCGAGGGGAACCAGGGCCAGCCAGTGCAGAGGGATCATCCAGCGCGGGGAGTAGACAAGCCGGCGATGCAGCTGCGCGGCGCGCATGGCACGGAGGCGCTTGCGGCGCGCGCGGCCGCGGGAGGAGCCGCTGGTGCCGGCAACGCCGTCTCCGGCTGAGGCCACCTGAGCCGCGGCGACGCCGGAGACGCGGTAACCGGCCATCCGCACGCGCACACAGAAATCGAGGGAGTCGTCCGCGGACGGCAGGGCCGGGTCGAAGCCGCCGAGCTGCTGCCAGACGAGGTGGCGCACCAGCATGCCGCCGGCGCTCACAGCGAGCACGTCGCCCATTCCATCGTGCTGGCCCTGGTCGAGTTCGCTCTCCACCAGGGTGACGGTCGCACCGCCGGGCGTCAGGGACTGCCCGAATTCGTGGATATAGTCGCCGGCGTCCCAGTCCATGACCTTGGGACCGGCCACGGCAACGGATGGCGCAATCTCCAGTTCGCCGAGCAGGGCCGTCAGGGCGTCGGGTTCCGGCGCACTGTCCTGGGCGAGGAGCCACAGCATTTCGCTATCGGACTCGGCGGGCGCGATGACCCTCTCGGCCGTGACGATGGCCTCGCCGAAGCTGAGTCCGGCATCCGCTGAGATGAAGTGAGTCGGTGCGTAGGCAGCCAGAAGCGCGGCCGTAGTGTCGGTCGATCCGCAGTCGACCGTGATCACGACGTCGGGTTGACGTGTCTGGCGACTCAGCGCCTCGAGAGTGCGGTCGAGGTGCTTGGCGCCGTTACGGGCAACGAGGATGGCGGTGACTCTGGCATGCATATGGAGAACAGCCTAGATTGGTTCGGGCCCGATGAGGAGCAATGGGAGGGGCGAGCCTGAAAAACACTGCTTCGCCTCCGGTGCCGCAGCCGGCGTCGGGTCCGGATACGCATGCCGTGGGTCGTTTTACGGCCCGTCTGAGGCCTAGCTGGCCCGCTTGCGCAGTTTGCGCCGTTCCCGCTCGGACAGGCCGCCCCAGATTCCGAACCGCTCGTCGTTGGCGAGCGCGTATTGCAGGCACTGGGTTTTCACCTCGCACGAGGAGCAGATCTTCTTGGCATCGCGGGTCGACCCTCCCTTTTCGGGGAAGAACGCCTCCGGATCGGTCTGCGCGCAGAGCGAGTCCGATTGCCACGACAGAAGATCGCCGTCGCCCACTTCCTTACGGACCCCGGGAACACCCAGACGAACCGGGTCAATGAACCAGTCCTCCGGTATCCCGGCACGAGACTCTGATAGCGCCATATCGTCATCCACCCCACTGCAAAATGTGCCCAAAATTACGCGTCAGCCCTAATTACAGCCGTGTAATTCCTTGCCGTCAAGTCGCTGATACTAAACCGTCAATATTTGTTGGAGGGTTTCGACTCGCCCAAGAGCGAAAATCGGTGCGATTTGATTGGTCACAACGCTGAGACGGATGCCGCCTGCCGCGATTCCCAGGCGCTTTGCACCATCTCCTCCAGGCTGTGGCGCATGGCCCAGTCCAGATCGCGGGCCGCGAGTTCGCCGGAGGCGACGATCCGGTCGGGGTCGCCCGCGCGGCGCGGACCGATCACGGGCGCGAAGTCGATGCCGGTGACGGCCGCCACAGTGGACATGATCTGCCCCACCGACACTCCGTCGCCGCTGCCGAGGTTGTAGACGGGCAGCACCGGCTCGCCGGCGTCCAGGTGCCGGGCCGCGGCCACGTGCGAGAGGGCCAGGTCTGCCACGTGGATGTAGTCCCGCACGCACGTTCCGTCGGCGGTGGCGTAGTCGTCGCCGTTGATGCTCGGGATGCGGCCCTCCATCAGCGCGTTGAAGACGAGGGGGAAGAGGTTGTGCGGGCTGGTGTCGCGCAGGTCGAGCGCTCCGGACCCGACCACGTTGAAGTAGCGCAGCGCCGTGTAGCGCAGTCCGGCGGCGACGGCCTGGTCGCGCAGCAACCATTCGCCGATCAGTTTGGACTCACCGTAGGGAGATTCGGGGTTCTTCGGGGTTTCCTCGGTGACCAGGTCGGTGTGCGGGGTGCCGTAGACGGCCGCGCTCGAGGAGAACACCATCCGTTTGACCTCGCACTCCTGCATGACCGCCAGCAGGGTGGCCATGGCCGTGACGTTCTGCTCGTAGGTGTGCAGCGGGCGCTGCACCGAGACCCCGGCGTACTTGTAGCCCGCGACGTGCACGACGCCGGTCACGGTGTGCTCGGCGAAGGTGCGCATCAGCAGCTCGCGGTCGAGGAGGGTGCCGCGCACAAACGGCACGTCGGCAGGCACGAATTCAGCGTGCCCGCTGGAGAGGTCGTCGATGACGACCACCTCGATGCCCTCTTTCAGGAAAGCACGAACGATGTGGGAACCGATGTATCCGGCACCTCCGGTGACAAGCCACGCCATCTGAACCTCGCAAGATCTGACGGCAATCAAGCACTGCCGCTCTGCAAGCCTAGCCTCGGTGGCGGGGCTGTAGCTGGTCGATCAGCGCGGCAGGTCGTCGGGGCGGGTCGCCCGGACGCCCGGCGCAGCCTGCCGCTGCCCGGCGCGAGTTCCCGGAGGGTGGCGGACGCGGGGGCGGGCAGGGTCGGGCAACGGATGGGGCCGTGATCGCGACGCGCGCGGGTGCGCCAGGCGGCTCGACCGCGAGCTGATCGGGTGCTCGCCGCGGCGCAGGGGCGACACCTGATGCGGGGGCCGGGAACCGACCCGGGCCCTAGCCGAGACGGTGGCGCGCCCGCAGCATCCGCTCGTGGAACGGCGGAAACGCTGCCGACGGCTCGCGCTGGTAGTCGTACTCCAGCGCCGTGACCATCGCCCGCACACACAACCCCCACTGTTTGCGAAGGAGCGCGTAGCTGAACCTCAGGGTGCGCCCGTTCTGGCTTGCAACCAGCAGATCGCGTTCCCGGTCGACCTCGAAGGCGATCGGATCGTCATGCCAGTCCTTCCCATCGATCTCGACGAAGGTCGACGGCCCGATCTGGCCATCGAGATGCCCGACCCCGCTGACGAACGGTTGCGGAACGAAGGGGATGCCCGCGGCCAGGGCCTTGAGTCGGAATTCCGTTTCCCCACCCGCGGCGGCGCGTCCGTCGACCTCGTCGCGCCAGGACTGAACCCGCAGCGGCGCGCGGGCGAAGATCCAGCCCAGGTCGTCGCGGATAATCCCGACGCCGTTTTCCTGGGCGCTGTGCAACGCGGCATCCAGACACACGATTGCGGTGACCCGGTCGTGGTTGTGCAGAATGCGCACCGGGGCCTCGTGCACGCTGGTACGCCACACGCAGTCGCCCCGTCCGTCGATCGCGTCGTCGCTCCACGTCACGCGACACCGCACACCGTCGAGCACATCCAGCCGTGCGCGCATGTCCGTCGGGCGCCGCAACCCGCGCGCGGCGCTGGGGACGCTGACGTGGAGCCTGCCGGTGGTCGGGGTCCAGATCCCGTAGGACTTCAGGCAGCTCAATCCGGCCAGCCGGCCTCCGATCCGGAACGCCTCGACGGCCGACGGCGGCGCCGACGGAACCGAATACCAGCCCTTGCGCACCCGCACGACCGTTCCCCGGTTGACCTCGCCGCGGAGGTGCCCATCGCTCCAGCCTCGGGCGCGGAGTGCGGCGCGTTTGACGAAGAGTCCGTGGTCAAGGATGTCCCTGGTGGGTGAGCGCATGGCCCGCAGCCTCGCAGCGGAGTCGAACCCGCGCCGCGGCATCCGTCACCTTGGGGATAACACGACGCCCCCACCGGGTGGGGGGGCACCGTTTCCCGCCCGGACGCTACCGATCAGACCGCCCCAGCACCCCCGCGCTGCTGCGCGGAAGGGCGACCGCGAACGAATTCGACGGAGATTTTGCTCCGAACAGCGCACAAACCGGCAAATAGCGGGTTCGAGCGCAAAATCTCCGTCGAATTGGTGGGGAGCCAGGGCTAGGGGGTCGTGGCCAGGAAGACCTCGCCGACGCCGGCGAACGTGAGCGTGCCTTCGTCGGGCGTGATGTAGACGGACTCGCCGCGCTTGAGGGCGACGGATGCCCCCGCACCGGCCACCAGGAATCCCCCGGCCGTGCAGATGGCGATCGCGGGCCCCGTCAGCGTGAACTGCCGCATCGGCACTCCCGCGCGAGAAGCCCCAGCCGCACGAGCACCCGCATCAGCACCCGCACCCCCGGGAGAAGCCGCAGCCGCACCAGCACCCGCATCCCCGGCTTCCGCCGCGATGTGCACGAGCACGAAGTCGTCCACGTCGGGTCGGTACTCCGAGACGCCCGGAGACGACAGCACGGGCGGAAGGTACGGCACGGGCAGCGGTGTGAATTCGAGCACCTCGAGCAGTTCGTCGACGTCGATGTGCTTGGGGCTCAGCCCACCGCGCAGCACGTTGTCCGAGGCGGCCATCAGCTCCACACCGAGGCCGGACAGGTAGGCGTGGATGTTCCCGGCAGGCAGGTAGAGCACCTCGCCTCGGCGCAGCGACACCCGGTTCGTCAGCAGCGAGATCACGATGCCGGGATCCCCCGGGTAGGCACGGGCCAGGTCCCGCACGGTGGCGAGTTCGAGCGGGTAGTCGAGGATCGCGCCGCTCTCGGCCAGGTCGGCCGCGCTGACGGCGAGGGCAACCACCCGCTCGACCAGCCAGGCCACCTCGCCGGAATCGCCGCCGCGGCCGTCGCGCAACAACCAGTCGACGCAGTCGCGCAGAGCGTCGTCGCCGAGCAGGTGCCGCTCGAGCGCATCGAGCGCGCCGGGCTGCGGGTCGTCCGAGGCCACGTCGAGGGCGCGCAGCTCGCCCAGGATGCCGCGGATCTCGACCGGCTCGCGGAACCCGCAGAGGGCCTCGAAGGTGTCGCTCAGGGCGAAAATCACCTCGGGCTTATGGAACGGGTCGCGGTAGTTGCGGTCCGCCGCATCCTGCGGAATACCAGCCGCGTTCTCCAGGCCAAAGCCGATCCGTGCCCGCTCCGCGGTCGGGTGCGCCTGCAGCGAGAGCGGTCCCGCGGCGGCGAGGATCTTCAGGAGATATGGCAACCGCGGAGCAGCGGGCGCGGCGAGCGCGGCGCCGAGGGCCTCCTCCGGGGCTGCGTGGATCCAGTCCAGGAGGGTGTGGTGGCCGCCGACCTGCTCGGGGTCGGTGATGACGCTCGGCGATCCCGGGTGTGCGCCCAGCCAGAGTTCGGCCTCAGCTGTGCCCGACGGATCGTAGCCGAGCAGACCCGCGATGGCGGTGGTCGAACCCCAGGCATAGTGCCGCGGCGTATTGGTGATGCCCACAAACATGGCGCTCTCCTGCACTCTTAGGTTTAGACCAAACTACCAACCGCTTGCGGCGTGCCGGTTCCGCGACCGTAGGCTGCGAACATCCGCCGACCGCCGCACGCCGGCCGTCGCCACCTTTGCAATGGAGCACCTGATGACCTTCGAGCTACTTCCCAGCGACTTCTACGGCTACGAGAATCTGCTGACCGATCAGGAGAAGACCGCGCTCGCCAATCTGCGCGCCTACCTCGAGTCCGACGTTCGGCCCATCGTGAACGGATGCTGGGAGCGCGCCGAGTTCCCGGCCGAGGTCATCCGGCCGCTGGCGGCGCTCGGGGCCTACTCCTTCGGCTGGCCTGAGACCCGGCCCTTCCAGAACTCCGCGGTGTTCCGCGGCTTCGTGGCCCTGGAGACGGCGCGCGTAGACGCGTCCGTCGCCACGTTCGTCGGGGTGCAGAACGGCCTCGCCTGCGGAACCATCTCGGCGACCGGCTCGCCGGAGCAACGCGACGAGTGGCTGCCGCGCCTGGCGAGCGGGGAGCTCGTGGGGGCATTCGGGCTGACCGAGCCGCTCTCCGGCTCGGACGCGGCGCAGGGACTGCGCACGACGGCCACCCGCACCGGCGACACTTGGCTTCTGAACGGCGCCAAGCGCTGGATCGGCAACGCCACCTTCTCCGACATCACCATCATCTGGGCGAAAGACACCGCCGACGGCATGGTCAAGGGCTTCATCGTGACCACCGACACCCCCGGCTACAGCGCCACCCGCATCGAGGGCAAGATCAGCCTGCGCTCGGTGCAGAACGCCGACATCGTGCTCGAGAACGTGGTCGTGCCCGAAAAGAACCGGCTGCAGAACGCGAACTCGTTCAAGGACACCGCCAAGGTTCTGCGCCTGACCCGCGCCGAGGTGGCCTGGGCGGCCGTGGGAACGTCGATCGGCGCCTACGAGGCGGCCGTCGCGTACGCGAAGGAGCGCACGCAGTTCGGCAAGGAGATCGGCGGCCACCAGCTGGTGCAGGACCTGCTGGTGAAGTCGCTGGGCAACATCACCGCAAGCCTGGGCATGGTCGTGCGGGTCTCGCAGATGCTCGACGAGGGCAGCCAGCGCGACGAGCACGCCGCCCTGGCCAAGCTCTTCACGACTGCCCGGATGCGCGAAACGGTCGCCTGGTGCCGCGAACTATTCGGCGGCAACGGCATCGTGCTCTCGTACGACGTGGCGCGCTTCTTCTCCGACGCCGAGGCCGTCTACTCCTATGAGGGCACCCGGGAGATGAACACCCTGATCGTGGGGCGCAGTATCACCGGCCAGGCGGCCTTCGTCTAGGCGAGTCAGGGGCCGCGCCCGCCCTAGCCGCGAGCCCCGAGTCCCGAACCGCGAGCCCCGAGCCGCGAGCCGCGAGCCCCGAACGAATTCGACGGAGATTTTGGCCAAACCAGTCCCCAGAACCCCGAAAAAGCGCTTTTACGGGAGAATCTCCGTCGAATTGGTTCAACGCCGAGCGGGCCCGACTCGCGTCGGGAGGCTACGCCAGCGTCAGGAAGAGCTTCTCCAGCTCCTCGACCGTGAGGGAGTTCTCCCCCTGCGGGTTGTCGAGGCACTCGCGCATCGCCGTGGAGACGATGACGAAACCGGCCTTGTCGAGGGCGCTGGACACGGCGGCGAGCTGAGTGACGACATCCTTGCAGCTGCCGCCGGCCTCGACGGCGGTGATGACCGCCGCGAGCTGGCCCTGGGCCCGGCGCAACCGGTTGAGGATCTTCTTCTGGTTCTGTTCCCCAGCGACGTCGGCAGCAGCGACGTCGGCAGCGGTAGCGGTGATTTCGGTCATGCCGGAATCCTTTCAGACTTGGCGGCGATGACGGGCATCAGGCCGAGAGCGGTTTCGCCGGCGATCCAGGTGCGGTAGCCGCCGTCGAGGTTCTGCACGTCCAGCCCGTTCTGGCTCAAAATGCGTGCGGCCGTGTGTCCGCGCTGGCCCACCTGGCAGTGCACGATCACAGGTGCGTCGGGCAGCTCGGCCAGGCGGTCCCGCAGTTCGTCCACCGGAACGTTGATCGCGCCGGGAATGTTCCCGGCGGCGAACTCCGCCGCCGAGCGCACATCCACGAGCACCGCGCCCGCGGCCCGGGCGGCGACCAGCTCGTGCCACTGCAGCGCACGCGTCGTTCCCGCGGCAAGGTTGTCGGCGACATAGCCGAGCTGGTTGATCGGGTCCTTCGCCGACGCGTACTGCGGCGCGTAAGCCAGCTCGAGGCGGGTGAGAGCGGATGCCGTCAGTCCGCCGGTCATCGCCGTCGCCAGGATGTCGATGCGCTTGTCGACGCCGCTGCCGCCGACGATCTGGGCGCCGAGGATGGCATCCGTCGCCGGGTCGACCAGGAGCTTCATCGACATGCCCTCGGCGCCGGGGTAGTAGGTGGCGTGCGACGCCGGGTGGGTGTGCACGACCCGGTGCGCGCGGCCGCGCTGCACGAGACGCTTCTCGCTCCAGCCGACCATGGCCGCCGTCAGGCCGAAGATGCCGAGGATGGCGGTTCCGAGCACCGGGGAGGCCGACGCGGGCTCGCCGGCGATGCTGTCGGCGGCCGCCCGGCCGTGCCGGTTTGCGAGGCCGGCCATGGTGATCAGGATGCCGCTGTTGTCGACGGCGTCGATCTTCTCGACGCCGTCGCCGACCGCGTAGATCGACGGGTCGTTGGTCTGCTGACTGCCATCGACGGCGATACCGCCGCTCGCGCCGATCGTGATGCCCGCCCGGGCGGCGAGCGAGGTGTCGGGGAGCACGCCGACGGAGTCGATGACGAGGTCTGCCGGAACGACGGATCCGTCGCTGAGCTTGACTCCCGCGTCGGCGGCGGCGACGACGGTCGTGTTCAGGCGTACGTCAACGCCCCGCAAGAGCAGCTCGTCGAAGATCGGCGCGGCCATCTCGGCGTCGAAGGGCCCGAAGACCTGGGAGCCGAACTCGACCAGGGTCACGTGCACGCCGCGGCGAACGAGGTTTTCGACGGCCTCCAAGCCGATGAACCCGGCGCCGATGACGACGGCGGAGGCCTGACCCGTGACGCCGGCCAGCAGAGCGGTGATGTGGTCGACGTCGTCGACCGTGCGCAGGGTGCGAGTGGCGAGGCCGGCCGGGGTGATCCCGGTTCGGGCCGTCGCTCCGGCAGCCAGGATGAGGCGGTCGTACGTCTCGGTGATCTCGGCGCCGGTCTGCGTTTGGCGCACGGAGACCGTCTTCGCCTCCCGGTCGATCGCCGTGACCTCGTGGTCGACGCGCACGTCGAGGCGGAAGCGGGCCCCGAGGGATGCCGGGGTCTGGAGTAAAAGATTGCTGCGGTCCGTGATCACGCCGCCCACGTAATAGGGAAGTCCGCAGTTTGCGAACGAGACATAGTGGCCGCGTTCAAATACAATGATGTCTGCCGTCTCGTCCAGCCGACGCAACCGCGTCGCCGCCGACATTCCGCCCGCAACTCCACCAACAATGATCGTTTTCATTCGAACCTCCGGGGTAAGTATACCCTAGGGGGTATAGAAAATGATCGGTGACCGCCCCGGCACGCTCTAGCCTTAGACACATGCCCGCCGTCCAGAGCCGATTCGTCGTTCGCACCTTCGCGACGCTCGTCTTTTTCTCCGTCCTGGCCGGCCAGTTCTGGCGCAGCCTGTTCGGCTGGTGGGGCTACGGCGCGATCGCGCTGGTCATCGTCGTGAGCAGCGTCGTCGCCCTCGTCAAATTGAACCCGGACTGGATGTGGTCGCGGTTCCCGAAATCGCTCATCGCCTTCCTCGGTCTGGCCACCCTGTCGCTGGCCTGGTCGTTCTACCTCGGCGCCTCCCTGATCGGAGTCACCCTGCAGTGGGCAACCACGCTGGCCGCACTGTTCCTCGCCCTGTGCCTGAGTTGGGCCGAGCTGCTGCGCACGCTCGCCGCCGCACTGCGCTGGATCCTCGCCCTGTCCCTCGCCTTCGAGCTCATCGTCGCCCTGTTCGTGCGGCAGGCCGTGCTCCCCTTCTGGGTCGACTACGGCACCCGCAACGTGCCGGAGTCGTACTACTGGACCCGCGGTATCCTGCTGCAGGGCGGGCCAATCGAGGGCATCGTCGCCAACCGCAATTTGCTCGGGTTCGTGGCACTGATGGCCGTGATCGTCTTCGCCGTTCAGCTCGCCGCCGGCACCGTGAGCCGCAACTGGGGTCTGGCGTGGCTGGGCCTCGGGGCGTTCGTGCTGCTGCTGACCCGGTCCGCGACCGTGACGCTTGCTGCTGCCGCCGTCGCCGCAGCGCTGCTTTTCGCCCTCTGGGCCCGCCGCCGGCCCCCCGAGGGGCGCCGGCCGGTGTACCTGGTGGCCGCGGCATCCGTGGTCGTCGGCGGTGTCGGCCTGGTGGCCCTCACGCCGCAGCTCCTCGCCCTGCTCGGCAAATCCGCCGACCTCACCGGCCGCCTCGACATCTGGCGCAGCGTGGCCGGGCTGGCAGCCGAGCGCCCGGTGTTCGGCTGGGGCTGGGTGAGCTACTGGGCCCCCTGGGTCGAACCCTTCGAGGGTCTCGCCGTGCGCCGCGGCGTCGTCTACCTTCAGGCGCACAACGCTTGGCTCGACGTCTGGCTTCAGCTGGGCGTCCTCGGGCTGATCATCTTCGCCGCCGCCGTTTTCTCCACGCTGTGGCGCTGCTGGTTCCTCGCGGTCGACCGGCCCAGGCGCGCCCTCGCCGACACGGAACCCTACGCGGCCTCCGCCCTGCTCCCGCTGCTGCTCCTGGTAGCCCTGATCGCCCAGAGCCTGGCCGAAAGCCGCATCCTGATCGAGTCCGGCTGGCTGCTGCTGGTCGTGCTCGCCGTGATCACGAAGCGACAGCAGGCAACCAATCAACGGATGCCTTAGGCGGTAGCGTGGGAACGTCATGACCTACCGCGCGTATCCCCCCGCCGTGCCGGACCAGTTCACACGGCTGTTCGCCTCCCCCAAGTTCGCCTCCTCGCTGGCGCTGGTCATCATCGGCTTCGCCTTTTCGACCACTGCCCTGCGCGCCGTGATCGGCCCGCCCGGCGTCGTCGGCATTCTCGTGGGCCTCGTCGTGCTGGCCGCGTTCTCGCTCACCGCCCGCTGGGCCGGCGTCGACTGGCACGGGCTCCTACCGATCTCGATCATGGTCTTCGTGGGCTGGTGTGCCCTGTCGGTGCTGTGGTCCAGCTACCCGCTGCACACCCTCAGCGCCTCGCTCTACCAGCTCGCCTTCACCTTTTTGGCCATCTACATCGCCCTGGCCCGCGACACCATCCAGGTCGTGCGCGCCACTGGCGACGTGCTGCGGGTGCTGCTCGGAGTGTCCCTGGCTCTGGAAGTGCTCTCCGGCCTGCTGCTCGACACGCCCTTCGTCTTCCTCGGCATCCAGGGCAACATCGACTCTTTCGGGCCCGTGCAGGGCCTCTTCGGCTCTCGCAACGTGTTCGGGCTCGTCTCACTGATCGCGGCGGTCACTTTCGCGGTCGAGCTGCGGTCCCGGTCGGTGCGGCGCGGGCTCGGCATCGGCTCCATCGCCCTGGCCGTGTTCGGCCTGCTACTCACCCGCTCCCCCGTCATCCTCGTGGTGGCCCTGTTCGTGGGCCTCGCCGCGCTGGCGCTGATCTGGCTGCGCGCCACGCCCGCCGCGAACCGGTGGCTGCTGCAGATCGGGCTGCTCGGCGGCACCGTCGTGGCCGGCATCATCGCGGTTGCGGCCCGCGCGCGCATCACCGACCAGCTGAACGCGGGCAGCGAGTTCGAGGCCCGCACCACACTCTGGGGCGAAATCTGGCGTCTGGCCTTGCTGAACCCGCTCGAGGGTTGGGGCTGGGCCGGTCGCTGGCCCGTCGACGTCACGCCCTACGGCTGGCTCAGCTTCGTCACCGAGCGCCCGCAGGCCTCCGCGCTGAACGCGTTCCTCGACGTCTACTTCCAGGTCGGACTGGTCGGCCTCCTGTCGTTCCTCGCGCTCGTGATGCTCGCCTTCTGGCGGTCGTGGCTGCTCGCCTCGGACAAACGCTCGATGGTCTACGTCTGGTCGCCGCTGGTGCTGGTGACCCTGCTGGTCACCTCGGCGGCCGAAAGCACCGTTCTGGTCGACTTCGGCTGGCTGCTGCTGCTGATCTGCGCCGTGAAGGCCGCGCAGGGCAAGAGCTGGCGCAGCCTGTTGCAGCCCACCCCGCACCGGCACCCGGAGAACTGAGCAAGGGCCGAGCCCGCGCCGACAACGAAATCTAGGCCCGGCGGATGTCGACCGAGAGGATGCCGAGGAACATTCCCGACATCGCCGTCTGGAAGCCCAGCATCATGAACAGTGCCGCCGGCACCGCCAGGCGCATCGTGTCAACCGGGTCCTGAGGGCCGAAGCCCGATGCGCCCCACGTGGCCAGCTGAACGATCGCGACACCCAGGCCGGCCATGAAGAGAGTGAGCCCGACGACCGCTCCGCTTTCCAGGCTCGCTCGCTCGGCGAACCGCTCGAACGCCTGGCTCCGCGGGAGATGGAACCCCTCGTGCCGGGCGTAGAGCTTGGTCAGCAGGGCGAACAACACCGCCTGGTACCCGACGACCGTCAGTGCGGCCAGATACACCTGGCTGGAGACGTCCAGTCCGACCCGGCCGATCTCCAGTGGCCCGAACACCAAGGCGACGGTAGCGAGCAGACCGACTGCGAACGCCACCGACCCCGGGATCAGGAACAGCCAGCGGGGGTTGAACAACAGCAGGAATCGCAGGTGACGCCATCCGTCGTGCCAGCTCCGCAAATGCGGCGGACGGCTCCGGCCATCTCTGGACAGGGTGGTCGGTACTTCGCTGACGCGTAACCCGTCGAGGGTGGATTTCACGACGATTTCGCTGGCGAATTCCATGCCGGTGGTGATCAGGCCGAGGCTGAGGATCGATTCGCGGTTGAAGCCGCGCAGGCCGCAGTGGAAGTCGCGGATCTCGGAGCGGAACAGCATCCGCCCGATCGTCGACAGAACCGGGTTGCCGAGGTATTTGTGCAGGGGCGGCATGGCCCCGGGTTCGATCCCGCCGCGGAACCGGTTTCCCATCACGAGTTCATCGCCGGCCCGGAGCCTTGCCACAAAGGGGTCCAGGGTGCTGAAGTCATAGCTGTCATCCGCGTCGCCCATGATGACATAGGTGCCCCGCGCGCCGACGATCCCCCCCATCAGGGCGTTGCCGTATCCCTTCGCCGCGACGGGTACAACCCGGGCGCCGTGGTCGAGGGCGATCTGCTGGGATCCGTCGGTGCTGCCGTTGTCGGCGATGACGACCTCGCCCACAATCCCCGCGTCGGAGAGGTAGGCCTGGGCCTTGTCGATGCAGATGGCAAGGGTCTCCGCCTCATTGAGGCAAGGCATGACGATCGAGAGTTCGATCGCGACGACTGCGGATTCGACAGCGGATTCGACAGCGGATTCGACAGCGGATTCGACAGCGGTGGAGTCGGTCATGATGTCCTTTTGCGAGGGAGAACTGTGGAGATGGTGTGAAACGGGTGAAGCGATTGCAGCCTAACGGAGCGTGACCGCCACCGACTGCGGCGACCGAGACCGGGACCGTCGGAACGAGGCGATAACCACGCAGCAGGTGGTCACCGAATATCCTGCGATCACGCCGGCCGCGGCGGCGCCCGACCCGCTCCAGGCGGGAGTGCCGACGAGCATGACGACCAGTCCTGTCACCAGCCCGGCGATGGAGGCGAACGTCGCCACCATGGTTCGACCCGTCGTGAGTAGGAAGGCGGTGGCAACGAGGCCGATCGAAAACGCGAACACGCCGATCAGGAGGAGCGCCATGATCGGCCCCGCAGCCCGGTAGCCGGCTCCGAAGACGATGCTCACGATGAGGGGGCTGGCCAGCGCGACGGCCCCGAACACGATCCCCAGACCGACGAACATCACCCCGAAGACGCCCAGATAGTTCTTCAGTGCTGCCGCCGGGTCGACGGCCGCCCACTCTGAGAACCGCGGAATCAGAACCTGGGTCACCGCCTGGCTCAGCATCGACGCCGGTGTGGCGAGCGCCATCGCCGCCGCGAACAGCCCGGCCTGGGCCGGGGACTCGACGATGAACACGTAGACCATCGCGAACTGGATCAAGCCGTTCGAGGCCAGGAGCCCGAGCGAGTTCCAGGAGATGAGCTTCCAAATGCTGGCCGGTGCGGTGACGATTTCCTGCTTCAGGCTTTCGTGCCCTCGGTGCGCGCCGCGCAGGGAATGCAAGCCGAACAGGGCGTACCCGATGGCGAGCGGCCAGAGCAGGGCCCACGGCAGTTGCGCCGCCAGAACCACGATCAGCAGAACCATGGTCAGTGCGGAGGAGATGACATCCCACACGGCTGCCGAGGTGATTCGTCCCAGACCGACCTCGATGCCGCGCGCGAGAATGTAGCCGGAATATGCGACGATCAGGGCGGCGATCGCGGCCGCATCCGCCGGGTCCGCCCCCAGCGCGAAGATGCTGACCGGGATGCCGATGGCAAGAATGACCAGGCAGGAAATCCAAAAAGAGCGCTGAATCAGGCGCAGGGCGTGCACCGGGGAGTATCCGAGCGCCCGGGCATGGGAAAGAAAATGGGAGGCCGCGTTGCCCGCCCCGGT
Source organism: Cryobacterium sandaracinum (assembly GCF_004403415.1). NCBI lineage: Bacteria > Bacillati > Actinomycetota > Actinomycetes > Micrococcales > Microbacteriaceae > Cryobacterium > Cryobacterium sandaracinum. The sequence goes on from NZ_SOGO01000011.1 coordinate 33,168, forward strand.
CGGCCAGAGCAGGGAGAGGATGAGCGACAGCGCGATCCACGCTGACACCTCTGCAAGCTCGCTCGGCCCCATAAACCGACCGATGAGCACCGTGTACGCGAAACGGGACAGGCCCTGAGCCAGGACGCCTACTGTGGAGAGAGCCGCCTGGGACATGAGCGAAGATGGTTTCACTCGTGAATGCTATCCGGCCATCACGGTGATCCGCCCACTCCGACCCTCGTCGGCCACGAAGGAGATCCCGGTGACACTCGACATCATGATGCCGTTCTACGGTCGTGTCGACCATTTTCAGGCTGCGGTGCGCAGCGTGCTCGCGCAGGTCGACCCGGACTGGCGGCTCGTGGTGATCGACGACCACGACCCCGACGAAACGGCCGGCCGGTGGCTGCGGGGGCTGGCAGACCCCAGAATCATCTACCGCCGTAATCCGATCAATCTGGGCATCAACGCGAACTTCCAGGCATCGATCGACCTGGCCGAGAACGAGTGGCTGACAATCTTCGGCTGCGACGACGTAATGCTCCCCGACTATGTCGGCCGGATCACCCAGCTGATCCAGGAGCATCCGACGGTGGCCTTCATCCACCCGGGCACACGCGTCATCGATGAGCACGGGCGGGTCAGCACACCTCTCGTCGACCGGGTCAAGTCCCTGTACCGGCCCCGGTTCCACGGTTCACTCGAACTCGCCGGGGAGCCGCTCGCGGTGAGCATCACCCGAGGGAACTGGATGAACTTCCCGGCGATCGCCTGGAACCGCTTCGCGGTCACGGCGGTCGGCTTCCGGCCGGATTTCAGCATTGTGCAGGATCTCGGGCTGGCCCTCGACCTCGCCGTGCGTGGCGGGAGCCTGCTGCTCGACGACCAGGTCATCTTCGAGTACCGTCGCCACGCGTTCAGCGTCTCGTCCTGGCGGGCGGTCGACGGAAGCCGCTTCGCCGAGGAACAGGGCTTCTTCCGCGGCCTCGCGGTCGAGTTCAACGGCCACGGCTGGCCCCGTGCGGCGCGAGCCGCACGCCTGCACCTGTCGTCCCGGGTGAACGCACTGACCCGAATCCCGGACGCCATCCGGGCCCGCCGCAGCGACGGCATCCGGATTTTACTGCGTCACGCCCTCGGGCTCACCGTCGCCGCGACGCCCAGAGGCTAGGGCGCAACCACCCGGTAGATCGAGAGGCTGGACTTCGGCAGGTCAAAGGTGCGAACCGGGGACAGGCAGTCCAGATCGAGGCGTTTGTCGTCGGCGAGCACGTAGCCGACCTCAGCCTGGGCGAAGGTGGAACAGGCATCGAAGCTCACGCTGATCTGATCGGCGGCGGGATTGGCAACGACCGGTTCGCCCGGCCCGGCCACCCAGCTCACGCCCGCCAGCCGGTTCCATTGCAGCGTGTACACACCGGCTGGATCGATGACGCCCCACATTCCGGCAGAGGGCGCGCCCTGAAAACCGTTGTAGGCCCGCACCCCGGACTCGAGCAGCATGGCCGTGGTCAGCCCGCCGCCGACGCCAACCCAGGTTTTCGGAGCCGCCTCGTCCAGGGCGACGACAGCCTGGGACACGTCAGTTTCCCGCAGGTCGAAAACGCCGCGGTAGATCGGATTGGTCAGGCCGGAGCCGGCAACGGTCACGATCAGAAACGCGGTCGCGGCGAGTTGTGGCCGGCGCCGAGCGACGAAGTAGATAGCCGCGGCCGATAGCAGCGCCCAGAGCCACCACAGCTGCACCGGCTCCAGCATGCCCGGCAGCCGTCGCCAGGCCAGGGCGCCGATGGCAAGCTGGGAGAGCAGGAAGGCGGCCGCAGCGGCTCCGGCGAGCCACTTGCCGGCCCGCGCCCGGTTCTGGTCGAGGTAGGCGATGACGTAGGCGACCAGGGCGATGGAGGCCAGCCCCATCCCGAGTCGGACCCGATTCGGCGTGGTCTTGTCGAGCAGCAGCAACCGAGCGATCGCATCCCAGCCGGGCAGGTAGAGATACGCCAGCAGCACCGCCACGGAAGTGGCGAGGCCGATCATCGCCCACGGAAGGGTTTTGTGCATCCTCGCCTCCCTGGCGATGATCCAGACGACGACAGGAATCAGGAAGATGCCCAGATAGAAGAACGTCGCGGCCTCGGACGAATTGCCACCGAGAAAACCAGCCCGCTGCTCATTCAAGGCCTGGGTGAACGAGGATCCAACGGCGGAGGCGAAACTCATCGGCCCGTTCCCACCCGTGGGGGTTGACCGGTTCCCCGGATACGCGGTGCCCAGAAAAGCCTGAACCGTTGACAGTTTGGTGGCCAGCCACACCACCGCCACGACGGATGCCGCCACGCCGCCGACGAGGACCGGGACAACGCATGCCAGCATCGCCCGCCACCTCGCGCCCCGGCGCAGTTGTTCGATCATCAGGGCAATCCCGAAGAACAAGACCACGACGGCGGCCGGCACGATGAACGGAACGTAGATTCCCATCGCCATCACGACGGTCAGGTAGGCCACGAGGGCGGAGAAGGTCCAGCGGGACCGTCGCGATGGGCTCCGGAATGCCCAGACCAGAGCCGTCATGGTGACAAGCGCCCAAACGGCCGGCCAGAGTGTGGTCGAGAGGTACCACCATTGGAACAACGGGCTGAAGAAGAATCCGACCGCAAGCATCGCCGACACCCCGGGTCGGCGCGGGATGACGGTGAGCAGGAATGCGTACGCTGCGGCTGCGAGAGCAAGCCCGGGCAGCCACCACTTGAAGGCTATGGCGTGGTCGACGTCCATCAGCATGAAGCCCCAGAGGTGAGGCCTGAAGGCGACGGACCAGTCCACCCGGGGGAGGTCCTGCGGCAGGGTCGCGTCCATGCCGCCCGGGAAGGTCTCGTTGGTTAGCGGAAGACCCTGTTCGACCTGCGCGATAGCCCACACCGTCTGCACGTTCCATTCGTCGGAGCGCGTGACCTGCGGGTGGCCGGCGATCAGGTCCGGGTCGGCGCCGTACGACACCTGGCTGAAGAACACGCCGGATGACGAACCGTTGATTCCGAGCGTGACGAGCACGATGCCGAGGATCAGCAGCAGTGCGGGGAATGCGAGCAGGATTCGTAGTCGCGGCAGGCCGTAGGGACCTGGGTCGATTGCGCGACGATAACCGTCCCGCCCTGCACGGTATCTGGAGCCCCAACCGACGGCACGCATTCGAGTGTTGTTCACCACGAACCTTTCAAATCCCTGTGCGGGACTCCCCCACGTCTAAGCCCGACCCCTGCCACGGCGCGGACTTGCCTTCTCAGAGTAAAGGATCACAGACGCTAGAGCGGCTGAACCAGATCCCGCAGAACGTCTTGGGGCCCCAGACCGAACCGCGCGTATCCACCGGTGCGCCACTGACGGAGAACCGGGAGCACACGGCGGAGCCCGGCGCTCGGCAGGGCGCTGCGGGCGCGCTCGTGCGCGGCCTTCGCCGTGATCAGTCGAAGGTACGAGTCGGGCGGAACCGGCATCAGGCCCCGTGCGCGTTCATCCAGCGCCTCGGCCCTGGCCAGCAGACGCGAGTTGCGTAGCGTGCGCGGCGTCCGCAGCCTGGACAGTCGGCCGGCGGCATCCAGACTGGTTACGCCGATCTGATTGCCGCCGTGTTGCCGGTAGTCGACCAAGGCGTCGTCCAGGAAATCCATGGTCCCCGTCGCCGCGGCGACGATCGCCAGCCATTCGTCGTGCACCCACGCTGCCGGGAACGGTCGTGCCCGCTGCACCAGCCCGCGGCGCAGCATCACGGTGGCGCCGGTGACGATGTTGCGGCGTAAGAGCACGTCGAATGCGCGCCCCTGATGCACGTCCCTCTTCTCGTCGGCCGTCACGCCGAGGGTCTGCAGGAGCGTGCTGCCCAGCGGCATCCCCCGGCCGTCGACCAGGCGTGCGTCAGAGTGGAGCAGTTGCAGTTCGGGGCGCCCGGCGAATTCTGCCGCCATGACCTCGAGCCGGCGGGGGTACCAGACGTCGTCCTGGTCGCTCAGAGCACACAACTCGCCGGAGCAGGCGGCCAGGGCCTGCTCGAAATTCGCCGCCACCCCGAGGGGAACCTGATTGCGGATGACCCGCAGGGTGGCGGTCGAATCCGGCCGGACGGAGCGCCATTCGGCGAACGCTCGATCGGCCACCTCGAGGGTGTCATCGGTGGAGGCGTCATCGGACAGGACTACTTCGTGGGGCTGCCGGGACTGGTTCAGGATGCTGAGCAATTGCTCCCGCAGATAGGGCGCGCCGTTGTGGGTGCACAGCGCGACGGACACGGTGAGGCTCAATTCGGTTCCGGTCACTGGTGGATCGTCTTCGGGGAATCAGTGTTCGGAGAAGCAGTGGTCGGGGAAGCGGAGGTTCTCCCGCCGGCGTCCTCCGGCGGGCGAACCTCGAGCGAGAATCGCCACAGGGCTCCCAGGTGGAACGCCAAACCGACGACGGGCCCGACCGAGAGCGCGAGCGCCGCCTTCGCGTCGAGTCCGACCGGCACGAACAACATCCCGATCGAGACGACGGATGCGAGTACCCACCCTGCTGCGTAGCTGCGGTGTCTCCCCCCGGCGAGCAGGGCCGGCCCGGTCACGCAGAGCGCCCCGATGAAGCCCGACGACACGACGAGGGGCACGAGCGCCGCGGTCGGGAGTGCAAAATCCGACCCGATGATCGTGGCGAAGGCCGCTGTGCCCCAGAGGAACGTCGCCACGGCGAGAACCGCCATGGTGAGCACGATCAGGCCGCACGCTCTGCCGATTAGGGGCCAGGGGCTGGCAGGGGACCCGGTGAAGCGGGTGACCAGATAGCTCTGCAACGCCATCAGCGGCACCAGCACCGGTGCCCGGGTGATCGTGATGGCCAGGATCAGCGCGCCCAGTTCCGCTTTCTCGTCCGGGGCGGCGAAGAAGGCCAGCACCAGGGGGAAGCCGTTGATGATCAGCGCCGTCGCCGAGGCAGCGAGCATCGTCTGGGCGGAGTTCGAAATGAGGCGTCGGTACGTCAGCGGTGACGCCGAGAACCGGATCAGCGGTCGCGGCGAGACGAGGAAGACCAGCCCCAGCGCGACGGGGAAAGGGATGATCACGGCCCAGGCGAGCGCAGCCGGATCTCCACCCAAACCGAGCGCGACGACAACGGCGAGAAGTCGCACGACACCATCGAGGGCGATGATCGCGGCCAGGTGACGCCAGAGTCTGGCCCCGGCCAGCACTCCGCTGAGGGTGGCCACGACGGCGTTGGCCGCCGAGCCCAGGGCGACCTGCACGACGAGAGCGGCATTGCCCGTTCCCAGTGTGCGCGGCGCCCACCACAGCCCGGTGAGCACAACGACGACGCCCACGACGAGGGCCACGCCACCGGCGAACATCCACAGGGAGCTCCGGCGCACCGCACCCTCGGGTCGCATCAGCGCGCTCGCCGTGGCACGGGTCGTCTCCTGCTGGATCCCGAACAGCACGCCCACGATCAGGAACAGTGCCGACCAGAACACACCGAAAACCGAGTAGTCCGCGGCGCCGAGCGCCCGGGCAACCAGCCACATCACCAGATAACCGGAGACACCGGAGACGAGGGTGGCGACCAGCACCCACATCACGGAGGGCGACGACGGAACGCGTGATCGGGTAGCCGACTCATCCGTCATGGGGTTCCTCCCTCCCGCAGGGCCGGAATGGTGTTCGTGGCAGTTGCCACGCGCCTGTGCACCGGAGCGGCCGCCCGATTCGCGGACGTCTCCCGGGGGAAACGTAGACTGTCGTAAGGATTGTCGACAGGCACGCACTCATGCTCTGCCGATGATCGCGTCGCTTCCATCGAATCCGTTAGAGAGTCTAGTCAGAATGCCACCACCGCTCCCGACGGCTCCGCCCTCGATCGACCTGATGATGCCTTTCTATGGCGACCCGGCGCTCTTCCGCCTGGCGGTGAAGAGCATCCTCGGCCAAACCGATCCCCTCTGGCGCCTCGTCGTCATCGACGACCAGTACCCGGACGACGAACCGGGACGGTGGCTCGAAGGGCTGGCCGACCCACGCATCAGCTATCTCCGCAACGAGACCAACCTGGGTGTGAGCGGCAACTTCAGGAAGTGCGCCGCCCTGGCCACCGCCGACTTCACCACCATCGTCGGCTGCGACGACCTGTTGCTGCCCAACTATGTGACCCGCCTTCGTCAGTTGCTGGCCACCTTCCCCCACGCGGACTTCGTGCAGCCGGGCGTGCGCGTGATGGACGCCGACGGCGCCGATTCTTTCCCGCTGGCCGACCAAGTCAAGCGCCTCTGCCGCCCACACGCCGACGGTCCGGTGGAACTGTCAGGGGAAGTCCTGGCCGCGAGCCTGATGCGTGGCACATGGACCTATTTCCCGTCCATCGCCTGGCGCACGAGCCTGCTGAAGAGGCACGGTTTCCGGGAAGACCTAGACGTGGCACTCGACCTCGCACTCGAGATCGACATCATCGTGAGCGGCGGTCGGCTGGTGTTGGACGACACGCCCAGCTTCCGCTACCGACGGCACTCCGGAAGCGTGTCCTCCTGGACCGCTCATGACGGCTCCCGGTTCGTCGAGGAGCGCCGATACTTCCTGGAATGTGCCGAGCAGATGACGGCGCTCGGCTGGAATCACGCAGCCCGAGTCGCGGTGCGCCACGTGTCTTCCCGCCTGAACGCGCTGACGCGCGTGCCGGCGTCCGTCAAGGCCGGAGACGTTCATGGTCTCCGGATCCTTGTGAATCACGCATTCGGCAGGCCCTATCTCCGTTCCGGGATCCGTTCCGCTGCTCCGAGGGCGGTGACCCCCGGTGAGTAAACTCGGTCCCATGTCGTCTCGCCTGGACCAAACGCTGATTGTGATGCCCGCGTTCAACGAGGAAGAAGCCGTCGGCGATGTCGTGCGGGAGGTGCTCGCCGCCCTGCCCGGCGTGCGCTGCCTGGTCGTCAATGACGGTTCCACCGACAACACCACCGAGGTCGCGCGGGCGGCCGGTGCCACGGTCGCCGAGCTACCGGTCAATCTGGGTGTCGGCGGGGCCATGCGCCTGGGCTTCAAATATGCGCTCGCCCACGGCCTGGACAACGTGGTCCAGATCGATTCCGACGGCCAGCACGATCCCGCGAATGTGCTGGCTCTCCTGGATCGACTGTACTCGGCCGATCTCGTGATCGGAGCGAGATTCGCCGGGGAGGGCGACTACGACGCACGCGGGCCCCGGCGTTGGGCCATGCGTTTCCTGGCCGCGATCCTGAGCCGTGTCGCGCGCACGAAGCTCACCGACACGACCTCGGGTTTCAAGGCCAGCGGTCCGCGCGCGGTACGGCTGTTCGCCAGCCACTATCCCGCTGAGTACCTCGGCGACACAATCGAAGCCCTGGTGATCGCGGCCCGGGCCGGCTGTGTGGTCGTGCAGGTTCCGGTCGCCATGCGCCCGCGCGCCGGCGGCGTCCCCTCCCACAATCCCTTTCGGGCCGCCGCGTATCTCGGGAGAGCGTTCATCGCCCTGGGTTTCGCGTTGGTTCGCCCTTCAGCCGCACTCCAACCCAAGGTGTAGTCGCACATGAATACCGTCAGTTACGTCTTCGGCATCCTTGCCGCCCTCTTCACGCTCGTCGTGGTGATCGAGATGCTGCGCCGCCGGCGCCTCCGGGAACGACATGCCGTCTGGTGGGTGATCGCGGGCCTGCTGGCCCTGATGGTCGGCATCTTCCCGAGCATCCTCGACTGGGCCGCGGCTCTGGTCGGGGTCGACGTTCCCACGAACCTGGTCTTCTTCGTGAGCATCACCGTGCTCTTCCTGGTCTGCATCCAGACAAGCGCGGAACTGACCGGCATCGAGAGCCAGACCCGCACCCTAGTCGAGATGTCCGCACTGCAGGATCTCCGGATCCGCGAGCTCGAAGCCCGGCTCGAGTCAGAGTCGTCCAGCCGGCCCGACGGCCGAGGTGAAATCTAGTTCATCGGGGCGGGCAGATCTCCCAGAACGACGGTGTACTTCGACGTCGGACAGGCCTCCTCGAGCTCAGCTTGCAGTTTCCCGTCCCTGGTATGGACATTGACGCCACCGCCCCAGGTATCGATCATGGCGCAGAGCTGGATCGGCTCCGTCGCGTTCAAGTAGTAAGAGTGGTACCGGATCGGGTCCTCGGCTGAGGATGCCGAGAGTTGCAGCAACCATCCGTTGACGAAGTAGTCGTCTGAAGGATCCTGGGCATACCGGGCGACAACATTCTTCTCCCCAGGTGTACTCAGTGTGAACAGGGTAGGGATGGCCGCATCGCGCGCGCTGGCCCCGAGCCCTCGGACAATGTCGGCAAGAGGAACCAGTGCCCCGATCCGATTCAGTGAGGGAGGCACACTCCCCAGCACTGCTCCCACGAGCACGAGGATACCGACAACACCCGCGGACGCATTGAGCCCCAGCGTGGAGCTATGACTGAGCCGGCCCAGGACTATGGCGAGTAGCACCACGACAAGTAGAATACTCAGGAACCACACGAACTTTGCTGGGTAATAGCCCCACCACTTCGTGGCCGCATCCCGAAGTTGCCAACCGAGGTAGCCGTAGGCGAGCAGGCCGGCCAGGGAGATCAGGGTGGCCCCGACGAGTTCGTGCCGCGACGTGGCGTCCCCGGTGCCGATCGCACCGGCGAAGACGACCGCGCCGATCAGAATGAACAGGATCGCGGGGATGACCGGGGCCATCGCGCCACCGCCAGAGAGAGCGCCACCGTCGCGGCGCAGGTCGTCGAGCGTCACGAAGACGACATAGGCAGGGACCTGAAGAACCGAGGACGCGTAAATCGCTCGGGTGGGCAACGATGCGTGCCTTAGTTCCGGCCAGGAATATCGGAGAAAACCGACGATCCCCAGAAAAAGGGGGGCGACTGCCAGGGGCGCCCAGGACGCCAGCAGAACGGTTGTGAGCAGAAAGAGGAGGGCAGCCGCCCACAATCTCGCCTGAGGGAGTTCGGTCCAAAGCAGCCAGCAAAGGAAGAGGAGGGCGATACTCGGCGAGACGTTGTAAAAACCGTACTGAAACGAGAATCCAGCCACATACCAGGAGGTGACGAACCCACCGGCAAGCATCGTCGCAAGAAGGCGCAACCACGGATGTTGCCCACTCACGGATCGGGCCACGACAAGGCCGGCAAGAAAACTGGCTACGAGGATGGCGAGGACCCAGAGCTGGGCCGCTCTCGTCACATCGTGATTGAGCAGCTCTGTCGCAGCGGTTGCGTTCCGCCCAGGAGCGAACGATGCGGCCATGAGAACCCCCGTCAAGGGGGAGGAGTTCGGGTGCACCCCCGGGAGCAGTCCCCCGTCGATGAACAGGTTCCGGGCCGTCACCGTGTTCCAGATCGCATCGCTGTTCATCGCCCACGACAGCATGCGGCCGCTCGTGCCGACGCTGAGCAGCACTGCGGCCAGCCCCCCGGCCGCTGGAACGATCGCCGCCAGACCGGCGGTCCGGAGCCCCGCACGGGACGGCCTGCACAGTGGTGCTCCCTGGGCGAGCAAACCAACGACGGCTGTGAGCCCCAGCGCGGCGAGCACCACCGTGTTTCCCTCGGCGAACCCGATACCCAGTATCGGGTACACACGGACTGCGCAAATCAGGAGCAGGAGCGGAATGACCAGGGAAAAGGCGATTGCCACGATCCAGCGAGTGTATTGTCCGGCCCACAGACAGAGCGCGATGCCAGCTGACGCGACGAGCACCCACACGGTCAGCCCGCTCAGTGAAAGCGCCGCACCGGCCGCGATCAGGGCCACGCAAACCCCTGCTAGGCCTGGAAATCGGCCTGCCCGACGGATGGCCACGAGATGTGCCTTTCGATTGGTCTGAATCGTCGACGGAATCGACCATCAACCGGTCTCGACTCTACAATATGAGGGCGCGGCTTCCGTTCGGAGAGCCCTGGATCGCACGCCCCGGAGCCATGCCTAGAACCTATTCGACCCGTGCATCGCACATTCGCCGCTCGCGCCTTCTGACGTTTCTGCTCAGCTTCGCCATGATCTTCGCGCTGACGCTCATCTGGGCCGTGGCGACACCGCCCATGGCGAGTCCCGACGAACCCGCGCACGCAATGCGTGCCGCGGCCGCCGCGCTCGGACAGCTCGAAGGCACACCCTCGACGACGGTTCCGGGATCGGCAGACGTCACGGTGCCACGCTACTTCGCCGAGGCAGAGGAACACCTCAACTGCTACCGACGCCAGATCCTCGTCACTCCCTCCTGCGTAACACCCGTCGGTGACCCGACGGCACTCGTCATCGGCCACACGACTGCGGCGGCTCTCAACCCTCCCCTGTTCTACGTCACCGTCGGGTGGCCCGCTACGTTCCTGGACGGCGCGAAGGCCCTGTACGCGATGAGGGCACTGAGCGCGCTGGTCTGCGCGGCTCTGCTCGCCGTCGCTTTCACAGCCCTGCGTCGCTCCAGCTGGTCCGTCCTGGCCATGGCCGTGGCAACGACACCGATGGTCCTCTTCCTATCTGGCACAGTCAATCCGAACGGGATGGAAGCATGCGCGGCGGTGGCGGCTTTCGCCCTTCTCACGACCACACTGCGCACCGAATCGACCGGATGGATCTTGATTCAGCGCGTTGCTCTGATCACGATGAGCTCGATCCTCCTGATCAATACCCGCAGCCTCTCCCTCGTCTGGTTGTTGATCATCGCCGTGGTCTCGCTGCTACTGGCCAAGCCGGATGTCCTCCGCAGCGTGCTCCGGGCCCCCGCGACCTGGCTGGGTTCCGCACTCATCGGGGCGACGGCCGTCTGGGCGCTCCGGTTCTATCTCCGTCCCCAGGATCTCACTCTGACGTACAGTCCCATTGGCGCCGGAGGCAGCTGGGAGTCGGGATTCTTCACCACCCTCGACCGCACCTTCGAATACGGCCTTGGCTGGATCGGCCATTTCGGCTGGCTGGACACACCGGCTCCCACGTTCACGCTCCTCATCTGGACCCTGACCGCCGGAATGATCATTCTGGCTGGGCTGGTCCTCGGCTCATGGCGCGTACGCACGGGTCTGATTCTCATCGCCCTGGTGATGATTCTGCTGCCGGCTTTGCTTCAGGCCGCTCTCGTTCAGGACGTCGGCTACGTCTGGCAGGGCCGCTACACCATCGCGTTGTTCATGGTGGTCCTCGTTGCGGCTGGAATCGGTTTGGGCGACTCCGTGGTCTTTCCGACTGCCGGATCACCCACTTGTCGACTGATCGTTGCCGGTGCGGTCGCACTCGGACTCGGTCAAATTGCAGCGTTCGTCTGGGCGCTCAAGCGCTACGTGGTCAGCTTGTCCTGGGACCTTACCTGGATCGATATGCTGACCAACCCGACGTGGCTGCCCCCCGGTGGTTGGATACCCCTCGGACTGGCCTATTCCGCTCTGATCGCTGCCGGTACGTTCCTGCTGATCGCGGCTGCAGCCTCATCAGCCCAACTAGGCGAAGAGGACCGCGCCGGCGAAGACAGTGCCGCCGATCGCGAGAGTGACCCAGGGTCCAGTCCTGGAAAAGCGTGAAAAGTACAGGGCGATGCACGCCATAAAAGCAGGCAGGAGCGCCATCCCGTATCTGGCCGGCAAAGGGAAATAGAACCCGGCGCTCAGATAGACGGCCATGGCCAGCGCTGGCCCCAACAGAAGCGCAGCAACCAGCGTGGCCACAGCGAGGCTGGTCGTCGTCGCGGGCCGAGACTGCCACTCGACGATCAGCCCGATGACCGAGGCGATCACCACGAGCGTCAAGGTGTTCGTGAGTACGATCCCGAAAGTGGTCGGCACGGCGTCTGTCTGCCCGACCGTGCGCAGGAACCTGAAGACCTCGTCCAGAAGTCCCTGCAGCGACAGCGGCAACCGAACCGAGTCAACGACTGCGGCCGGTACCCCCGGAACGGCGTTTGCTGATCGAACCAGGAGCCAGCCGACTTGCGCCGCGGCTCCGGACACAACGGCCAGGATGGCACCCAGGACGCGCTTGTCCGTGACCAGTCGGGTCAGAAACCCGCGCCCGGAGGCGCGGCTCTGAGGCCCAAGAGCCTCAAGGAGTCCGAGCACGAGCAGGGCTATCCCCGCGACGATCACTGCGGCCAGATTCTGCACTTTGAATAGCACGGCGACAATACTTATGGCGGGAAGCCAGAACAGATTGATTCGCCGCTTGGCAACGAGCACTGCAACGCACCCCACCGCCGCAGCGATTCCGAGGGTAGGAGCGTCCGTGCTGATGTACACGCTCGCCCAGAGGACCGCCGGGGTCGACAAGACGACCAGCGACAGACCGAGAGCACTCAGACGGTGGATGCGCAGAAGCCGGAGAAGAACGTACACGCCGACGGTTCCCAACGACAGCCAGAGGCCTCCGATGAACCGACCCGCATCCAATAACCCGACGCCCAGGAGCGTCAGCGGCTGGGCTGCGGCCCAGGTAATCGCAAAATACAATGGCGCGTAGATGCTGGCGCCTGTTCCACCGTCGTAGGGATACTTGCCGTCGTTGTTGTGAAAACCGGTGTCACAGCCTTCGCCGTATGCCCCGTAATACTGAACACCGCGGCAACTGATGGCGTTTCGTGCTTCCGCGCCGGTCTCATCACCGGTGTAGACGATTCCCTGAGTGGGTACCTTGGCCAGATAGTCCAGATAAACGAACTCATCGAAGGGAGAAAAGGCAGTCTGTTCGGCCACATGTGACGAGACGAATCCGACGCTGGCGAGGATCAGAACAATGATCGGGAAAACGGCGGAACGTACGATCTTCATTAGCGTGGCTCTCACTGGTCCTACCGTAGCCGACGTGCCGGATTCTCCGTACCTGGTTCGCTGGCGCACGAGCGGGCTCACCGCGTGTGGCGGATGCGGCTCTTGACCTTCTTGAGCACGACGCCTGGCCCCCCGTTGCGGAGGTAGTGGACGAACAGGCCTGCGTCATGGCGAAGTCCGTGCTTCTTCCGCCGCACGGCGGGGCGACGCGAGGAAAGATCCCCCGCACCGACCACGCCGCTGGCCACAAGATCCGCCGCATGAGCTGGCTTCCCCACGAAATCGACGAGGGGAGCGAGCACCGTGTCCCATTCATAGTCAGCTCGCACACGGGCGATGTTCTTCCGGGCTGCCTCGATGAAGGCCTCGTCGAAGAGGACCGTCTCAAGTGCCGAGGCAAGCGCGGCAACGTCGGCCGGCGGCACGACGATTCCCAGTTGCTCCCTTGCAACGAGTTCCGCGAAGTGGTCGCCCTCGGTGACAACCATGGGCAGGCCGGCCCACAGATAGTCGAGGATCCTGGTGCGGAATGAGAAGGTAGTCTCCACATGGGCGAAATGCGTGCTGACACCCGCATCAGCCTCACCGAGGAAGTTGTGCCGGTCAGCATAGTCAACCCAGGAGGGGTTGAAGAAGACGAATCGGTCCAGCGAGCCCAGCTCGCTCGCAAGCGCGCGGGACTCCGCAACGATCCCCATCTCGGGTACCCCAGGGTGCGGGTGCTTGGTGCCTTGGAAGAACAGACGGACGTTGTCGTGCCGCTCCGCCACGTCAGCAACCGCACGAATGAGCGTCTTGGGATCAAACCAGTTGTAGAGGCCCCCGCTCCACAGCAATACCTTGTCCTTGGCTCCAATACCGGGGAGAACGCCCTTGAGTACGGGCTTGGTCGCTGGAGGGAAGATCTCATTGAGGCCGAAGGGAACCACGCTGATCAGGTCGGTCAGATCAGGATCGTTGGCGTAGTTGGCGGGATTGACACGGCCGAGTGCCGCAAGCTGACCCAGGTAGAAGTGCCGCTGACGCTCCGACGCACACAGGAAGAAATCGCCGCGGCTGAGCTGCTCATTGAGCACGTCCGTCGCATCGACCACCTGCTTGTTCCACTGAACTGTTCCCTGCTCTCTGCCCTGCTCAAGCTGCTCAAGGTGCATGGGATCGTAGATGTCGGCGACGATGATCTTGGTCGAGTTTCGAAGCGAATCGAAGAGGGCCATCGCAAGCCCCTGGAAAACGATCACGTCGGCCGACTGTTCCAGGCGGCGCATGGCTCGATCGTCCCCGGGGCGCACATGAACGATGTCGAAGGGCGCGGACACCGGTTCGGCACCGGCGAGGGTGACGAGGGTGACGACGTTGTTGCGTGACAGCGCCTCGGCCATGTTCCAGGCACGGATGGCCGGACCGGCCATCTTTGCGCCAATGGGGTCACCCGTGATGATGAGTACGCGGGTGACCACCGGAGAGGCGGTGACACCGAACGTCGTGACGATCTTGTCGTAGCCCTCGAGGTAGTGCTCGGATTGGTATGACGGAGCATCAACCTCGCCGAACAACTCCCAGATCCGGTTATCGGCGACGACCCGCGAGGACTGGACCTTGTCTCGGGCCTGCTTGAGGGACGGAAGGTTCTCGACGAACTGGTCGATGGCGTAGACGCCCGCCACGGTCTCGCGGGAAATCTGCATGTCCGGCTCGTTGTCACCCCCCTTTCGCAAATCGAATGAGGTCGAGTCGAGGTCGCCGCGCGACACAGCCCGCCGTACTGCCAATGCCAGGGTGGCGGGCAGGAGCCGGGCCAGGGCTTCGTCGCCCAGATTCTTGTATTGCGCGAAGAGTGCATTGCGCTCGAGCAGGTAGGTCTCCTTGAAAGAGCCGAAGGAAGACATCGATGCGTGGTGTTTGTGGAATGCCAGGGAGGCAGGTTCATACACGAACCGCCACCCTCGCAAGTTGAGTCGCCAACCTAGGTCGACATCCTCGAAGAACATGAAGAAGCGCTCGTCGAATCCCCCGAGCGCGTCGTACACGCTTCTCCGGACAAACATCGCGGAGCCCGTCCCGAAGAGCACGTCGTGCACCTGGTCGGGCTGGGACGGCACTTCCTGAGCGGTGAGCGGCTTATAGCCCTGGCCGAACCACGTCATCGCGGAGCCGATGTAGTCGACGAGCTTGCCGTCCCAGTCGAGCACCCGGCTAGCCACGGCACCGATTGCCGGGCTCTCCTCGAAACGCGCGACGGCCGAACGGATCCATCCCGCATCCGGCTTCGCATCGTTGTTGAGGAAGGCGAGAAACTCTCCTGAGGAGGCTTTCACCCCCAGATTGCATCCGCCCGCGAACCCGAGGTTCTTCTTCGACTCAATCAATTTCACCTGGGGAACAGCAGCGCGCAGGCGCGTCACGCTGTCGTCCCCGGATGCGTTCTCGACAACGATGATCTCGAGCCGCTCTGACGGCCAGTCCAGACCGCCCAGTTGGCGGATCGCCTCGATCGTGTCGTCTGTACCCCGAAAATTGACTAGAACGACGGAGACAACTCCCTGTTGCGGGTTTGACATGCAAGCCTTCCTGTTGAGTGCGGCAGGAGCGACTCTACCAATCCGTGCCGATCACGGGACCGTCACGGTCTGGCAGCCGAGCAGTTCCTCGGTGCCGTTCACACACACGGTGTGGGTGCCGGCAGGCTTCGGGACCGTGACGTCGAACCCGTGATTCGGTCCGCTTCCGGGATAGTACGACTCGAACCAGCTCAGGGGGGCGTCTGCCTTAAACGGGCCGCCTTCGCCGTTCACGTTCACCCAGATATACGAGGTCTGGGAAGTGGTGAGGTCCACCGACCAGCCACGGATGCGCACCCCGCCGGGAACGGCTTCCACGGAATCCAGGTGTCCATCCGCCGATTTCTCCACGGTCACGGTGCGACAGCCTAGCTGCGCGACAGCTCCACTGACACAGACTCGGTGGCTTCCCTTACGGGCAGGAACCCGAATTTCAAAGCCGTTGTTCTGGCCGATCCCGGGCAGGTAACCGGGCAACCAGGACAGGGCCTTGTTGGTGCGATAGGCCGACCCGTTGCCGTCTACATCGACCCAGACAAACGAGGAATCCGGCCGGGTGTAGTCCGCCGACCAACCGGACACGACGAGACCACCGGGCACACTCGTCGCGGAGTCAAGCGCCCCGGTTCCCCGCGGGACGGTGACCGTCCGGCACGAGATGAGTTCGCTCACGCCGCCGTAGATGCCGTACGCACAGATTTTTCTGGCTCCCGGGGCGGCGGGAACCTTCACCTTGAAACCGTGATCGGCCCCGGCGCCCGCAAAGAGGGAGTTGATCCACGGCAGGTTGACATCCGCCTTGTAGGCACTGCCCACCCCGTCGACATTGACCCAAATATATGACGGCTGTACGGTGCCGAAGTCCACGGCCCACCCGGATATATCGGCCCCGCCCCAGGTGCCGACAACGGTGTCCAACGAGCCCTGGCCGGCAGGGACAGTGACCCACTTGCAGGAGATCAGACTGTATGTTCCGTAGACACACACCTCATGGTCACCAGCTGTGGCAGCTATCGTCTCCGCGAATCCGTGGTTCGGGCCGAAGCCGGGAAAAACGCTGTCGAACCAAGACAGCGACTTGTCGGCCTTCACGGGGCCACCCTGCCCGTCGACGTTGACCCAGGCATATGCCGAGGCGGCGTTGTTCGGGTCGATGGACCAGCCCGAGATGGCGATGCCTTTGTAGACACCGATCGCACTATCGAAACTCCCGTAGCCGTTCGCGGACGTGGACCCGAACCAGTCCGTGTACATCCGCCAGAAGTTGCGGTTTCCGTAAGCTGAGCACGCATCGCCGGAGCCGTAGAGATTCCCCATGGCCGCGCCGTTCGGCTGGTAGGGCGTGTAGTAATACAGCGCGGCGGTGGCGGCATTTCGAATCCGAACGGCCGTCGACCCACAGGCGCTGTTGGGGTGGAAGAGCACGTTCGAGGCAGCCCCGACCGGGAACCACGTGAAGCGCTGAGTCGTTCCAGGCGGGTTCGCGTAGCGCTTGAATTGCCAGGCCGAGTTATAGACCTGGTTGTAGAAGCCGAAATACTGAGCATCACAGGGGGCCGTGTCCGGGCAGGCGTAACCCATGGCCCGGTCGTACCGGGCCGCCGACGGCGCACTCGCCGAGATCAACGACTGTTCCTTCTGCAGGGTTACCAGAAGCACCTTCGGGCTGATTTTGCAGGCCTGGGCGACTTTGGCGATGATCGCCGCCGAAGTCTCATTGCTGCCGCCCTGGTATGAGGCACACATGGCGTCAGCGGGTCGAGACCAGGTGGACTGACGATAATCCTTGATGCAGGTATAGCCGGCGGCACAAACCGAGCTCTTGTTGTTCAGGAAACTCTGGATCTCGGACTGCGACATTGAAGAACCCGCATAGAAATTCTCATCACTGATGATGTAGCCAGGGTCGAAGTCACTCCCGTTCGCGGCTGTGGCGGGCTGGGATCCAGTACTGAGCGAGAGAGGAACAAACAGTGCGACGAGAAATACCAGCGCCACTGACAGCCCAAAAATCCTTTTCATGCACAACTCGTCTCGCTCGTGTGAATACTCATCTAATCGGTGTGCATTTACCGGGTGCGTCGGAGTTCGACCCTGAAAAAGATCCCACTTGACCCTACGTCAGCATCCGGCACGCCTCCGACCCCCCGTTCTGGGCGCTTGCCAAGGGCCCGAAGACCAGCCGATCGGCAGCGATAGTATTCTTAGTCATGTATGCCTATCGAAACTGACGCGACAGATCGGTTCCAATGTCAAAAGATTCAAGTTCACGGCCAGACGGTGCAAGTGACGCCTTGCTTTCCGCTGAATTGCATGAAGCCCGACTGGAAATCCGTGCCCTTCGGTCTGAACTGGCACAGGTTGCACCAGTCATTGCAGACCTGAAGCGGCAGGTTGTCGCCGCTAAGGCGCAGGGCGAACGGTACCGACGCCAGGTCGAGATTCTGCGACTCTCGCTGTCCTGGCGGGTCACCCAGCCCCTGCGCGTGCTTCGGCGGCGAGGAGCGAATGCCAACCGCTAAGCCAGCGCGGATGTCCGCGCAACGGGTCCTCGAGGCCACCAAATCCTCCATTCGGTTTGATCGCGGCAGCCCTCGGCTCCCGGTCACGGATCGCGTGGCCATAGTGGCGAGCTACGGCCCAACCGCGTCCGTATCGCTGTCACTGGTGACTCTGACCGCAGAACTCGAGCGAAACGGCTACACGGTCATCATCGTGCGGGCATCGGCTGATGACACGCCGCTCGACTGGCCCGCCGACGCAGCATCGAATCCCATCATCGTGCGCCGGTCGAATGTCGGATACGACTTCGGCTCCTGGTCAGTGGGACTTGATCTCTTCCCGGCCGTACGCAAGAAACCCTTCGTCATTCTTGCAAACGACAGCCTCGTCGGCCCGTTCGCCAGCCTGGATCCTGTGATCCACGATTTCGAAACCAGCTCCACTGATGTGTGGGCCGCCACGAACACGTCCCAACTGTTCGACCACGTTCAGAGCTTCTTCGTCGGATATCGCGCGGGCATCCTCAACAACCCTGCGCTGAGGCAGTTCTGGTCGTCCTTGACCGTGGAGACAGACAAGAGCCTCATCATCGACCGGTATGAACTCGGATTGAGCCGAATGCTCTTCGCAGAGGGGCTCACCACTTCCGTCTGTTTCGAGTCGGAACGGCTGGTCTTCCCCACTGAGAATCCGACCATGCAGGGGTGGCGAGACCTGCTCCAGCTGGGCTTCCCCTTCATCAAGCGGGAACTCCTGACCAACCCGGCCGTTGTCGCCGATGGCGGAGACGTTCCCTCCGAAGTCGAATCACGCTACGGAACCGACCCCCGAGATTGGCTGTAGGCCGAGGCGCCTGAGGACTGACATATGAAATCACGCAAACTTCCGCGCGTCCGACGCGAGCTGAGCCGAAGCTTCGGGTTCCTGGCCCGCACTCTGGCTGTGCCGACGGCACACGCATCCATTCCATCCCATCAGGCGGACTTCGCCCGGTGGGTCGAACGGCGTTCGGGCCGACTTCGCCCGAGCATCCCCCAGCCGTGGGTCGGCATGCCCCACTCGCCGGAGTCTCCGGCGCGGATCGCAGTTCTGCTCCACGTGTATTACACGGACCTCATCGACCAGGTCCTTGCAGAACTGCAACACATCCCCGTCGCCTTCGATCTGATCGTGACGAACGCGACCGGCAAGCCGCTCAGCCTCCGGACAACTGAGCTGGACAACCTCTCCCACCTGACGATGCTGGACGTCGAGAACCGGGGCCGGGACATCCTGCCCATGGTCTCCGTCATCAACGCCGACCTACTCGAGCCCTACGAGCTCGTTCTGAAAATCCACACCAAGAAGAGCGAATGGCGGCGGGATCACGCCGAGCTCGGCGGCGACGGCGATGCCTGGCGTGATGGCTTCATCACCGGCCTGCTCGGCTCTCGACCCAACGTGGAGAGGATCCTGTCCGAGTTCGCCGAGGACCCGCGTCTGGGCCTTCTCACCACCGATGGCAACGTGCTCGGGCCGGCCTTCTGGGGAGGCGATCGACGTCTCGCCCGCGAGTTGCTGCTCCGGCTCCAGCTCGAGCTGGATGAAGAGAGCCTCCGCTTCGCGGCCGGTTCCATTTATTGGGTGCGCGGCTTTATTCTTCAGGCGCTGCGGTCCCTCAGCCTCGAAGCTGACGATTTCGACAAAGAAACCGCTCAAGTAGATGGAACGACCGCACACGCGGTGGAACGCCTGATCGGCGTCCTCGCCCTCGAGGCCGGCTATGAATTGCGTGAAACGGGTGAACTGCTCGCCGGCGCTTCCGAGGGATGGTGCCACTTCGAGGAGTCGCAGGAGCGACTTCCGCGTGCCCGCGTCATTCCCTTCTATTTGCCTCAGTTCCATGCTTTCCCCGAGAACGAGTCGTGGTGGGGAGCGGGCTTCACGGAGTGGTCGAACGTTGCCGCTGCCACTCCCGTCTTCCGCGGCCACAACCAGCCGTTCCTCCCCGCGGACCTGGGCTTCTACGACCTCTCGTCCGACACCGTTCGATCCCGGCAGTACGCCCTCGCCCAGATGGCAGGGATCGAGGGCTTCATGTATTACTACTACTGGTTCGCCGGAAAAAAACTCATGGACATGCCCATCGAGAACCTTGTGGCTACCGACGATGATGCGCCGTTCTGTCTCATGTGGGCCAACGAGAACTGGACCCGGCGCTGGGACGGCAGCGCTCAGAACGTGCTGATCGCCCAAGACTACGCCGAGGTCCCGGCGACCCAGTTCATTCACGACGTGCTGCACTTGATCACGGACCCCCGCTACATCCGCGTCGACAACAAGCCCCTCATCTCGGTTTATCGAATCACGCAGATTCCCGACTACGCGAACGTGCTCGACTACTGGCGGACCGTCGCAATGGAGGCCGGACTCGACGGGCTTACGATCATCACAGTGGACGTCGGACATAGCATGGACGGAATCGAAGGCGACCTGGATGCGCATGGTCTCGATGCCTTCCTTGAATTCGCACCGCACAATCGACGTTGGACACCACAATCCCGCGAGCACCTGACAGTGGACCCCCGATTCGGGGGAAATATCCTGAGCTACGCCGCAATGGCCAGCGACTCCGAATTGCAGCTACGGGGCCCCGTAAGCGACCAACGGTTCCCAGGAGTGATGGTCAACTTTGACAACACCGCCCGGCGCCAATGGCAGCCCGACCTGTGGTACGGCTCCAATCCCTTCACGTTCCGACGTTGGCTGAATTCTGCGGTCTCTGCCATCGCGGATCGCGATCGTGATCATCGACTCGTGTTCATCAACGCCTGGAACGAGTGGGCTGAAGGCACCGTGCTGGAGCCTTCCCAGCGTTTTGGGCGCACCTACCTGCTCGCCGTCCGAGACGTTCTGTTCCGCTAGGGACCTCCCCTTCGAGGGGTTTCTGACACAATTACGACGGGCGACGTCTGTCGCCCGCGGCACCAAATGAAAGTTGTTTATGAAGATCGCGATGACCATGATGGTTCGTGACGAAGTTGACATCATCGCTCCCATGATCGAACACCATCTTCGCCAGGGCGTGGACGTCATCATTGCCACCGACAACGGATCGGTGGATGGGACGACCGAGATCCTCGAAAAATACGCCGCCAGAGGGCACGTTGTTCTGCGCCACGATCCGGTTCACCGCAAGCAGCAAGGTGTTGTCGTAACGCAGATGGCGCGGGACGCAGCGTCCATTTACGGCGCAGACTGGGTCTTGAATGCGGATGCTGATGAGTTCTGGATGCCGAAGGACCCAGCCCTTACACTGCGCGATGTGTTCGTCAATCTAAATAAGGGCATCCAGTCATTCCTAGTTGAAGTCGTAGATATGACCGGACCACCCGCGCTGGCCGGCACCGGTCTGCAGCGCCTCCTCTACCGGGACCTTCGCAGCACCAAGGAGTTGAACGCGGTCGGCCTTCACTCTCATTCGACTCCTAATGCCGTCCACGTCGGTGATCCCAGCGTCACTGTCGTGCAGGGGAATCATCTGGTGAGCCTCGCGAGCCTCGGCACGCCACCGCCGGAACTCGCCATCGAAGTGCTCCACTTCCCTTGGCGGTCATGGGCGCAGTTCAGCCGCAAGGTCGACAACTCTGGGCGCGCGTACCTCAATGCCAGCGGACTGACTCCCAGCCCGAACCATCACGGCATGCGCGATTTCCATCGTCTTCAGGACGGGACACTGTTCGCGTCCTACCTGTTCCGACACCCGACGTCGGAGGACCTCGCCGAGGGCATCGCCTCCGGTTCCTACGTAGAAGAGCGGCGGATCGCCGACACGACGACGTCTCCTGCTCCCGACGTCCCGGTCGACCAGGAGAAAAGCGCGAGAGAATGGGCGTTCGGCAAGGTCATCGGTGGTCTGGAGTACCGCGTGCGAACGCTCGAAACTGAAGTCGCCGCGGCGGGTGACCGCAACGCCGAACTGGCCGTCGGTATCCACGAACTCGAAGAGCGGCTGGGTGAGGAAAAGGTGGCTCGAATTCGTGCGCAAACGACCCTTGAGACCACGCTCAATCGGCGCGTCGTGCGGGCCGCCGATCGAATCGTGCACGCCGTTCATAGTTTGCGCCATCGCTGACTACCCTCACTGCGCGGTCTCTCCCTGAGACTGCCAGCAGGCTGGACGAAGAAGTCAGCGCGTATACTTGGCCAGTCCTCTCCTCGAAATGAAGTGAAATCTATGTCTGCTCAAGAGCGATTCACCGCACTCGCCCAACAAAAGCTGGTGATTGTCGGATCAGGTTCACGGAAGGGGCTCGGAACCTGGGACTCCGTGCGCGAGATCTTCACGCAACGCGAGATGCTGGCACTCCTGATCCGCCGCGACCTGAAATCCCGGTACAAGGACAGCACGCTGGGATTCGTCTGGACGCTCGTTCGACCTCTCACGCAACTCTTCATCTACTACATCGTCATCGGCAAGTTCTTGGCCGCAGAGCGGGGTATCCCCGACTTCGCGATCTATGTCTTCACGGGTCTAACCGCCTATGGACTACTGAGCGAAATCATCGGCGGTGGCACGGCCTCCATCGTTGGCAATAGCGGCCTGATCAAGAAGATCTACCTCCCGCGCGAGGTCTTCCCGCTCGCCAGCGTCGGTTCTGCACTGTTCAACTTCGCCATCCAGATGGCAATCATCGTTCTGGCGACGCTCGCGCTCGGCGCATTCCCCGCCACCACCGACATCGTGTACCTGTTTCCCGCGTTCATGGTTCTGGCCGTGTACGCGACCGCCTTCGGCCTCCTGCTCGCTGCAGTCAACGTGTACCTGCGCGACGTGCAGTACCTGGTGGAAGTGCTTCTGATGCTCGCACTCTGGGCCTCGCCCGTCGTCTACTCCTGGTCGATGGTCAAGAACATCCTGGGCGAGGGGCTCGCTCTGGACATCTACACGAACAACCCGATCACGCTGGGCGTTCTCGGCTTCCAGCGTGCCCTGTGGCTCGCCGGGCAGGGCGTCGCAGAGTACCCGCCGGACTTGATGATGCGGTTGGGCGTCGCGTTCGTGATCGGGGTCGTGTTGCTCGGCATCTTCCACCGAGTGTTCGCCCGACTCCAAGGCAACTTCGCCCAAGCACTATGACCAGCAATTCGGAGAACATCATGACGTTTGCAGTCGACGGGGCACCCAGCCTTGACGCATCCCCTGACATCGTCGTCATTGAGAACGTTTCCAAGCGGTTCGTCTTGCGCAAGGACAACTCGCTGAAGGAGCGTCTGGTCACTTTCGGTCGACGTGGTCGCCGCCACCGGGAAGAATTCTGGGCGCTGCGCGACGTGAGTACCACTATCCAGGCCGGCCACACCGTTGCTCTCATCGGGCACAACGGCTCTGGCAAGAGCACCCTGCTGAAGGTCATCGGCGGGATCCTTGATCCGTCATCGGGTCAGGTCTCACGGCGCGGCCGCATCGCGGCCCTCCTAGAGTTGGGCGCAGGGTTCCACCCTGACCTCACCGGACGCGAGAACGTGTTCCTCAACGCTTCTATCATGGGACTCAGCCGGGCCGAAACCGAAGCCCAGTTTGACGACATCTTGGCGTTTTCCGGGATCGGAGAGTTCATCGACACGCAGGTGAAGTTCTACTCCTCCGGGATGTACGTGCGGCTGGCATTCGCTGTGGCCGTTCACACCAACCCCGATCTGCTCCTTGTCGACGAAGTGTTGGCCGTCGGCGACGAGGCGTTCCAGCGTAAGTGTCTCGATAAGATTCGTTCCTTCCAGGAGGAAGGCCGCACGATCGTGCTCGTCACGCACTCGCTCGGACAGGTCACCGAGTTGTGCGACCGTGCCATCCTTCTCAACAAGGGCGAAGTCGTCTTCGACGGGGACCCGCGAGAGGCCGTCGTTCAGATGCGCGATATCCTCGAAGACCGCAGGATCGCCGAGGACACCACCGCGACCAACCCCGCGCCCTCCCGGGAAGCGAAGATCGTCTCCGCCACAGCTGGGCCGGCGCATGGTGCCGCCGGCGAGGCCATCCGACTCGGGGACGACCTCGTGATCAGCATGGATCTCGAGTTTTTGGATGCGCCGGAGGACTGGTCCTGCGCCATCCAGATCGACAACACACTCGGCCAAGTCGCTTACGGGACCACCACCAAACGGATGGGCATCAAACTCGACCGGCTCTCAGGCACGCACACCGTCGCGTTCACTCTCCGCGACACACGCTTCGGCAACGGCAAATTCTTCATCAATATTTCCCTGATCGACTCGGCTGGCCGACACTTCGCCGACCTCGCCCAGGCATGTTCCTTCGACGTGAAGGACAACCCCCTGGCCGTGGGGATGACATACGCGGAGCCTACTTTCGCACTCATCAACTCCTAGATCTTAACGCGGTCTGGCGCTCACGCCGAATGATCCGTGAAAGGCAACATGTCTCAGTCCGTACTCGTCATCACCGTGGTCTACAACACCGGTGACGTACTGGGTTCTTTCCTGGACTCCCTCGCGGCTTCCACTGATTTGCCACCCGACGTGATCGTCGTCGACAATGCGTCGGCGGACCTCGCCGTTGAGCGCGAAGCGGTGCGCGCCCACGGCGCCCGCCTGATCGAACTGCCTGACAATGTGGGCTACGGCGCGGGAATAGCCGCCGGCGTGCAGCAAGCAGGAGCTGGCTACGACTATCTACTGATCACGAATCCCGATGTTGTCTTCACCGTAGGTGCCTTGGACGCCCTCGTCGCCGCCGCGTCAGACCTGCCGAACGCCGGCTCCCTTGGTCCTCGCATCCTCGACGCAACCGGCGCCGTCTATCCATCGGCACGCGATCTGCCTTCACTGCGCACGGGCATCGGTCATGCCGTGCTCGGCAGGGCCTGGCCGAACAATCCATGGTCGCGTAGTTACCGATCAGATCGGAGCTATGGTCCCGAGCGCCGCGCGGCCGGTTGGCTGTCGGGCGCTTGTCTGCTCGTTCGACGCAGCGCGTATGAAGCGGTTGGCGGCTTCGACCCCAGCTACTTCATGTATTTCGAAGATGTCGACTTCGGCGCACGATTGTCCGAGGCCGGGTGGGAGAACGTGTATGTTCCCGCCGCGGTCGTCACGCATACCGGTGCCCACTCAACCTCGCGCAGCGCACACCGAATGGAACGCGTGCACCACGACAGCGCTTACCTGTACCTGTCCCGCAAGTACTCGGCCTGGTATCTCCTCCCCGTGCGCGGCATCCTCAGAGTCGCCCTGGCGGCACGACAGTGGTGGGTGGTCCGGTGATATCTGTCGCCAACGGTAACGGACGCATGCCGTCGATCCTGATTATCACCCCCGACACTGTCGGTGAACGCATGGCTGGCCCGGCCATCCGTGCCTGGGAAATCGCCAAGGCACTGTCGTCTCTGGCCGAGGTGCGCCTCGTTTCCACGATCGGCGCCACCGTGACACACTCGGACTTCACGGTCGCGTTCGCCGCCCAGGATCATTTGAAGCCCCACGCGGCCTGGGCAGACATCATCATCATCCAGGGTCATATTCTGCGCAGCCATCCATGGCTCAAGTCCCTCCCGACCATCATCGTGGCCGACATCTACGACCCGCTTCACCTCGAACAGCTCGAGCAGGGCAAAGACCTCTGCGAGGCAGACCGATACGCGGTTGCTCTCGATTCGGTGGAAGTCATGAACGACCAGATGGAACGCGCCGACTACATGCTGTGCGCGTCCGAGAAACAGCGAGACTTCTGGCTCGGGCAACTCGCCGGACTCGCCCGAATCAACCCGGCGACCTACGATCAGGATCCCAGCTTGCGCGCGCTGCTGGATGTGGCTCCCTTCGGCGTGGAGGATCTGCCCCCTGTACAGACTGCTCACGGCATCCGTGGAATCGTCGAGGGCATCGGCCCGGACGACAAGGTCATTATCTGGGGCGGTGGGATCTACAACTGGTTTGACCCCATTACCCTCATCAAGGCTGTCGCCCGAGTCTCCACGACTCATCCGAACGTGCGGCTCTTTTTCCTGGGGGTCAAACATCCCAATCCGGACGTTCCGGAAATGGAGATGGAACGCCGGGCGCGAGAACTCGCCGAAAGCCTGCAGCTCACCAACCGAGTCGTCTTCTTCAACGAAACCTGGGTGCCCTACCGAGAGCGCGCCAATTTTCTTTTGGACGCGGATCTCGGTATCAGCACCCACCTGGATCATGTGGAGACCGCCTACAGCTTCCGAACCCGCATCCTGGACTACCTGTGGGCGTCCCTGCCGATTATTGCCACCGACGGTGACACGTTTGCCCCGATAATCCGCGGCAATGCGCTCGGCACTGTCGTTCCTGCCAAGGACGTCGATGCGCTGGTCGAGGCCATCGAGACCCTGCTCTTCGACGATGCCGTCCTCGCCACGACGAAAGCGAACGTGAGAGCTCACGCCGTGAGCATGACCTGGACGTTGATGCTGCAGCCACTCATCGAGTTCTGCCGGAATCCCTACCAGGCGGCCGACCGCGAGCGCGGCGTTATCTCCCAGCGCAATCAAATCGTGGCTGACCTGCGGAAGCGCATCAGCGGCATCGAAGCCAGTTCGTCCTGGAGGATCACCGCACCTCTCAGACGGCTCACGGCCCGGCGCACGAAGCAGTGATCTGCCTGGTGGCTAGCGCGGATAGAGGAAGTCGAAGAACTCGCGTTTGAGGTCAGCCTGAGTGTGGTGCTGGTTGGACTCTGCAAGAACGAATTCGATCTCCACAGGCAGCTTGGCGAGACTGTATCCACGCTGCTTCACGAAATAGCTGAACCACAGGTCGTCCAGCATCCAGAACTGCTCGGGCAGGGTCGTGAAGAATTTCGGGTCACGGAAGAATTCCGCGTTGCACACCATTCCACCTGGGCCAACATGGTCCACTCGCCCGCCGATTTCTGATGGCGCTCGATCGTAGTAGGACTCACCGACGGCGAAGGCCCACCAACCGCTGGCGACCCGGGGATGGTAGCTTGCCACGCAGGTTGAAATGAAGTCGGCGGTGAAGTTCTCATCATCATCGATGACCACGAGCGGGCCGGTCTGGCCGGCGAGGGCGAGCTTGCGTGCCCAATAGAAACGCCCGATCGATCCCAGGTTGAACGGTGTCTTGGCGATGGTGACCCGTTTAAGCGAATGCCTGGCCGTGAACGACGCCAGGGCCTCGAGATACGTGGCGTGGTCAGTGCGGTTGTTGTTCCACAGGAACAGTTCGATACCGTCCGCAAAATCCTGTTCGTCGAGCAGCCGCAGGACATCGTTGATCCGCTCCGGCCGGTTCCACAGGCACATCAGCACGGGAATCTCCCGGCCTGACACCACGCCGAATCGGAAGGCCTTCGAGCGGAACTTCCCGCCCAGGAGACGGCGTTTGACGGCCCGCTTCACGCGGGGCATCACCCGCAACTTGATCTTGTTGAGGAAGATCATCCGAGGTCTCCAAACCCACGAGAGGGCTGGAAGTCCAACCAGCGTCGCGCGGAGTCGATTTGTGCACAGCTGTAGCTGGACGGTGCGCTGAACACGGTGTACCGAGACAGGTCGATGTCCAAATCCGCTACCAGCCGGCGATTACTCGTCGGGACGCCCGACCCGATGTTGAAGGTGGCGTGGTGGTGTGGGAGCGGCGCGGTCAGACCCGTGCCGATGGCATCCGAGACGTCGTCGACGTGGACGTAGTCCCTCACGAAGGTGTCGAGGCCTCGGAGGCCCACCGGCCGATCCGGGCCCGACTCGGCGAGCTGGGTGACCAGCGAATTTGGCATTCCGGGGCCGAACACGTTGAAAATGCGCAGGCTGACGGTTTCGATGCCATCTGCGTCACCGAGAATGCGCTCCGCGGCATACTTGGTGCGAGCGTACTGAGACCCCAGCACAATGGGTGCCGACTCCGTGACCGGTTCGTCGTATTGATCCCCGTACAGTGCTGACGTCGACGCGAACACGATTCGGCTGATACCGAGCTCGCGTGCCACAGAGGTCAGGGTGTCGACGGAGTCCACATTGATGTGCTGGGTCCGCTGCCGATCCAGATCGCACGCCTGACCGGTCAGCGACGCCAGGTGCACAACCACATCCGGCCGGATCATTTCGAGGGAAGCCCGAAAGGCTTCACTGTCGCCGATATCCACGGCCAGACCTCCCCCGGTCGGCTCGGTGCGGACCGAAACCAGAGAGATCAGATCGAGGTCAGACCGGTTTTGCAACGACTGGGCGACCCTGCGCCCGATGAC
Source organism: Cryobacterium sandaracinum (assembly GCF_004403415.1). Classification (NCBI taxonomy): domain Bacteria; kingdom Bacillati; phylum Actinomycetota; class Actinomycetes; order Micrococcales; family Microbacteriaceae; genus Cryobacterium; species Cryobacterium sandaracinum. The sequence continues at coordinate 61,216 of NZ_SOGO01000011.1, forward strand.
ACCTTGCGCGCCTGACAGGAGCACTTTCACTGGAGCGCAAATCCAAGCTGTTTCAGCATGGCCACAGCCTGCGGTGGCGTCACCGAGTACGCGCTGGTTTGCTCCAGGAGTGCTTCGACGGACTCCATGAAGGCGGATTCGTCGAAGTCCCGCGCGTCCCGGACGACGAAGATCTTGGGGTTCCGAGTCGTGCCGACATTGGACGGCTCGTAGCTGAGTTCCTCGAACATCTTCTCGCCAGGACGGAGCCCGGTGATCTCAATGGTGAGGGTGGGATCGACGGCCTTGACCAGGCTCTGTGCCAAATCAAGAATCTTGACCGGCTCCCCCATGTCGAGAACGAAGATATCGCTGTCCCTGCCGATCATCGCTGACTGGATGATGAGCTGGCTGGCTTCGTCGATGGTCATGAAGAACCGCGTCACATCGGGATGGGTGACCGTCAGGGGCGCCTTCTTCGATATCTGGCTCCGGAACGTCTGCATCACCGAGCCGTTGCTCTGAATCACATTTCCGAAGCGGACGGCGTTGAAGGTGGTCGAGTGTGATCCGCCGGCGAGGGTCTCCATGATCATTTCGCCCAGCCGTTTCGTCGCCCCCATCACGTTGACGGGGTTGACCGCCTTGTCAGTGGACACGTAGACGAAATTGGGCACAGCGTGTTCGATGGCGAGACGCATGAGGGTGAGAGTGCCCCCTACGTTGTTGTTGATAGCCTCGAGCGGGTTCGCTTGCATAAGAGGAACGTGCTTATACGCCGCCGCGTGAAAGATGATGTCGGGTCGAAATTCCCGGATGATCCGCTCGAGAAGACGTTCATTCTTGACATCGGCGATGTGGTAGCTGACCTTCTCGTTTCCCTGCAGGCCCTGCCCCAGGAAGAAGATGCCGTTTTCCCACCAGTCGACACACGCGATCGCTTCGGAGTTCATCCCTGCAATCTGCCGCACCAGCTGCGATCCGATCGACCCGGCCGCGCCCGTGATGAGCACGCGCTTGCCCTCCAGGAATCGGGCGGACGATACGAGGTCCTGCTTCACCGGTTCGCGCCCCACCAGGTCGAGCACGTCGATGTCGGTGAGGTCCTCGATGTCGACCGTCTCTCGCGTCAGGATGCTGTACGTCCGTGGGACGATCGCGATCTCGACGTCGTCGGTCTCGATGCTGTTGACGAAGTCTCGGACGGTCTTGGAACCGACCGACGGTATGGCGAAGTAGACTATCGCAATCTGCCGCTCGGCGATCACGGAATTGATGTCACTCAGCCGCCCGAGCACCTCGGGCGCGCTGGAAGCGTCGTCGAGGTACCCCGCAACGCTGCCTCCGCGTTTGGCGATGTTTCGCGCCAAGGCCTTCCCCGCGGTGCCATGCCCGACGATGAGGATGGGCTTGTCGATCCGTTCCACAGCATTCACTCAGGTGACCCGACGCGTGCTAACTACTCAGCCCGAGCGGAGAGAAGGAGGTTCTCGAGATACAAACCATAGCCACTCTTGACAAGGGGGGCCGCGATCGCTGCGAGCCGCTCGTCAGAAATCCAGCCGGCACGCCAAGCCACTTCCTCGATGCAGCCGATTTTGAAGCCCTGGCGGTCTTCGATCACGCGCACGTATTCGGATGCCTGCATCATTGACTCAAAAGTGCCGGTATCCAGCCAGGCTGTGCCGCGGTCCAGTACCTGCACGTGCAGGGTGCCCTGCTCGAGGTAGCGCTCGTTGATCGTGCTGATCTCGAGTTCGCCACGGGCACTGGGCTCGATGGTCTTCGCGATCGCGACGACGGAGTTGTCATAGAAGTAGAGCCCGGGCACGGCGTAGTTGCTCTTGGGCTTGGCGGGCTTCTCTTCGATCGAGAGCGCCGTCATGCTGTCGTCGAATTCGACGACGCCGTACGCCGTGGGGTTGCTGACGTGGTAAGCGAAGATGCGTGCGCCCTCGAGATCGGCATTGCCGCGAAGCGAGGCTCCCAGGCCTGCACCGTGGAAGATGTTGTCGCCGAGCACCAGAGCCACGCTCTCGTCGCCGATGAACTCCTCGCCGATGATGAACGCCTGCGCCAGACCATCGGGCGACTCCTGCACCGCATATTCGATCCGGATGCCAAGCTCAGAGCCGTCTCCGAGTAGAGCCCGGAACTGGTCGTTGTACTCCGGCGTCGTGATGATGAGAATCTCGTTGATGTCGGCCATCAATAAGGTCGACAAGGGATAGTAAACCATCGGCTTGTCGTAGATCGGCATGAGCTGCTTGGAGATGCCCTTGGTGATCGGCCAGAGGCGCGAGCCCGAGCCACCGGCCAGAATGATGCCGCGCATCGGTTATCTCCCCTCGTTCAGAGACGCGTAGAACGCACGCGTGTCGGCCCAGGCCGGGAGCAGTCCGCTCGCGGCCGCTTCGGCGAGGCCCGGTGCCCCGGTGTCCTTCGGCGAGAGGAGAAGCTCACCGGCTTCGCTAGGGAAGACAAGTCCGACGTCACTGTCGAGGGGATTGATTCCGTGTTCACGGGAGGCGTTGAAGACATCCGTCACCAGGTAGCTGACGGTGGCGTTCTCAGTTAGGGCCACGAAGCAGTGGCCGAGCCCCTCGGAGAGGTAGATTGCCTTGCGGTCGACGTCGTCGAGCAGCACGGAGTCCCACTGACCGAAGGTCGGCGAACCGACGCGGATGTCGATGACGTAGTCGAGAACGGCACCAGATGGTGCCGTGACGTACTTGGCCTGCCCCGGCGGAATGTCAGCGAAGTGGATACCGCGCACGACGCCCCGCTTCGACACCGAAGTGTTGGCCTGGCGGAGGTTCAGCGAATGGCCGATCGTCTCCTCCAGCCGGTCAAAACGGTACCACTCGAAGAAAACACCGCGATCATCACCGTGCTGTTTCGGCGTAATCTCATAGGAATCGGGGATCGAAAGCTCACGAATTTGCACATGTGGAGTCTAGCAACCCCTCCGCAGTGTCCTCCGGTCTGCCCGGGGCCGGCGAATCACGTGCGGCTAACGAAGGTAGGCGTTCAGTTTGCCGGTCAGCTCGGCTGTCACGGACGAGGTGCCGCCCAGGACCACGATCTTCGCCGGCTGCAGCCGCTTCAGTTCGGTGGCAATCGACGTGGGGATGCTGTCAGCCGTGACCAGCAACACCGGGCTGCGGTCCTTGCCGGCGACGGGCGCACCCGACAGGGCGTCCGGGAACGTCAGTCCGTTCGCGAGATACACTACCGGAACGTTCGGGCCGAAGCTCGTCCGGGAGATCGCCGCCGACGCCTCGAAGCGGTCGGCTCCGTCCCACCGCTCCACGGTGCCGGTGGTGAAGGGGCGCAATGCCGTCTCCACGGCCGCACTCACCGACGCCGGGCCTCCCAGAACCACGATCCGCTGTGGATCCAGACGGCCCAGCTCGGCCGCGATCGACGTAGGGATACCGCCGGGCGTCACGAGCAGGATCGGGGAACCGTCCTTCGCCGCGACCGGTGCTCCCGACAGGGCATCGGGGAAGTTAAACCCGTTGGCCACGTAGACCACCGGAACGTTCGGGCCGAAGCTCGTCCGGGAGATCGCCGCCGACGCCTCGAAGCGGTCGGCTCCGTCCCACCGCTCCACGGTGCCGGTGGTGAAGGGGCGCAATGCCGTCTCCACGGCCGCACTCACCGACGCCGGGCCTCCCAGAACCACGATCCGCTGTGGATCCAGACGGCCCAGCTCGGCCGCGATCGACGTAGGGATACCGCCGGGCGTCACGAGCAGGATCGGGGAACCGTCCTTCGCCGCGACCGGTGCTCCCGACAGGGCATCGGGGAAGTTAAACCCGTTGGCCACGTAGACCGTGGCCACATCCCGGCCGAAGCTGGCGCGTGAGATGGCCGCCGACGCGTCGAACCGGTCGGGCCCGGAGCGGCGGTCGATCATGGAGGATCCGAACCAACCGTTGTAGATGCCCCAGAAGTTGCGGTTGCCGTACTCCGAGCACTCGTCCCCGTCCCCGAAGAAGTTCGTCAAGGCGGCGGCGTTGGGTTGAAAGGGCGTGTAGTAGTACAGCGCGGCGGTCGCCTTGTTCTGGATCGTCACGGCCGGGCTGGCACACTCCCGCTCGGGGTGGGACGAGTACTTGATTTTGCTGGCTGCCCCGACCGGGAAGTAGGTGAGGGTGGTGTTGGCCGGACTGCTGTAGAACTTGAACTGACGGGCTGCACTGAAGAGCTGCTTGAAGAAGCCGAGGTATTCCGGATCGCACGACGTGGTGCCGGGACAGTTGTAGCCGACCGCGCGGTCGTACTGATTCTGCAGCGGCCACGTGTCGGTGACGAGCCCCTGCTCCTTCTGCAGTAAAACGAGAAGTACCTGCTGGCTGATCCCGCAGGCGAGCCCGACCTTGGTGATGATGCGCGCCGCGGACTCCCCGTCGGCTCCCGCGTATGCCCCGCACACGGCGTCCGCAGCCTTGTTCGACGTGGTCTGCCGGAACAATTTCAGGCAGGTGTACCCGGCACGGCAGGCGGGCACCTGAGTGCTCAGGAATTTCTGGACCTCGAACTCGGATAGCGCCGATCCGTTGTAAAAGTTCCCGTCGCTGATCAGATTGCCTGCCCTGAAATCGGCACGGGAGATGGCGAGCGTCTCGGCGGCCAGCAGGTTGCTCAAATAAGGCTGATCGGCATCCGGCGCAGCCTGCGCGGGGGCCGCCGGCTGGAGTGACGCGAGCCCGGACGCAATGATCACGACTGCCAGCACCATGCCGACCAGGCGTCCGCCGAGCCCGCCTGCGCCGCTCCGGCGCCTCCGCACACAACAGCTCATGGATGTTCCCCCGGTTAGACGACCAATGACACCTGACCCTACTCCCGTTGCGACCCCCGGGAGGCCGTCCAGCGTCGAACGAATTCGACGGAGATTTTGGCTCCCCTGCTGTATCCGTGGGTGTTTCGGAGCGCCTTAACGGCCGCACGCCGCTTCCTGTCTAGGTTTCTGACTGTCAAAGGAAAGAAACTTTATAGGCGGGAAAACGGCGTGCGGATTCTAACAATATGGCGGACTTTGCTCGGTGTCGACAAGACAGTGGTCGAGGACGTTGATCTCGACCTCGTAGCGGGCGTTTTTGTTGCGTCGGTGCGACTGACCAGGTCGATGCGGAACCGGTGCGGGAGCTGCCAGAAGCGCTGCCCGCGCTACGACGAGGGGGCGGGGCGGCGCCGGTGGCGGGGATTGAATTTCGGCTCGACCCGGGTCTTTCTGGAGGCGGATGCCCCGCGGGTGTCGTGCCGGGAGCACGGGGTGATCGTGGCCGCAGTCCCGTGGGCCAGGCACCAGGCCGGCCACACGCATCACTTTGACTCTCAGGTCGCGTGGCTGGCCACTCAAACCTCTAAGGCCGCGGTCACCGTGTTGATGCGGATCGCATGGCGCACGGTCGGGGCGATCATCACCCGGGTGTGGGCTGACACGGAAGAGCTCCATGATCCCTTCGCCGGGCTCACCCGGATCGGGATCGATGAGGTCTCCTACAAGCGCGGCCGGAAGTTCTTGACCGTGGTCGTCGACCACGATTCAGGGCGCCTGGTCTGGGCTGCACCCGGCCAGGACAAGGCCACCCTGGGCACGTTCTTCGATGCGCTCGGCGCGGAACGATCCGCCCTGATCACGCATGTTTCCGCGGATGGGGCCGCGTGGATCGCGTCGGTCGTCGCAGCACGCTGCCCGAACGCGGTCCGCTGCGCGGACCCGTTCCACGTCGTGAAGTGGGCCACGGAAGCCCCCGACGAAGTTCGCAAGGCCGCCTGGACCGAGGCCCGCAAACAGGCCCGCCTAAACGAGTCCCGCACGGTTGGCCGGCCCGCGCACGACGCCCCGGCCCGGCCTCACAGCGAGCACGCGAAGTTGATGATGAACTCCCGCTACGCGCTCTGGAAAAACCCCGAAAACCTCACCGAGAAACAACAGATCAAGCTGGCCTGGGTCGTTCACACCAACCCGGCCCTGGGCCGGGCCTACTACCTCAAAGAAGGCCTCCGGCTGGTCTTCAAGCTGCCCCGCGACGAAGCCGCCGAGGCCCTGGACAAGTGGGTCGGATGGGCCCGCCGCAGCCGAATCCCGTCGTTCGTGAAACTCCAACGCTCCATCGTCAAGCACCGGGCCGCGATCCTTGCATCGATCGAGCACGGCCTCTCCAACGGCCGCATCGAATCCATGAACACCAAGATCCGACTACTCACCCGCATCGCCTTCGGCTTGAAATCGCCCGACGCCCTCATCGCCCTCGCCATGCTCAGCCTCGGCGGCCACAAACCCGCACTCCCCGGCCGGGATTAACCCACGGTTACGACAGGAGAGCCAAAATCTCCGTCGAATTCGTTCGGGGTGTGGCGGAGCGGCTCGCACGACCGGCTATCCGGTCAGGGGAGGTAGCCCGCGAGCTGTCTGGCGACCGCCTCCGAGACGGAGGCTTCCCCTCCCAAAACGATGATCTTCCCGGGCTTGAGGCGGAGGAGTTCCACCCGTATCGACTCCGGGATGCTGTCGGCCAGCACCAGGAGTATCGATGCGCCGTCCTTGGCCGCGACCGGCGCCCCCGACAGCGCATCCGGGAACTTCAGCCCGTTCGCGATGTACACCGCGCCACCCGTCACCGGGAATTTCTGCTTCGAGATGTCCGCCGATGCGGAGAACCGGTCAGCGCCCGCCAGCCGGGTCACCTGGCCCGGCGCCCAGCGCGTCAGCGCCGTCTCCACGGCCGCATTCACCGATGCCGGACCCCCCAGGATCACGATCTTCGCCGGGGCCAGCCGATCCAGCTCGGTCCGGATCGTTGGCGGAATGGCGTCGGCTGTCACCAGGAGAACCGGCGCGCCGTCCCTGGCCGCGACCGGTGCCCCCGACAGCGCATCCGGGAATTTGAGCCCGTTCGCAATGTAGACAGTCCGTCCGGCCTCCGTGAACGTCGCCGCCGAGATGGCCGCGGACGCGGCGAAGCGGTCAGCGCCTGCCAGCCGAGTCACGCGGCCGAGAGTCAAGGGAACCAACGCTGTCTCGACGGTCGTGCCCACGGACGCCGGACCACCCAGAATCACGATCTTCCCCGGTTTGAGTCGCTCCAGCTCCGTCTTGATCGAGGCCGGGATGCTGCCTGGCAGCACCAGCAGAATCGGAGCCCCCTCCCGGGCCGCAACCGGCGCCCCCGACAGCGCATCCGGGAAATTGAGCCCACTCGCCACGTACGCCGTGTCAACGCCGGGAGCGAAGTTCGCCGCGGAAATCGCCGCAGATGCCGAGAACCGGTCTGCCCCTGACAGACGGGGAATCGGACTGAGCAGGGAGACCGTCACCGAAACGGTGCCGCCGGAGATGACCCCCACCGTCACCCTGACACCCTGGGACCGCGTTTCGAGGCTCTGGCCTGCCGACAGGTAGAGCTTGTGGCCATCGATGCTGCCGGCATCCGGACTCAGGAGAACGACGGACGATCCGTCGTCGCGCAGGGTCAGAACCCGCACGCCCGTGCTGATGCCGTAGCCACCGAGCTGTCCCCCCGCATACAGGGCACCGGTGTCGGAGCCGCCGCCACCACGGAAGTCGACAAAGTAGATGCTCCCCGTGACCGGATCGGTGATGGCCAGGGCCCGACGCCCGGATGCCGCCCCGGTCGTCGAGAGTGAGGTGACGACCTCCAGGGTGTTCCCACCTGCGGGCAGGGCGATCGCCTGGACCTCACCGTCCGACAGCGCGCCGAGCCGCAGTTTGTGCGTGACATTCAGCGCGGTGGGCACCACATTGGACACGCCGTTCATGGTGAAGGCCAACCCCATCACGTCGTACAGGTCCATATACAGATCGTCAAAGCATCCGTCCGAGAAAGTTCCGGTGGAGGAATCGAGCTGGCCCTCGCTGGTCGTTGCGTCCGGACAGAAATGAACATTGGAGTGATTCAGCCCCAGGTTGTGGCCGAACTCGTGTGCGACCACATCCAGGTTGGTGGCACCGCCCACGGAGACCCAGATGACGCCACCGTTGTTGCCGCTCACCGGAGCCGAAAAGCTGCCGACGGAACCCACGCCGGTGCCGCCGCAACCGTCCGGCACCAGAACCATCAGGTGGCGGGCCGCGGTGGACACGTAGTGACCGAGGTCCGGATGCCCGAAGGCTGCTCCCGCTTCCTCCCAGATCGTGTGCAGCTGGTCGCACACGTTACCGCTGGCATAGCGACGGATGCTGGGATCGGGTGTCAGCGACACCACCTGGTTCTTCGACTGGGCCTTCCAATACGCGCCCGTCTCGGCAACCAGCTGGCGGACCGCCGCGTCCGTGATGAACGTCGACGGCCCCGCAGCGTCGGCGGGCATGACGACGGCAACATCGATCGTGTGCGCTGCGGCTGCGAAGTCGGCGACCGAAAATTCCGGCGGGGCCGCCGACCGCGCCTCCGGGCCGACCGGGACGCCCAGGAGGTCCGCCGGGCTCACCGTGTCGTCAGCGAGGTCGTGCGCGCGCACCGGGCCGGACTCGGCCGTGAGCTTCGGCGCGGCGAAGGCCCCGGCGGTTCCGCCCTGGAGCAGGGCAAGGCACAGGAATAGTGACGTCGCTATCGTGAGACGCGACCCTGCTACTTGTGAAATGGCCATGGCAACTCGTTCCCCGCGCGTCGAGTACGACCCAGTGCCGTGCCCCCCCTCGAATCCAAGCAGCATTTCAACGACAGGGGAAGGCACCCGTTCGGGCGCCCTCAGGAAGAGCCGCGCGCGCCCGGTAGTATAGGCGCGGCACTTTACGTTTACAGACAGGGCACACACATATGAAGATCCTCGTCACCGGCGGAGCCGGTTTCATCGGCTCGAACTTTGTTCGGCGCACCCTCGAAGACGCCTACCCGGGCCTCGAAGGAGCCGAGGTCGTCGTGCTCGACGCCCTCACCTACTCGGGCAACCTCGAGAACCTGGCCCCCGTCGCCGGGTCCCCGCGTTACTCGTTCGTGCACGGCGACATCCGTGACGCCGCACTGCTCGACGAGCTCTTCCCTTCTCTCGACGCCGTGGTGCACTTCGCCGCCGAGTCCCACGTGGACCGCTCGGTGCGCGACGCGTCGATCTTCGTCGAGACGAATGTGCTCGGCACGCAGCAGCTGCTCGACGCGGCGCTCCGCCACGACCTGGCCCGGTTCGTGCACGTCTCCACCGATGAGGTCTACGGCTCCATCGCCGAGGGATCGTGGAACGAGGAGCGCGCGCTGGAGCCGAACTCCCCCTACTCCGCGTCGAAGGCCGGCAGCGACCTGCTCGCGCGCAGCTACCACCGCACGCACGGTCTGAATATCTCGATCACGCGCTGCTCGAACAACTACGGGCCGTACCACTTCCCGGAGAAGCTCATCCCGCTGTTCGTCACCAACCTGATCGACGGCTTGCACGTTCCCCTCTATGGCGAGGGAAACAACATCCGTGACTGGCTGCACGTGGACGACCACACCCGCGCCATCGCGATGGTGCTCGTCGGCGGCCGCGCCGGTGAGATCTACAACATCGGCGGCGGCACCGAGCTGACCAACAAGGAGCTCACGCAGATGCTGCTCGACTCCACCGGCAAGGACTGGTCCTACGTCGACCGCGTCGCCGACCGCCTCGGCCACGACCTGCGCTACTCCGTGGATATCTCGAAGATCCAGGCCGAACTCGGCTACGCGCCCCTCGTTCCGTTCGAACAGGGACTCGCGGACGTCGTGCAGTGGTATCGCGACAACCGCACCTGGTGGGAGCCGCTCAAGGCCCGTGCGGCATTGAGCTGATGACCCGCTATCTGATCACCGGCGCGGCCGGGATGCTCGGACGCGACCTGCAGGCCGCGCTCGCCGGCCGCGACGTCACAGCGTTCGACCGCACCGAGCTGGACATCACCGACCGGGCCGCGGTTCTGGCTCAGGTCGTCGGCTACGACGTCATCATCAACGCCGCCGCATACACGCAGGTGGACGACGCCGAGACGAATGAGGATGCCGCGTACGCGATCAACGCGACCGGCCCCCACAACCTGGCGCTGGCCGCATCCGCCACCGGGGCGAAGCTCGTGCAGATCTCCACCGACTACGTGTTCGACGGCAGCGCCACCGCACCCTACGCGGAGGACACCGAGATCGACCCGATCTCCGCCTACGGCCGCACCAAGGCCGCCGGCGAGGCGTTCGTAATGCAGGAACACCCGGCGGGCAGCTACATCGTGCGCACGGCCTGGCTCTACGGCCAACACGGCCCGAACTTCCCCAAGACCATGCTGAAGCTGGCTGCAGCCCGCGACACCCTCAGCGTCGTCGACGACCAGGTCGGTCAGCCAACCTGGACCGCCGACCTGGCCGCGCAGATCGTCACCCTGCTCGATTCCGACGCGCCCGCCGGCATCTACCACGGGACCAGCTCCGGCGTGACGAGCTGGTTCGGCTTCGCCCAGGCCGTCTTCGCCACGGCCGGCCTTGACCCTGAACGGGTCACTCCGACCGACAGTTCGCAGTTCGTGCGCCCGGCCCCCCGGCCCTCGTATTCGGTGCTCGGCCACGATGCCTGGGCTACCGCCGGGCTGTCCCCCATTCGCGACTGGCGCGAGGCTCTGGCCGCGGCGGCCGAGCAGGGGATCTTCGCGGACCAATGACCACACTGAGAGTCGTCCTGGACCAGATGATTGCACCGGTCCCGGGTGGCATCGGGCGTTACACCGAAGAACTGACCCGGGCCCTGATCGCGGCGGCGCCGGCCGGTTGCGACGTCGAAGGAATCGTGTCGTCGTCGTCGGCCGAGCACTACGCCAGGGTCGAAACGTCCCTGCCGGGTCTGGCCAGTCTGCACAAGACCACGTTGCCGCGGCGCGAGCTCACGGCGGCCTGGCAACTGGGCATCGCCAACAGTTCCGGGTCGGGCATGATCCATGCCCCCTCCCTGCTGGCGCCCCTGCGCAAGCACAGCATCGTCAACGACGGCACCCAGGTGACCGTCACCATTCACGACGTGCTGGCCTGGACGCATCCGGAGGCGCTCACTCCGGCGACCGTCGCCTGGACGAAGGTCATGGTCAAACGCGCCCGCAAACACGCGGATGCGATCGTGGTCCCCAGCCACGCCGTGGCCCACCAGCTCGCGAACATCGTCGACCTCGGCGACCGCGTGCGGGTGATCGGCGGCGGAATCGGAAGCGGCCTCCGCCTTCCGTCGAACTCCTCCGCGACGGAGATCATCGCGGAACGCCTGGCGTTGCCGAACGAGTACATCGTCACCGTCGGCACGCTCGAGCCGCGGAAGGCCATCACGGCGCTGATCACCGCCCTGGGCCTGCCGGGAGCGCCGGATCTCCCGCTGATCGTTCTGGGACCGGCCGCCTGGGGTGAGCTCGACGTGGCATCCGTCGCCGACGAGGCCGGCCTCCCGTGGGGCCGGGTGCGCGCCCTGAACGGGCTGACCGACGAAGAGTTGGCCGTGGTCATCTCCCGGGCGGCAGTGTTCGTCTACCCCAGCCGGGAAGAAGGCTTCGCCGGGCCGATGATCCAGGCGTTTTACCTGGGCACCCCGGTCGTGCATTCGGACGCCCCGGCCCTGGTCGAGGCCGCCGGCGACGCGGGGCTGGTCGTCGAGCGTGAGGATGCATCCGGGTACCCCGAGCGACTGGCTGCGGCCGTCACCCAGGTGCTGAGCGACACCACTCTCGCAAACCGGCTGCGCATCTTCGGTAGCGATCGAGCCCAGGCCTTCACCTGGCGCGATTCCGCCGAGCGCATCTGGCTGCTGCACGCGGACCTGTAACAGCACCACCGAGTCCGGGGCCGTTCGACCGAACCCGAACCCAACCGACCCTACGGAGCCGGTTCCGCCGTGGGCGGCGGAATCAGGGCGGCTTCGATCAGGCTGCGGATGACGTCGTAATCGGGATCCTCCGGGTCGACGTCGTTTTCCGGCACCAACTCGACGGACTGGATCGGCAGCGCCTTCGTCTTCGACGCCAGGTGCGTGAAATAGCCGAGCATGCCCTGAGGGATGTCGGTCTTCACGACCTGGCTGCCGGCCGATGCAACCGCCTGGAACTTCGTCAGCACGTTGGCGGGGCTCGCCTGCTGCAGGATCGCCTCCTGCACCTGCCGCTGCCGCACCATCCGGTCGTAGTCGCTCGTGTCATGGCGTGAGCGTGCGTACCAGAGGGCGTGGTACCCGTCCATGTGCTGCCTGCCGGGCTCGAACCAGAAGGCAACCTCGGTGAAGGTCTCGTCGGTATGCACGGGGACACGGTGGTCGACGTTGATGTCGACTCCGCCGAGCGCGTCGACGAGGTCGGAGAATCCCTGCATGTCGATCAATGCGTAGTACTGGATCGTCAGCCCGGTCACGCCCTGGGCCGCGTCGCGCATGCCTTCGATGCCCGGTTCGCTGCCGCTGCCGACAGCATCCGGGTACATCTCCGGGCTCTTCACCTCCACCTCGGTGTAGATCGAGTTCAGCATGCACGCGGAGACCTCACAACCGTCGATCGACCCATACCCTTCCGGGTACAGGTCGGCGAGTGGCCCCGCAGAGAACGGCACGTCCTCCAGGTTGCGCGGCAAGCCGATCATGCTGGCCTGGCCGGTCTCCGCATCGATGCTGACCACGGAGATGCTGTCGGGGCGTAGACCCTCACGGTCGGGGCCGGCGTCGCCGCCGAGCAGCAGGATGTTGTAGCGGCCGTCGGAGGGCGGCTCCGTCGGGCCTGCCACGAAGACCGAGGAGAGGAACCCGCTGGCCGTCGTGGCCACGTACGCGCCGTACCCGGCCGTGCCGACCACGCCCACCATCAGCACCGTCGCGAGCCCGGCGATGATCGGGCGGGCCTTGGGGGTGGCGCGCACGAGGCGCACGAGGCGCAGCGTGTCCAGGGACAGGATCAGCCAGACCACACCGGAGAAGGCCAGCAGCAGGGCGGCCGCCCACAGGCCGATCGAGTTGGTGAACACGGTCAGAGCGACGGCAGGCCAGAGAGTGTAGACGACCCCCACGACCACCGCGAGAGCGAGCAGCGTGAGCGTCATGCCGAGGCCGAACCGGCCGAGCCGACGGTTGCCGGCCAGCACCTGCGCGGAGCCGGGCAGCACGAAGTTGAGCACGACGAGCCACCAGGCCCGTTTGGTCATGATCGGGGCGGACCCGAGATCCGGATGCCGGATCGGCGTGCGTGCACTGATCATAGTTTTGCTTGGAGGTCCAGGTTCTTCTGCTCGACTTGTGCGGCGAGCATCTCCCGATAGGCGAGCAGCTTGACCCGCAGGGAGTCGTCGGCGATGGCGAGGACCTTGACGGCGATCAGGCCGGCGTTGCGTGCTCCGCCGATGGAGACGGTGGCCACGGGCACCCCGGCCGGCATCTGCACGATCGACAGGAGCGAGTCCAGGCCGTCGAGCCGACCCAGCGGAACGGGCACGCCCACCACCGGCAGGGTGGTCACGGCCGCGAGCATGCCGGGCAGGTGGGCGGCGCCGCCGGCGCCGGCGATGATCACCCGGATGCCGCGCGCATGGGCGCTCTGGCCGTAGGCGATCATCTTCTCCGGGGTGCGGTGCGCGGAAACGACCTGCACCTCGAAGGGAACGTCGAAGTCGCGCAGGAGTTGCGCCGCGTCGCTCATCACCGGCCAGTCGGAATCGGAGCCCATCACGACGCCGACCAGCGGCACCAGGGCGGTCTCGCGCGGGGCGGTCTCGAGCTCAGGGTTGTCTGTCACGCAGTCGATCCTATTTGGTCAGTCCTGAAAAACTGCCGCTGCGGCCCGCGCCTGGTACGCGACGAGGTCCAAATCGTCCCCACCGACGGTCACGTGGCCGACCTTGCGCCCCGGCCGGGGGTCCTTGCCGTAGGTGTGCACCTTGGCGGCCGGGTAGGCCTCGAACGCGGTCGGGTAGCGCGCGGACAGGGGCTCCGACGCCGGCCCGCCGAGGATGTTGACCATGACCGTCCACGGGTCCCTGACGTCGGTCGCCCCGAGGGGAAGGTCGAGCACGGCGCGCAGGTGCTGCTCGAACTGGCTCGTCGTCGACCCCTCGATCGACCAGTGGCCGCTGTTGTGTGGGCGCATCGCCAACTCGTTGACCAGGATGCGCTCATCCGTCGTCTCGAACAGTTCGACGGCCAGCATGCCGGTGGCGCCGATGCCCTCGGCGATGCGCACGGCGATGTCGGCGGCGGCCCGGGCCAGCCTGCCCTCGGACTGGGGTGCGGGCGCGATGACCTCGGCGCAGACGCCGCCCTGCTGCACGGTCTCCACCACGGGCCAGAGCGCGATCTGGCCGGACGGGCGTCGCGCGACCAACTGGGCGAGCTCGCGACGGAACTCGACCAGCTCCTCCACCAGGAGGGCGCCGTCGTTGCCGTCTTCGGCGAGCGCGGCGAACCAGTCGTCGGCCTCGTGCTCGTGGGTGACCAGCCGAACGCCCTTGCCGTCGTAGCCGCCGCGGGCCGTCTTGACTACCCCGCGACTGTTGTGCGCGGCCAGGAACGCGCCCAACTCGGCGGCGTTCTCGACCCGCACCCAGTCGGGCACGGGCAGACCCAGCTCGCTCAGGCGCTGACGCATCAACAGCTTGTCCTGGGCGAAGAGCAGCGCGTCGGGGCCCGGGTGCACGGCCACGCCCCTGGCCACGAGCTCGCGCAGGATCCCCTGCGGCACGTGCTCGTGGTCGAACGTGACGACGTCGACGGTGTCGGCGAAGGCCAGCACCACGTCTCGGTCGCGGTAGTCGCCCACCTGCACCGCGGCCAGGTCGGCCGACATGCCCTCGTTCTCGGCCAGCACCCGGATCCGGATGCCCAGGTTGACGGCCGCCGGAATCATCATCCTGGCCAACTGGCCGCCGCCGATAACGCCCACAGTCGTGTTCATCGCTCCACCAATTCCTTGGTACCGGTCATTGCCGGTACGGGTTCTCTCAGGCTGCAGGCTGGACCTCGCCGTAGACTCGGGTTCTCGACTTCTATCTTTGCCCATCATTCGGAGGGATGCATGCCGAGTACACAGCGCCGATCAGCACGGCTTCTGGCCTTCGCCCACCAACTCGGCAAGTTCGGGGCTGTCGGCCTCGTCGGTTTCGTTGTGGACTTCACAGTCTTCAACCTGCTGCGCACCACGGTCTTCGACCCCGCCGTGGTGGAGTCCGGACCGATCTATGCCAAGGTCGTGTCGACCACGCTGGCCATCATTGTGAACTGGATCGGCAACCGCTTCTGGACCTTCGGGGCCAACCGCCAGTCGCGCACGCTGCGCGAGGCGGCCGAGTTCTTCGCGGTCAGTCTCGTCGGCATGGCCATCGGCCTCGCCTGCCTCTGGGTCAGCCGCTACGGGCTCGGCTACACCAGCCTGCTCGCCGACAACATCTCGTCGAACGTGATCGGGCTGGGGCTGGGCTCGGCCTTCCGTTTCGTGCTCTACCGGCACTGGGTGTTCTCCCCGCGGCGCGCGGCGACGGCCGACTCGGAGCGGGCGCTGGCTGCCTAGCGGGAGCCCCAGTGCGCGGTCTCGTCGGCGAGTGCTGACTGTTCCAGGCGGCGCAAGCCCATCAAGGTACGCGAGGACTCCATCAGGTCGTGCAACACCTGTTGCACCAGGGTGGCGTTGGGCACGTCTTTCAAGACGAGCGGATGCTCCAGCCCGGCGCTGATCAGAACGTCACCCGAGTGGGCCAGCGACTGCAGCCAGTTCTGGCGCAGGGTCACATCGTAGCCGCGGCTGTGCAGCAATTCCTGGCGGGTGCGCACGAAGAATCCGTGCCGGAAGATGATGCGCCGGGTGGTGATCGTGTAGCGGTTGTTCAGCCACGACATCAGCGGCAGCAGCCAGAGCAGCAGCACGAGGGCGGCTGCGGCAGCCAGCAGCGCGATATTCTGCCACGGCTCCGGCAGGGAACCGTAGAAGTACCCGGTGGCCGCGGAAATGGCCAGCAGCGCCAGGGTGGGCCAGAACAGGATTCGGGCGTGCGGCCGGAGCCCGGCCACGACCGACTCGGCCGGGGGAAGCACCTCGGCCGCCCCGAAGCCCGCTGTCTTTGTCATAATCTATTAATACCGCAGGTGGGTGACATCCCCGGCGGCGACAGCCTGCAATTCGCCGCTCGCCTGGTCTTCGACGATGAGCCGGCCGCTCCGGTCGAGCGCAACAGCGGTGCCGACCAGGTCGGTGCCACCGGGCAGTTCCACCCGCACGACCCCGCCGAGCGTGCCGCACGCTTCGGTCACCGCGCGCAACAGCCCGCTTTGGACCGGGTCGCCCTCCGCGTCGAGGAAGGCCCGGGTGAGCTGCCGCAGTTCGGTGAGGTAGCGGGCGAGCACGGCATCCGGATCGGGGGCCGAACCGGTCACCAGCAGCAGCGACGTCGAGGTGAGCGTGGGCAGGTCGTGCTCGTCGAGGGACACGTTCAGGCCGGCGCCGATAACCAGCCCCTGCGCGCCGGGCAGCAGCTCCGAGAGGATGCCCGACACCTTGTAACCGTCGATCAGCACGTCGTTGGGCCATTTCAGGGTGACCTCGTGCCGGGGCGCCTCCTCGCCGGGTTCGTCCACCCGGGCTGCCAGGCTCGCCTCGACGACCGCGCGCACGGCCCGGGTCATCGCGGCTCCGGCGAGCAGGGGGAACCAGCCGAAGTGGTCGATCGGGAGCGGGGCGGCCGAGGCTCTCGGGCGGAGCAGCACCGAGATGGCGAGCGACTTTCCGGTGGGGGCGAGCCAGGTCCGACCCAGTCGGCCGCGACCGCGGGTCTGGTTGTCGGTGACGACCGTCGACAGGTCGGGCCAGGCTGCGGCATCCTTGCCCGCAGTGTGGGCGACGAGCACGTCGTTCGTCGACCCGGTCTCGGGTAGGTACTCGAAACGCGGCACGACCTCGCGGCTGAGCGGAAACTCCATCTGATTCTCTCTCCCTGTGGCTAACTCCTGTAATTCTGGCGAATACGAGCGCAAATGGCACAATTCCGGCCCGAATCCGCCAATCCTTAGGAGTTGGCCACAGGAAGGCAGACGCACCCGACCAGCAAACCGGCCGGTTTTTGTAGACAATCGTCAACGA
Source organism: Cryobacterium sandaracinum (assembly GCF_004403415.1). Lineage (NCBI taxonomy): Bacteria > Bacillati > Actinomycetota > Actinomycetes > Micrococcales > Microbacteriaceae > Cryobacterium > Cryobacterium sandaracinum. Next base: position 78,248 of record NZ_SOGO01000011.1, read on the forward strand.
TCGGGAGCAGGGGCTGGCCGGTAGAGTGAACCGCGTGACTGAGAACTCGCCCCTTGCGGGCCCCGACCTGTACACGACGGCTGGAAAGCTCGCCGACCTCAAGCTGCGCTATCACGAAGCCGTGACCGCCAGCGGCGAGGCCGCGATCGAGAAACAGCACGCCAAAGGCAAGATGACCGCGCGGGAACGCATCAACCTGCTGCTCGACCAGGGCTCCTTCGTCGAGATCGACGAGTTCGTGCGGCACCGCACGCACGCATTCGGCATGGAGAAGAAGCGGCCCTACGGCGACGCGGTCGTCACGGGCACCGGCACCATCCACGGCCGCCAGGTCTGCGTCTACTCGCAGGACTTCACCATCTTCGGCGGCTCGCTCGGCGAGGTTGCCGGCGAGAAGATCATCAAGGTGATGGACCTTGCCCTCAAGACCGGGGTGCCCATCATCGGCATCCTCGACTCCGGCGGAGCGCGCATCCAGGAGGGCGTCGTCGCCCTCGGCAAGTACGGCGAGATCTTCCGCCGGAACACGGCCGCGTCCGGCGTCATCCCGCAGATCTCGATCATCTGCGGCCCCGCCGCCGGCGGCGCCGTCTACTCCCCTGCCCTGACCGACTTCGTGATCATGGTCGACAAGACCAGCCAGATGTTCGTCACCGGCCCCGACGTGATCAAGACCGTCACGGGCGAAGACGTCGGCATGGAAGAGCTCGGCGGCGCGCTCACGCACAACACGATCTCCGGTGTGGCGCACTACCTGGCTAGCGACGAGCCCGACGCCCTCGACTACGCCCGCACCCTGCTCAGCTTCCTGCCGGACAACAACCTGGCCGACCTGCCCGTCTTCGACAGCGACATCGAGCTCGAGACGACGGATGGCGACCGGAACTTGAACACGATCATCCCCGATTCCGCGCACCAGCCCTATGACGTGAAGACCGTGATCGAGCACATCGTCGACCACGGCGACTTCCTCGAGACGCAGCCGTTGTTCGCCCCGAACATCGTCGTCGGCTTCGCCCGCGTCGAGGGACGCTCGATCGGCATCGTCGCCAACCAGCCCAACGCCATGGCCGGCACGCTCAACATTCCGGCCGGCGAGAAGGCCGCCCGGTTTGTGCGTTTCTGCGACGCGTTCTCGATTCCTATCCTCACCCTGGTCGACGTGCCGGGCTTCCTTCCCGGCACCGACCAGGAGTGGACCGGAATCATCCGCCGCGGCGCCAAGCTGCTCTACGCCTACGCGGAGGCGACCGTGCCTCTGGTCACCGTCATCCTGCGCAAGGCCTACGGCGGCGCGTACATCGTGATGGGCTCCAAGCAGCTCGGCGCGGACATCAACCTGGCCTGGCCGACCGCGGAGATCGCCGTGATGGGCGGCCAAGGCGCCGTGAACATCCTGTACCGTGCCGAGATCAAGAAGGCCGAAGCAGCCGAGGAGGATGTTGCCGCCGTGCGCACCCGGCTGGCCAACGAGTATACCTACAACGTGGCGAGTCCGTTCCTGGCGGCCGAGCGCGGCGAACTGGACGGCATCATCGAGCCGGCCACGACCCGCGTCGCGGTGACCAAGGCCCTGCGCGCCCTGCGCACCAAGCGAGCGAGTCTGCCGCCCAAGAAGCACGGGAACATTCCGCTGTAGGCGGGTGCTATGACCGATTCATCGAATGTTACGAGCGCCCCGAGCGCCCCGAGCTCAGCCGAGGAGACCGAGTCTGCGTCGCCCGAGGTTCCCCCGGTGCCCGGGCTGCGTTTCCTGACCCGCGGCGTCTCCCCCACCGAGGCGGCCGCCGTGTCGGCCGTGCTGCACGGCCTGGTGCGCGAGGAGGGCGACAACCTGCGCCAGGCGCCGGTGCGCGGCCAGAGCGCGTGGCAGCGCAGCCAACGCAGTGTCCGGGTGGCTCTGACCCCCGGCGCAGGCCGCTGGCGCGGATTCTCGGCCTGACCCTTCGGTTCCCAACCGTCGGGCGCTCCCGGTCCCCCTAAATGCCGACTTTTTTTACCGAACCGGTTCGACCAGTATTGGCATTGCTCGGTGATGCTCTTAAGAGTTCACGACTAAAGCCCGTCGACTAGGGTAAGCAGTCGGGTTTTGGGGGCGCGTCAGGGTGACATTCGGGTTGTCGCCCTGGCACGAAAGTCGAAAGGGATCAACCACGGTTGGTCCCTTTCGCATTTGCCGGCGTGGCCCGGGTGTAACCCCGTCTCGAACGAATTCGACGGAGATTTTGAGGAAAACGGCCCCAAACACTCCGAAAAAGTGGTTGCAGACGAAAATCTCCGTCGAATTGATGTGCGCTCGGCGCACGGTGCTCCGCGTGCTGACCAGCTAGCCCGGGCCGGAGGACGTCAGGACCGGGTTGCGCGGGATCTCCAGCCACAGGTGCACCTCAGGTTCCGGTGACTCCTGGCCGAGGGCGATCAGCTTCGCGTCTGCGCTGCTGAGACCCACCACGGTGACCGCGGTCGCGGACCCGTCGCCGGCGGTCCGGGCGATGATCGTGTCCGCCAGGGTGGAGTCGATCGCGGTCGCCAGAGTGTTGAGCACCGATTCCAGCTCCGCGCCGCGGATGTCGTCGATACTGCCCTCGTCGAGCAGGGTGACGATGGCGCCGCGGCGACGCGCGGCCATGATCGCGTCACGCACGGCGTCATTGAGCAGCTTCCGTCCGCGGATCTCGTCCCGCACAGCCGCCTCCAGGTAGCGGGACTCCTGACGCTGCTCGTCGTTCAGCACCCCGCCCTGGTCGATGATCCGGCGCAGCATCGGGGCCGCAAGCCGGATGGTCTGGGCGAGCCGAACCTGGCGCTCGTAGAGGTGCGCGTCCTGGGCGGCCTGCCACTCGGTGGCCTCCTGCTCGGCCAGGGCGTACTGCCGGGCGTCGCGGCCTGCCTTGGCCAGCGCCCGCGCCAGGATGACCGCGACCGCGACCCAGACCACACTGCCGATGACGCCCATGGAGCCCAGGGCCGCCGGGCCAGCCCAGAAAATCGTGTGCACGACCAGCGTCGCGGCGCCGACCCAGGCCAGGCCTGGGCGCCGGCGGGTGGCGGTAATAGTCATCAGGGTGCCCACGGCCGCGACATTCCAGGTGGCGTAGCCGTTGTCGACGGAGCCGTCGAGCTGGCTCCCCACGAGCAGCGGCAGCATCGCACAAACAGCGACGTTGAAGAACGCCAGCCACACCGGCATCCGCATCGGGCTCGTCGGCCAGAGGCTGAGCACGGTCGCCACACCGTAGACGAGCAGCGCCAGGATCGCCGGCACCGGGCTGCGCGGTTGGCCCAGCGAGTAGAAGCCGAGCACGATGTGGTAAGCGGAGAACATTGCGGCCAGGGAGAGCACGAGTCCGCGCGGAACGGTGATCACTCGGGACGTCCTTTCTGGGCCGGCGGCCACTCGATGGTGATCGTCGTTCCGCGGCCCACCCCGGCGCGCACGCGCACGGATCCGCCGGCGCTGGCCACCCGGTCCTGGATCGAGATGCGCAGTCCGAGCCGTTCCGCCGGCACAAGCTCTGGGTCGAAGCCCACGCCGGTGTCGGCGATCGTGATGGTGCAGCCCCCCCGGGCGTTCCCGCTCATCGTGAGGGCGCGGTCGGGCTCGAAGCTCGGCGTGCCGGCATGCTGGGCGCTGTTCACCATGGCTTGCACGCTCGCGGCGAGGATCGCCTCGCTCGCGTGGACCGGGAGGCGCAACCCGTCGATCTCGCACTCGTCGACGGTGAACGGCACCGGCAGCCGGTCGGCGGCGGCCCGGATCTGCGCACTGAGCTCGCTGAAGGCAACCGTGCTGTCGTCACCGGCAGGCACGATGGCGGCGTCGTTGAGCCGGGTGAGGGCATCAGAGGCCATGCCGGAGGCCAGCTCGGCCGCCTTCGGGCTGCCGGCCGCGGCCGCGGCGAGGAACGTGGCCAGCACGCTGTCGTGCACGATCGAGTCGACCTGCACGCGCTCGACCTCCGTCGCGTGCTGCCGCACGGCGTTCCCATACTGGTGCAGCGCGTTGGTCTGCGCGTTGTCGACCGCGAGGGCCGTCTGCCGCAGCATGAAGATGATGATCAGGATGACCTGGCCGAGGATTATCGCGTAGACCGTGTCCAGAGACGACAGAAGAACATCGGCGTCGCCGCCGGACGGTGTCGACCGCACCACGCCGTAGACGATCGGCACGACCACCGTGTAGATGACGGCCCAGAACACCGGGAAGGCCAGAGCGGCGCAGGCCGTTGCGATGGTGCACATGTACCAGAGCCACGGTTTGCCGTCGAGCACGGCCGCGGGGTCACGCATCAGCATGGGCCAGGCCAGCAGCGCCGCCAGATAGAGCATCGCCACGGTTCCGGCGGATGCCCGCACCCCGACCTTGGTCACGGCGGCCACCACGACCGCCGCCAGCGACAGACCGAGCAGCAGCGGCGCGAGCAAACCCATCACCGGCACCCGCACCGGGGCCTGCGCGAGCATGATCGGCATCGCCTGGAGGGCGAAGACCACGCCGACGCCGGCGACGGAACGCGAGGCCACGACTTCGATCCGGGTGCGGCTGATCGGGTTGCGCGGCTGTTTGGGCCCCACGATCGGGTCGGAATCGAGCAGCTCGGCGTCCGAGTGCGCCGCGGTGGAGCCCAGAGGGCCGGAGCCCGCGGGCTTACCCGCGGGCATCTCCGCCATCCGGGTCGAGGCCCGGCAGGATTCCGTCTTCGACGGCGCGCCGGAGCAGGTCCACCTTGGTGGGTGCCGGACGGCCGACCTCCACGTATTTCACCCGGATCCGGTCGAGGTACTCACGGGCGGTCGAGTGCGCGATGCCAAGCTGCATCGCCACCATTTTGAGGGGGAGCCCCGACGCGTAGAGGTGCAGCACGTCACGTTCGCGCCGGCCGAGCTGGGCCTTGGCGAAGTCGCGGTCGGCGTCGATGGCCGTGGCCCACTCGAGGTTGTTGAGAACGTCGCCGCGGGCCACGGATGCGACGGCCGCCATGACCGTGGTGGTGGGGGACGATTTGGGGATGACGCCGGCCGCGCCCGCGGCAAGCGCCTCGCGCACCAGGGCGACCCGATCGGCGATGCTGTGCACGAGGACCGACGCGCCCGTGCTCTGGGCACGGTGCACATTGTCGGTGACGCGGGATCCATCGCCCAGCGACAGATCCAACACGATGACGTCTACGGCGCGGCCGTCGATGCCGTTCACGAGCTCCTGCACGGTGGGCGCGGTGAAGACGACCTCGTAGCCGACGTTCTCACAGGCCGCCTTGATGCCCAGGCGCACCGACTCGTGATCGTCGGCGATGCCCACCCGCACGGGATGGCCGAGTTCGAGGGCGCCGGGAATTCCCGGGGCCGAGGGGAGAGGTGTTGCTGGCTGGTTCACGGTTCCTACATCCTCACGTTGTCGTACAGGTCAACGATAGCTACCGGGACAGGAGCGCGACGGCTTCGACATGGTGGGTATTGGGGAACAGGTCGAAGGCACGCAGCCGGCGCAGGATGTACCCGTGACCGGCGAGGAGGGCGATGTCGCGGGCCAGGGCGACGGGGTCACAGGCCACGTAGACGATCTGGGCCGGTTCCACGGCGCCGAGCAGGTCGATGACCTCCTTGCCGGCGCCGGAGCGTGGCGGGTCGAGGATCACCGTGGCGGCCGACTGGCGAGCCTTCTCGGCGGAGCTCGAATCGCGCACGAGCGCGTTCAGGAACCGGTCGACGCGGGAGGTCTGCACGCTGGCCCCCACCCACTCGGCGAGGTTCTCAGCCGCGAAGTCCGTGGCCTGCGGGTCGCTCTCGACGCTGGTCATGCGCACCGTGCTGCCGAACCGGTCGCCCACGGCGGCGGCGAGCAGGCCGACCCCGCCGTAGAGGTCCAGGTTCGCGGCCCGGGGGTCGAAGGCGTCCGCGTCGATGATGTCCTGCACCGCGCGGTAGAGGGTCTCGGCGGCGCTGGTGTGCACCTGCCAGAACCCAGCGGCGTCGAGGCGGAACTCGCGCTCGCCCACAACCTCGCGGATCAGCGTTTTCGGGGTGTGCCGGCGTCGGCCCTTGTCGTCCTGCTCCGCCACCAGGATCTGCACGGTGCCCAGGCTCGGGGCGACGATGTCGACGGATGCGGCGCCGGGAAACATTTTGTCCAGCGGCGCGGCCGCCTCGAGCAGGCGGTCGGCCAGCGGCAGGTCGCCGACCGGGATCACCCGGTGCGAGCGGGCGGCATAAGGGCCGACAGAGCCGTCCTCGTCAACGTGCAGGCGCACGCGCGTGCGCCAGCCGGTGCCGTCGGCGGCGTCGCCGGGCGAGGCGTTGGGGCCGACCGGGACCGGCTCGACCATGACCTCGGACTCGATACCGGCCATCCGTTTCAAGGCGTCAGCCAAAACCTGGCGCTTCAGCTCGCGCTGGAAACCGAGCTCGATGTGGCCGAACTCGGCGCCGCCGGCGCGGTCTACGGGGTCGCGGTCGAGGGCGGCGGCGGCCCAAATGTGCGGCTGACGCTCCGGTGCCGGGGTGAGCACTTCGACGGTCTCCGCCCGCCAGAAGCTTTTGTGGCTGGCCGAGGTCAGCCGGGCGCGCACGCGCTCCCCCGGCAGTGTGTCACTCACGAAGACCACGCGGCCCTCGTGCCGGGCGATGAAGATGCCGCCGTGGGCTACGTTGGTGACGTCAAGTTCGAGTTCCGTGCCCACTTCTGCGGAGTGCCCGTTCGAATCTGCCTGGATGTCATTGCTGGAGCCCATCCTTCGATGATCCCACACCACGTGCACCCCCACCGAAGGAAACCCATGCGCTTGTACCTGGCGTCCACGTCTCCGGCCCGGCTGATGCTGCTGCGCACCGCGGGGATCGAACCTGTCACAGTTGCGCCCGACGTCGACGAGGACGTGGTCGCCGCCGACGCGGCCCGGTCGGGCGGCGGACCGCTGACTCCCCACCGGGTCGTGGAGCTGCTGGCGCGGGCCAAGGCGGAGGCCGTGTCCCGCGTGTTGACCGACAGCGGCGACATCACCGACGGCCTCGTGCTCGGCGGCGACTCGGTCTTCGTGATCGACGACGTCATCTACGGCAAGCCGCACACCGCCGAGAAGGCGCGGGAACGCTGGCACCTGCAGCGCGGCCGAACCGGGCAGCTGTATTCGGGCCATTGGCTGATCGACCACGCGGCCGGCGTGGCCGGGCGCGGTGTCGGCGCCGTCGCCGTCGCGGACGTCACCTTCGCCGACGACATCGAGGATGCGGAGCTGGACGCCTATATCGCCACCGGCGAGCCTCTGCTCGTGGCCGGGGCCTTCACCATCGACAGCCTCGGGGCGCCGTTCATCACCCACATCAGCGGGGATCCGTCCACCGTCGTCGGGCTCTCGCTGCCGACGCTGCGCCGGCTGGTGACCGGTCTCGGGCACGCGTGGCCGAGCCTGTGGAACCGCACCGACAACTGACAGATTGCTGGTTATCGAGGTTGTTTGTAGGCATCCGCACCTTTCTCCGGCCTCTTTTTGTGGGAGAGAACCAAAAACCCGGTCGCTCTGCCCCATAAGCTAGGGCACTGTGCCCCCAATAACGAAGGTCCTCATCGCAAACCGGGGCGAAATCGCCGTCCGGGTGATCCGAGCCGCAAAAGACAGCGGCATTGCCTCGGTTGCCGTCTACGCTGACCAGGATCGCGACTCGATGCATTCGCATCTGGCCGACGAGGCCTACGGTCTCGACGGAACCACGAGCGCCGACACCTACCTCGTCATCGAAAAGCTGCTCTCCGTGGCCCGACGGTCCGGCGCCGATGCCGTGCACCCCGGCTACGGGTTCCTCGCCGAGAACGCCGACTTCGCCCGCGCCGTGATCGGGGCCGGCCTGATTTGGATCGGCCCCTCCCCCGACGCCATCGAGAAGCTCGGCGACAAGGTCTCCGCACGGCACGTCGCCGAGAAGGTGCATGCGCCGATGGCGCCCGGCACCCTCAACCCGGTGGCGGATGCCGCGGAGGTGCTCGATTTCGTCGACCTCCACGGCCTGCCGGTTGCGATCAAGGCGGCCTTCGGCGGCGGCGGTCGCGGCCTCAAGGTCGCCCGCACCCGCGAGGAAGTGCCCGAGCTCTTCGACTCCGCCACCCGCGAGGCTATTGCCGCGTTCGGTCGGGGCGAATGCTTCGTTGAAAAGTACCTGGACAAGCCGCGCCACGTCGAGACCCAGTGCCTCGCCGACGCATCCGGCACGGTCGTCGTCGTCTCCACCCGCGATTGTTCCCTGCAGCGTCGCCACCAGAAGCTGGTCGAGGAGGCCCCCGCGCCGTTCCTGACCGACGCGCAGCGTAACGAGATGTATCGCGCGTCCAAGGCGATCCTCGCCGAGGTCGGCTACGTGGGCGCCGGCACCTGCGAGTTCCTGATCGGCCAGGACGGCACCGTCTCGTTCCTGGAGGTCAACACCCGGCTGCAGGTCGAGCATCCCGTGTCCGAGGAAGTGACCGGAATCGATTTGGTGCGCGAGCAGTTCCGCCTGGCCGAGGGCGGTCGCCTCGACTACCCCGACCCGGAGCCGATCGGACACTCCTTCGAGTTCCGCATCAACGGCGAGGATGCCGGCCGCGGCTTCATGCCGGCCCCCGGCCCCGTGCACGTCTTCAAGCCCTCCGGGGGCCCCGGGGTGCGCGTGGACAGCGGCGTCACCGCCGGCGACGTCATCTCGGGTTCGTTCGACTCCCTTCTCGCAAAGCTCATCGTCACCGGCGCCACCCGCGAGGAAGCGCTCGAGCGTTCCCGCCGGGCCCTGGACGAGTTCGAGGTCGCGGGTCTCCCCACCGTGCTGCCGTTCCACCGCCGGATCGTGCGCGACCCCGCGTTCGCCCCTGCCGACGGTGAGCCGTTTACGATCTTCACCCGGTGGATCGAAACCGAGTTCGTCAACGACATCGAGCCGTGGAACGGCTCGCCGGAAGTGCTGACCGGCCCCGCTAAGCGCCACAACGTCGTCGTCGAGGTGGAGGGGCGACGGATCGAGGTCAGTCTGCCGGTCCGCCTGCTGCCCGGCGCCGCCTCCGAGAACACGGCCGGCCCGGCACCCCGTCGGCGCGGCGGCTCCCCCTCCGTCAGCTCGGCCACCGGCGACGCCGTACACGCCCCGATGCAGGCGACCATCGTGAAGCTGGCCGTGGCCGAGGGCGACCTCGTCGTCAAGGGTGATCTGCTGCTGGTGCTGGAGGCCATGAAGATGGAGCAACCACTGACCGCCCACAAGGACGGCATCGTCGGCAACGTGGGGGCGATCATCGGCGCGACCGTGGCCTCTGGCTTCCTGCTGATGGCCGTCATGGACGCCGTTGAAGCCGTGGACGCCGTTGAAGCCGTGGACGCCGTGGAAGCCGTGGACGCCTGACCCGCGTCACCGGCTGACACGTCAACGCCCTCGTTCCAAGAACGAGGGCGTTGTCTTTTCTTTCGTTTGTGGTGTCTCTCGAAGGCGTCAGAGCACGATGTGCATGGCGCGGGCGGCATCCGTGATCGAATGCGTCAGCGACGGGTAGACCGGGAACGCTCGTGCGACCTCGTCGACGGTGAGCCGGTGCTCCACGGCCAGGGCGAGCGGGAAGATCAGTTCGCTGGCCTTAGGGGCCACGATCACGCCGCCGATGACGGTGCCTGTGGTGGTGGTGGCGAACAGCTTCACGAAGCCGTCCTTGATGCCCATCATCTTGGCCCGAGGGTTCGAAGCGAGCGGGAGCTTGTAGATGCTGCCGCGAGTGAGGCCGTCCTCGATCTGCTTCTGGGTCCAGCCGACCGTGGCGATCTCCGGCTGCGTGAAGATGTTGGCCGCGACGTTGCGAATCTCGATCGGGTTGACCGCGTCGCCCATGGCGTGGAACACGGCCGTGCGGCCCATCATCGAGGCGACGGATGCCAGCGGCAGCTCGGTCGTGCAGTCCCCGGCCGCGTAGATGTTCGGCATCGACGTGCGCGCGACCCGGTTCACCCGGATGTGACCGGAGTCGGTGAGCTGCACGTCGGCTTCCTCGAGGCCGAGGCCCTTCGTGTTCGGCACGGACCCGACCGCGATCAGGCAGTGGCTACCCTCGACGGTTCGGCCGTCGGCCAGCGTGGCCAGCACTCCACCCACCGTGCGCACGACGGACTCGGCGCGGGACTTGCTGAGCACGACCATGCCGTTGCGCTTGAATACGTTCTCGACCACGTTCGCGGCGTCGGCGTCCTCACCGGGCAGCACGCGGTCGCGGCTGGAAATCAGGGTGACCTTGGCACCGAGGGCGCGGTAGGCGGAGGCGAATTCGGCCCCGGTCACCCCGGAGCCCACGACGATAAGGTGATCGGGTACGGCCCGCAGGTTGTAGAGCTGCGTCCAGGTGAGGATGCGCTCGCCGTCGGGGAGCGCGGTGGGCAGGATGCGCGGGGTTGCCCCGACGGAGACGACGATCGTGTCGGCCTCGATCCGGTCGAAGTCCGTGCCGGAGCCGTCTTCGGCCGTGGACACGATCACGCCGCTGGTACCGTCCAGCCGGCCGTGGCCGTGCACCAGGTTGACCCCGGCGCGCATCAGGGTGGACTTCATGTCTTCGGACTGCTGCCGGGCCAGTGCCAGGAGCCGCTTGTTGACCGCGGCGAGGTTGATGGCCACCTCGGGGCGGGCCGGCTTGCCCTTTTCGCCGCGCACGAACAGCTGTACGCCGAGCTCGGTCGCGTCGTGGATCGAGTTGGTGGCCTCGGCCGTCGCGATGAGGGACTTGGACGGGACGACGTCCGTGATCACGGCCGAACCGCCGACGCCGACACGCTCGATCAGGGTGACCTCGGCGCCCTGCTGAGCGCCGGCCAGGGCGGCCTCGTACCCGCCGGGGCCTCCGCCGAGGATAGCGATGCGCTGCTTGCGTTCGAAGTCGTAGGCCATGCTCATATTCTCCTGCCCCGGCGCGCCCGCCGCCAAACCCCGGGGCTCCGCTCCCCCGTCGACGAACCAATTCGACGGAGATTCTGCCCAAAATTGACGTTCAGGCCCCTTTTTCGCCGTGAAATCCCAAAATCTCCGTCGAATTGAACAAGGGAACGGTCCCGAAATCGGCGGGCAATTAGAGTAGGGGGATGCTGAAGACCGACAATAACTTGCTTGACGCGCCAGAAACCGATCCGTTTGATGTTGCACGGACCGCCGCTTCTGAAATCGCCGAAGTCACGGGCGTAGCCCGCCACGACATCGCCCTGACCCTGGGCAGCGGATGGGGCAAGGCCGCCGATCTCATCGGCGAGACCACGCACACCCTCGACGCGCAGTACATCACCGGTTTCAGTGCACCCGCCCTGGCCGGCCACGCCGGCACTCTGCGCTCGGTGCTGCTGCCCAGCGGCAAGCGCGCCCTCCTCATCGGCGCCCGCACGCACTATTACGAAGGCCACGGCGTGCGCCGGGTCGTGCACAGCGTGCGCACCGCCGCCGCCACCGGCGCGACGACCATGATCCTCACCAACGGTGCCGGCGGCATCCGGGAGACCTGGAAAGCCGGCACCCCCGTGCTGATCAGCGACCATATCAACCTCACCGCCGACTCGCCCCTCGAGGGCGCGACGTTCGTCGACCTGACCGACCTCTACTCGCGCCGCCTGCGCAACCTGGCCCGCACCATCGACCCATCGCTCGACGAGGGCGTGTACTGCCAGTTCCGCGGCCCGCACTACGAGACGCCGGCCGAGGTGCAGATGGCCAAGGTCATCGGCGGCCACATCGTCGGCATGTCGACCGCCCTCGAGGCGATCGCCGCCCGCCAGTCGGGCATGGAGATCCTCGGTCTGTCGCTGATCACCAACCTCGCGGCCGGAATCCAGCAGGACCCGCTCAGCCACTCGGAGGTGCTCGAGGCCGGAAAGCTCGCCGAGCCCGTCATCAGCGCGCTCCTCGCCCGGATCGTGGCCGCACTGTGAGCCTCGACAATACCGACCCGCAGATCACCGGCCGGCATTCCGCCGCCGCCGCCGCTGCTCCCGCGTCCGCTGCCGGTGCCGATGCCGCCACCGGCACCGGCGCCACCGAAACAGTCCTGCCCGACACGATGGTCATCAACACCATCGGCGCCGACGACGACACAGGCACCGGCACCGGCACCGGCACGGATGCCGTGAGCGGCAGCGAGACCGGCACCGACTCCGCTCCGGCCGCGGCTGCCACGCCGACCGTGATCGCCGTGGCCAATGCCTGGCTCAGCCAGGACCCCGATCCCGAGACCCAGGCCGAGCTGCGCCTCCTGCTGCGCGGGGCCGGCGACGGCGACGCCGTCGCACTCGCGGAGCTGCACGCCCGCTTCGACGAGCGCCTCGCCTTCGGCACGGCGGGTCTGCGCGGCGCCATCGCCGCAGGCTCCAACCGGATGAACCGCGTACTCGTCTGCCAGGCAGCCGCCGGCCTCGCCGCGTTCCTGACGAAGAACGCCGCCCCGGGCCGGGTCCCCTCGGTCGTCATCGGCTATGACGGGCGCAAAAACTCGCAGGTCTTCGCCACTGACTCGGCCGCGATCATGGCCGGTGCAGGGGTACGCGCCATCCTGCTCCCCCGTTTACTACCGACCCCCGTGCTCGCGTTTGCTGTGCGCCACCTCGACGTCGGCGCGGGCATCATGGTCACCGCCTCGCACAACCCGCCCAACGACAACGGCTACAAGGTCTACCTGGGCGGCGCCAACCAAGGCTCCCAGATCGTTTCGCCCGACGACGCCGCGATCGCGGCCGAGATCCTGCGCGTCGCCGCGGAGGAACGGGTTCCCGACCTGCCCCGGGCACCCTACGAGACGGCGCCCGAGTCGATCGTGCAGGCCTACATCGACGCGACGGCAGGTCTTGCCCGCCGGCCCCTCGCGCAGGTCAACACGGTTTACACGGCCCTGCACGGCGTCGGCTGGGACACCACCCGCCGGGTGCTTCAAGCCGCCGGCTTCGACCTTCCCACGCTCGTCGACGCCCAGATCGCCCCGGATGCCGCCTTCCCCACGGTCTCCTTCCCCAACCCCGAAGAACCCGGCGCGATGGACCTCGCCTACGAGACGGCCCGTGAGACCGGCGCCGAGCTGATCATCGCCAACGACCCCGACGCCGACCGCCTTGCGATCGCCATCCCGCAAGAGGGGTCCCCCGACGGGTACCGGCGCCTCAGCGGCAACGAGGTCGGGGCGATCCTCGGCTGGCGAGCCGCGGAACTGGCCGCGAGCGTCACCGGTGACGGCGGCGCCACCGGCACCCTCGCGTGCTCCATCGTCTCCACCCCGGCGCTGGAGGCCGTGGCGAAGGCTTACGGGCTGCGGTTCACCGACACCCTCACCGGCTTCAAGTGGGTGTCGCGCGCGCCCGACCTGATCTTCGGCTTCGAGGAGGCCCTCGGCTACCTCGTTAACCCCGAGACCGTGCGCGACAAAGACGGCATCTCCGCCGCCGTGGCGCTGCTCTCCCTGGTCAGCAATCTGAAGGCGGAGGGCGTCACCCTCGCCCAGCACCTCGACCGTTTCAGTGAACGCTTCGGCCACTTCGCCTCCGGCCAGATCTCGGTGCGCGTCACCGACCTGACCGAGATCGAGCAGGTCATGGCGCGGCTGCGCGAGACACCCCCGGTCTTCGTCGGCAGCATCGCCGTCGACCACATCGACGACCTCTCCGGGGGCTTCAACGGCCTGCCGCCCAGCGACGTGCTGCGCATCCGGCTGGCCGACGGCTCCCGCGTCATGGTGCGCCCGAGCGGCACCGAGCCCAAGCTCAAGGTCTACCTCGACACCAGCAGTTCCGTCGGCACGGTCGCCGAACGCCGGGCCGCCGCCGAGGCAACCCTCGCGGAGCTCGACCGGGGCATGCGCGACCTGATCGCGTAGCCCCGCGAAACGCGGTGCAGCATCCGTTCGCACGGCGCGCGGGTGTTGCGCCGTTGCGCGGGTGGCGTGCCTCGCGCGTAACGGCGCAGCTGCAGCGCACCGCCGCGAGGGCGTCAGCCCAGGGCGGTCTCCAGCTTGGCGGTGAGCTCGTCCACATCGAAGTAGTTGTCGATTACGACGATATCGGCATTGGTCTTGCCGATGGCGTCGACCAGCTCCGACGAGGTCAGGATGACCTGGGCATCCGCCCCGACCGTGCTCACCCCGGCGATGTCGGTGGCCGTGACGAAGGCTTCGATATCGAGGCGTTTGAGCGCGCGCTCGGCGTTGATTTTGAGGATGGCGGAGGTTCCCACTCCCACCCCGCAGAGTGCGACGATCTTCATGAGGGCTCCTCTGTTGCGGTCGGCACGCCGAGCAGGGCGCGGATGGCGTCGGCATCCGTGGCCGCGGCGAGCGAGGGGATGACGTGCGCGTCGTTGAAGACGTTGGCCAGCTCGGCCACGAGCAGCACGTGCTCGTCGGAGCTGGTGACGGCGAGCCCGAGCACCACGCTGACCGGGTCGTTGTGCGGATGTCCGAACGCGACCGGGTCGGCCAGGGTCACGATGCTGAGACCCTCGGTGTGCACATCGGGTCCGGGTCGGGCGTGCGCGAGCGCCAGCCCGGGGGCGATGACCACGTAGGCACCGAATTCCTCGATGACGGCGATCATGCGCTTCGTGTATTCGGGGGCGGTGGCGCCGGAGCGCTCGAGGGCGTCACCGGCGGCGGCCACCGCGCCGCGCCAGTCGTCGACGTGGACGCCGATCGCGATGGCTTCGAGGGGCAGGGGCGGAAGGGGCATGGGAACTTTCACGGGGTAGGGGGTCGGCTTTCGCGAGTCGCTCAGGCGCTTTCGAAACCGGCGACGATGGCGTCCGCCAGCTCTTCGCGTTCGTCGAGCGGAAGGAACGCGGCCTGCGCCGCGTTGAGCTGGAAGACCTCGAGGTCGTCGATGTCGTAGCCGAACGCATCGCTGAGCAGCGCGAGTTCCTGGGTCAGGGTGGTGCTGCTCATCAGGCGGTTGTCGGTGTTGACCGTGACCCGGAAGCCCAGCTGGTAGAGCAGGTCGAAGGGGTGGTCGAGCAGGTCCGCGCCCCACGCGGCGATTGCGCCGGTCTGCAGGTTGGACGACGGGCTGAGCTCGAGGGCGATGTCGCGGTCGCGCACCCACTGCGCCACCGGGCCGAGCGTGACGTAGGTGTTCTCCGCGTCTTCGCGGCCGATCACGATTTCCTCGGCGAGTCGCACGCCGTGGCCCAGGCGCAATGCCCGGCCGTCGTAGAGTGCCCCGCGGATGCTCTCCAACCCGTCAGCCTCGCCCGCATGCACGGTGACGGGCAGGAAGGCCTTCGCGAGGAAGTCGAACGCGTCCCGGTGGTGGTGGGCCGGGAACCCCAGTTCGGCCCCGGCGATGTCGAAGCCGACAACCCCGTTGGAACGATGCCGCACGGCGAGTTCCGCGATCTCCAGGCTGCGCTCGGCATGCCTCATGGCCGTGATCAGCTGGCCGATCCGAATGCGGGACCCGGCACCCGCGACCAGCGCGATGCCGGCCTCGATGCCCTCCTGCACCGCCTCGACGCTCTGGTCGAGGGTGAGGCCGCGGGCCAGGTGCTGCTCGGGGGCCCAGCGGATCTCCCCGTAGATCACGCCGTCGGCGGCGAGGTCCTCCACGAATTCGCGGGCCACGCGCACCAGGGCCTCGCGGGTCTGCATCACGCCGACGGTGACGTCGAAAGTCTTCAGGTAGTCGACCAGGGTGCCGGAGTCGGCCTGGGTGCTGAACCAGGAGCCGAGCGATCGGGCATCCGTCGCCGGCAGCGCCAGCCCGACCGCGCCGGCCAGCTCGATGATGGTCTGCGGGCGCAGGCCGCCGTCGAGGTGGTCGTGCAGGGAGATCTTCGGCAGTGCGTTGATGCTCGTGCCGGCACCGGGCAGCAGGTAGTCCTCAGGGCTCGTGTTCACCCCCCTAATCTACCGGCTGGGTGCTGAGAGTCACACTGCTGGCTGAGCCGGCCCGCACATCCGTTCAGATGCACGGGCCGAGACCGGCCGGGCGGTTCAGCGACCGATACGCTCGGCGATCAGCGGGCCGCCGTCCTGCACGGGCTCGCCGGGGTCGCCGATGCGATATGCGCCGTCCACGGCCTCCAGGGCCCGCGCGAAGCGCTCGGGTTCGTCGGCACTGAGGGTGAACAGGGGCTGGCCGGCGCGCACGGTATCGCCCGGCTTGGCGTGCAGGTCGATGCCGGCGGCGTGCTGCACCGGATCCTGCTTGCGGGCGCGGCCGGCGCCGAGGCGCCAGGCGCCGATGCCGAACGGCAGCGCCTGCTGCTCGACGAGCACACCGTCGCGCAGGGCGGTGACGACGTGGGTCTCGCGGGCCACGGGCAGCGGGGCGTCGGGATCGCCGCCCTGGGCACGGATCACGTCGCGCCACTTGTCCATGGCGCGTCCGTCCGTGAGAGCGGATTCCACGTCGACGTCGGTGATGCCCACCAGAGCGAGCATCTCCCGGGCCAGGGCCACGGTGAGCTCGACGACATCCGCCGGCCCGCCGCCGGCGAGAACCTCGACCGATTCACGCACCTCGTTGGCGTTTCCGATTGCGAGCCCGAGCGGCACGTTCATATTGGTGAGCAGAGCGGATGTCGCCACGCCGGCGTCCTCGCCGAGGGCGACCATGGTGCGGGCGAGCTCCCGGGACCGTTCGATGTCTTTCAGGAACGCGCCCGACCCGAACTTCACGTCCAGGACGAGGGCGCCGGTGCCCTCCGCGATCTTCTTCGACATGATCGACGACGCGATCAGCGGGATCGCCTCGACGGTGCCGGTGATGTCGCGCAGCGCGTAGAGCTTGCCGTCGGCCGGGGCCAGACCGCCGCCCGCAGCGCAGATCACGCCGCCGAATTCCTGCAGCTGCGCGAACATCTCCTCGTTGGTGAGGTGCGCACGCCAGCCGGGGATGGATTCGAGCTTGTCGAGGGTGCCGCCGGTGTGGCCGAGGCCGCGGCCGGACAGCTGCGGCACGGCCGCACCGAAGACCGCCACGAGTGGCATCAGCGGCAGGGTGATCTTGTCGCCGACGCCGCCGGTGGAGTGCTTGTCGGTGGTCGGCTTGCCGAGTCCGGCGAAGCTCATCCGCTCGCCGCTGCTCAGCATCGCCATGGTGAGATCCTTGATCTCCCGGCGATTCATGCCGTTCAGGAAGATCGCCATGGTCATGGCGGCCATCTGCTCGTCGCCGACGTAGCCGCGCGTGTACGCGTCGATCAGCCAGTCGATCTGCGGCGTGCTGAGCTCACCCCGATCACGCTTGGCGTGGATCAGGTCCACGGCGTCGAAGGCCTCGATACGGTTCTGATTGGTGCTCACAGCTACTCTTCCTGGTATTCGGCGAGCTGCCTGGGCCCGAAGGCGTCCGGCAGCACTTCATCGATGGTGCGCACACCCGACACCGTCTCCAGCAGCATGCCGGGCGCGGAATGTTCGTACAACAGCTGGCGGCAGCGGCCGCAGGGCATCAACGTTCGGCCGTTGCCGTCGACGCAGGTGAACGCGACGAGGTGGCCTCCCCCGGTCAGGTGCAGCACGGAGACGAGGGCGCATTCGGCGCAGAGGGTGAGCCCGTAGGAGGCGTTCTCCACGTTGCATCCGCTGATCACACGACCGTCGGTGACCTGCGCCGCGGCGCCGACCGGGAACTTCGAGTACGGCACATAGGCCTGGGCCATCGCCGTCGTCGCGGCCTCCCGCAGCGCCGCCCAGTCGATGTCGCCGAACGCTGGCGAGGCGCCGTGGCTCACGCCGGTCACGATTTGATGTAGGGCTTGCCGGATGCCGCCGGTCCCCGCGACGTTCCGACGAACCCGGCAACGGCGGCGATGGTGATCAGGTACGGCAGCATGAGCATGAACTCGCTCGGCACCGGCGAACCGATGACACTGAGCACGTTCTGCAAATTGCTCGCGAACCCGAACAGGAGGGCGGCCAGCGTGGCCCGGATCGGATCCCAACGGCCGAAGATCACGGCGGCCAGCGCGATGAAGCCGGCTCCGGCGGTCATCTCCTTGCCGAAAGCGCCCACCGAACCGAGGGTGAAGTAGGCGCCGCCGAGGCCGACGATCGCGCCGGCGAGCGACACGTTCCAGAACCGGGTGCGGCCGACGTTGATGCCGACGGTGTCTGCCGCCTGGGGGTGCTCGCCCACGCTGCGGAGGCGCAGGCCCCACCGGGTGTGGAAGATGCCGTAGTACACCAAGGCGACGGCCACATACATGATGTAGACGATCAGGGTCTGCCGGAACAAGACCGGTCCGATGATCGGGATCTCGCTGAGCAGCGGGATGTTGATCCGCTCGAATCGAGGCGGCTGGTTGAGCAGGGCCGCGTTGGGCGCCATCACCTGGGAGTAAAGGAAACCGGTGACGCCGATCACGAGAACGTTGAGCACGACACCGACGATGACCTGGTCGACGAAGTACTTGATCGAGAACGAGGCGAGCACCATCGAAACGAGAACGCCGGCGAACATGGCCGCGACGAGGCCGAGGATGGGCTGGTTGGTCAGGGACGCCACCATGGCCGAGGTGAACGCCCCGGCGAGCAGTTGCCCCTCAATGGCGATGTTGACCACGCCGACCCGTTCGGAGATGACACCGCCGAGAGCACCGAAGATCAGCGGTACAGCCAGGCTGAGCGAACCGAACAGCAGCCCGGGCACCGGGATGGACTCGCCGGCGGCGGCCCAGACCAGGAATCCGATCAGGAAGAGCACCGCGTAGACGGAGATAAGCCAGATCGGCACCTGACGCCGGGACTGCACCAGCCACACGCTCACGCCCGTGATCACAAGCAGCAGCACACTGATGACGATGCCGGTCAGCCGGGTGGGCAGCAGGAGATCGGGAAGCTGGATCAGGTCGCTCGAGGTGGAGAGCCGCATGGTGCTGACGCCCTCGCGGCCGAAGGCCACGAAGAGCGCGAAGGCGACGACGGTGAAAATCGCCAGGGCGATGGGCGACTTCCAACTCTTCACGATTTTGAAGTCGGGGCGATCGTCGGCGGTCGACGATACGGGCTGGACGGCCGGGGCAACGGTGCTCACTGTGCAGCCACCTCCTGGGAAACGTTGGGCAGTGCCCGGCGGGGCGCGGAGCCCGGGGCCGGCAGTCGGAAGATGGCCCGCACGAGAGGCGGAGCCGCGATGAAAAGCACGATCAGTGACTGCACGACGAGCACGATGTCGATCGGCACACCCTCGGCCGCCTGCATCGAGAAACCGCCGGCCTTGAACGCGCCGAACAGGATGCCCGCGGCGAACACACCCCAGGGCTTGGAACGGCCCAGCAGCGCGACCGTGATCGCATCGAAGCCGATACCGGAGTCCAGTCCGGCGCCGAAACCACTGGTCGTGGTGCCGAGCACCTGGTTGATGCCGGCCAGGCCGATCAGTCCGCCCGAGAACAGCATCGCGTAGACGTAGATGCGCTTGACGCTGATGCCGGCGACGCGCGCCGCGTGGGGGTTCAGTCCCACGGCCCGGAACTGGAAGCCCAGGTTCGACCGGGACAGCAGCCACCAGGTGAAAACCGTGGCGGCGATGGCCAGGATGAAGCCGAAGTGCAGCGAGTACGTCGAGCCGAGAAGGTCGGGGAAGACCGCGGTGACCTTCGTCGCCGGGCTCTTCGGGTTGTTCGATCCGGGGGTCTTCAGGAAGCCCTCACGCAGCAGGTAGCTGACCAGGTAGAACGCGACGTAGTTGAGCATGATCGTGGTGATCACCTCATGGGCGCCGGTGCGGGCCTTGAGCAGACCCACGATCCCACCCCAGAGGGCGCCGCCGAGCACGCCGGCCACGAGGGCCGCGACCATGTGCAGGCCGTAGGGCAGGTCGACGGCGAAACCGACCCAGCCGCCGAGGGCGGCGGCGATCAGCATCTGGCCGCGGCCACCGATGTTGAACATGCCCACCCGGAAGCCCAGCGCCACGCCGAGCCCCGCCATGATCAGCGGGGTCGCGAAGGTGAGCGTCTCGGTGAGCGGCTTGATGCCGGCGGCGAAGCTCGGTCGACGGAAGTTGTAGACCGACCCCTGGAACAGGGCCGAGTAGGCGCCGGACACGGAATACCAGACTTCCCGCAGCAGGTCGCCGGGCCGGGAGAAGAAGTAGCCTGCGGCTTCCTGAACGCCCTCGTTGGTGAAGGCGATCATGATGCCGCCGACGAAAAGCGCGAGCACGACGGCGAGCACGGAGATGATCGCGTTGCCGGTGGTGATCTCGCGAAACGCCTGGTTCCAGCGGGACGGCTGTTCGGGGGCCGGGATTGACGGCGTTCCTGACTCGGTCGTGGGACCCTGTGTCGCGCTCACGCGGCAGCTCCTTCTCCGGCGGGCGTTTCGCCGGCCATCATCAAACCGAGTACGGCGCGCGGCGTGTCACCGGGAACGATGCCGACGATGCGACCGCGGTACATGACCATGATCCGGTCCGCGAGGGCTGCCACCTCGTCGAGCTCCGTCGAGATGACGATCACGGGCGTGCCGGCATCCCGGGTGGCCACGATGCGCTCGTGCACGAACTCCACCGAGCCGACGTCGAGCCCGCGGGTGGGCTGGGCTGCGACGAAGAGGCGCAGATCGCGGCCGAGCTCGCGGGCGAGCACGACCTTCTGCTGGTTGCCGCCGGAGAGCTTGCCGACCGGGGTCTCGATGCCTTGGGCGCGCACGTCGAACTCTGTGACTTTTTTTTCGGCGAACGCGGCGAGGAAGGCCCGCTGCACGTTCCACCGTTTGACGAAGGGGAGCTTGTTCGAGCGGTCGAGCATGAGGTTCTCGGCGATGGTGAACTCACCGACCAGTCCGTCTTCGTTGCGGTCTTCCGGCACGAATCCGACTCCGGCGTCGAGTACCTGGCGCACCGAATGCCCGCGCAGCGACTTGCCGTCGAGGGTGATCTCCCCGGAAACCCGCGATTGGAGCCCCATCATCGCCTCGGTGAGTTCGGTCTGGCCGTTTCCCTGCACCCCGGCGATGGCCAGGATCTCGCCCTTGTGCACCTCGAAGCTGACGTTGTTGACCAGGATCTGACCGTGCGGGCCCAGCACGGTGAGGTTCTTCACCGACAGAACCACCTCACCGGGCAGTGCCGGGGACTTGTCCACGGTGAGGTCGACCGCACGGCCGACCATCTGGGTGGCCAGCTCGACGTTGCTCGCGGTCGGGGACGCCTCACCGACGACCTTGCCCAGACGGATGACGGTGATCCGGTCGGCGACTTCGCGCACCTCGCGCAGCTTGTGGGTGATGAACACGATGGAGGTACCGCTCGCCTTGAGCTGGCGCATGATGACCATCAGCTCGTCGGTCTCCTGCGGCGTGAGCACGGCGGTGGGCTCGTCGAAGACGAGCACCTTCGCGTCGCGCGAGAGCGCCTTGATGATCTCGACCCGCTGCTGCACGCCGACGGGGAGGTCTTCGACGAGCGCATCCGGGTCGACGTCGAACCCGAACCGTCGGGAGATCTCGCGCACGTGCTTGCGGGCCGCGGGCAGGTCGAGGCGACCGCCCGCCTTGGTCTCCTCATGCCCGAGCATGACGTTCTCGGCGACGGTGAACACCGGGATGAGCATGAAGTGCTGGTGCACCATGCCGATGCCGGCGGCCATGGCGTCGCCGGGGCCGCTGAAGTGCTGCACCACGTCGTCGAGGAGGATATCGCCCTCCTCGGCCCGGTACAGGCCGTAGAGCACGTTCATCAGGGTGGATTTCCCCGCGCCGTTTTCGCCGAGCAGTGCGTGGATTTCTCCGGCCTCGACGGTGAGGTCAATGTGGTCATTCGCGACCAGGGCACCGAATCGCTTCGTAATGCCTCGAAGTTCGAGCTTCATGTCGTCGATTCTATTCAGTGACGAGCGAAAGTTGACGCTCTTGCTCATATGTTGGCGGGGTGGCGCCGTTCGCTTGGGTGTGCAGGCATCCCGGCCGACGACATCCGCCCACAGACGCAGTCGGGGAGGCCCGCAAGATGCGTGCCTCCCCGACTGCGTCTGAGTGCTGCTTCGGTGCTACTTCGGGGTCGCGGGCGACTCAACCTTGAGAACACCACTGATGATGTCGGCCTTGATGGCCTCGATCTCGGTCATGACCGCGGGGTCGACCTTGGACTCCCAGTCGTGGAGCGGGGCGATGTCGACGCCCTCGTTCTCGAGCGTGCCGACGTAGGGGGTGGACGAGAAGTTACCCTCAGCGTCGTCGAGGATGATCTGCTCGGTGGCATCCGTCATCTGCTTGAGCACCGAGGTGAGGTAAAGCGAAGCGAACTCGGGCGTGGTCTCGAACAGGTCGCTGTCGACACCGATGATGGCGACGTCCTTGCCGGAGTCCTGAATGGCCTGCGCGGTGCCCTGGAAGAGCGGTCCGGCAACCGGGAGGATGATGTCAGCGCCGGCGTCGATCAGGGTGGTGCTGAGCGCCTTGCCCTGGTTGATGTCGTCGAAGCCACCGGCGAACAGGCCGGTCTGGGTGGTCTTGTCCCAGCCGCTGACGGTGACGTCGGTGCCCTTCTTCTCGTTGTGGTACGCGACGCCGTCGACAAAGCCGTCCATGAAGATGGTGACCGACGGGAACTGAAGTCCGCCATAGGTGCCGACGACTCCGGTCTTGGTGGTGCCCGCGGCCAGGTAGCCGGCCAGGAACGCGGCCTGCGCCGTGTCGTACAGCACCGGCTTCACGTTGTCGAGCGTCAGCGGGCTGAAGTCGTCATTGGAGAGCGCGGAGTCGATCAGCGCGAAGTTGGTGTCGGGCGCGGCCTGGGCGGCATCGCGGGTGGCGTTGGAGAGGGCGAAACCGACGGTGAGGACGAAGTCGCAACCCTGGTCGACCATGCTCGAGACGTTCGGACCGTACTGGTCTTCCGACTTGGACTCGGCCTGCTGGAATTCGATGCCGAGCTCGTCGGAGGCCTTGGTGATGCCCTCGAAGCTGGACTGGTTGAAGGACTTGTCGTCGAAGCCGCCGAAGTCGGAGACGATGCAGGGCAGGTAGTCGGATTCGGCACCGCCACCAGCGGTTCCCTCATCGGTCGGCGCCGGCGCACAGGCTGCGAGAAGGGCCACGACGCCCAACGTGGCAAGGCCGCTGAATGCGACCCGTCGTTTCATGATTGTCAAAATGACCTCCAATGGTCGCCCGGCGCGGGTTCGCAAGGGGCTGTATTGGTTTACACGCTATCGAATGATTCTCTGCTCAGAGGAGCAAAACGGGCCCGTGGGCGAAAGGTTATCAAGACGCGATACTGGTCCGCGGCAGGCCCGCCGGACGCCCCGGCCGAATCGGGCCCGAAAATGCCCCCGATCGGGGGGTTTGATGCCGATTAGAGCACGTCGTTGCTGCCGGACAGCTTTAGCGCGTCGACGACGGCCTTGACCTTCTGCGCGTTGGCGCTGGTGGTGATGAGGAGGGCGTCCGGGGTGTCGACCACGACGATGTCCTCGACGCCGATCAGGGCGATCATGCGCCCGGTGTGGCTGACCACGATCCCGCTCGAGGAGTCCGCAAGCACCCGGGCACCGTCGCCGAGGATGGCGAGATCGCGCTTGCGGCCGTTGGCGTGGATTTTCGCGATCGATGCGAAGTCACCCACGTCGTCCCAGTCGAACTGGCCGGGGATCACGGCGAGCCTGCCGCGGGCGGCCGCCGGTTCGGCGACCGAGTAGTCGATCGCGATCTTCTTCAGGCGGGGCCAGACGCGGTCGACCACGGCGCCGCGGCGCGGGGTATCCCAGGCCTCGGCCAGTTCGAGCAGCCCGGCGAGAAGTTCGGGCTCGGACGCCCCGATCTCTTCCAGCAGGCGGTCGGCGCGGGCGATGTACATGCCGGCGTTCCAGAAATAGGTGCCGTTGGCCAGGTAGTCCTGGGCGGTGGCAAGGTCGGGCTTCTCCACGAAGGAGTCCACCGACAGGGCGCTGGCGGCGCCGGCAATGTGCAGCGCGCCGGCGGTCTTGATATAGCCGAAGCCGACGGCCGGCTCCGTGGGCTGGATGCCGATGGTGGCGATGTAGCCGGCGTCGGCGGCGCGCACGGCCTCGGCGACCGCCTGGCGGAACAGGTGGTGTCCCTTGATCACGTGGTCGGCGGCGAAGGAGCCGATGATGACGTCCGGTTCGCGTTTCTCCAGAATCGCCGCGGCCAGGCCGATGGCGGCGGTGGACTCGCGCGGCTCGCTTTCGAGCACCACGTTCAGGTCGGCGAGCTCGGGGAGCTGCTCCTCGACGGCGGCGCGGTGCGCGCGGCCGGTGACCACCATGATGCGCTGCTCGCCCGACAGAGGTGCGAGGCGATCCCAAGTGGCCCTGAGCAGGGTCTGGCCGGAGCCGGTCAGGTCGTGCAGGAATTTGGGGGCGTCGGCGCGGGACAGCGGCCACAGCCGGGATCCGATCCCACCGGCGGGAATCACGCTGTAGAAACGATCGAGTGGTTCCGTGGAAGGCAGCATTCGGCCAGACTACCGCCCGGTCCACGCCGTTCACGGTGCGTTCACCTGCGCGCCGGAGGGCGTGCCTAGGGTCACCCTCATGAGGGTTGCACTCATCACCGAAAGTTTTCTGCCCACGGTCAGCGGAGTCACCACGAGCGTGTGCAAGGTGCTCGAGCATCTTTCCCGCACGGGCCACGACGCGATGGTCATCGCCCCGGCCGGCGCCCCGGCCGAGTACGCCGGGTTCCCCGTGCACGGTGTTCCCGCGGCACGCTACCGGCAGTTCCCGGTGGGAATGCCCAGCCCGCAGGTGCACCGCCTGCTGGCCGATTTCGCCCCGGACGTGCTGCACGCTGCGTCGCCGTTCCTGCTCGGCGCACAGGGCATCGCGGCCGCGAACCGGCAGGACGTTCCCAGCGTCGCCGTTTTCCAGACGGATGTCGCCGGCTACGCCCGCCGCAACCGGCTCGGCCCGGCCGCGCAGTCCGTCTGGCGTTTCGTCAAGTGGGTGCACGAGGGAGCCGACCTCACCCTGGCTCCCTCCTCCGCGTCGATGGCGGACCTGCGCCGCATCGGCCTGCGGCGGCTGGCGCACTGGACCCGCGGCGTCGACCTGGTCGGCTACCACCCCAACCGGAGATCCGACCCGGAGGCGTCGGCGCTGCGGAGCCGGCTGGCCCCGAACGGGGAGGTCGTCGTGGGCTACGTCGGCCGCCTGGCACCGGAGAAGCAGGTGGAGAGGTTCCGGGCCCTGCGCGGGCTGCCCGGCATCCGTCTCGCCCTCGTCGGCGACGGCCCGTCGCGGCCGGCGCTCGAGCGGGAGCTCGCCGGGATGCCGGTGACCTGGCTCGGCCGCCTGGACGGGGCGGATCTCGCCCGGGCTTACGCGAGCTTCGACCTGTTCCTGCACGCGGGCACCGAGGAGACCTTCGGCCAGACCCTGCAGGAGGCGCACGCCGCCGGGCTGCCGGTCGTCGCACCGCGGGCCGGCGGCCCGATCGACCTGGTCAGCCACGGTGAAAACGGTTTCCTCTTCATTCCGGACGACGAGAGAGACCTGCGCCGCTGCGTCGCCCGGCTGGTCCTGGACCCTGCGCTGCGGCGGCGGATGGGCGAGGCGGGACGACGGAGCGTGCTCGGTCGATCCTGGGAAAACGTGTGCGGCGCGCTGCTGGCGCATTACGAGCAGGTCGTCGACGAACGAGCCGCCGTTCGCGCCATGGTTGCGGTTCCGCTGTCAATGCAGCGCTAGCCGGACATTCGCGTTTTATCTCGGCACAGAGACACTTATAATTGTTCCATGCGCGCACGGCGCATTGTCGGCCAGCTTCGTCGAGGCCGCCACACAGCCAGGGAGGGTTGGTCATGCCAGAGCAGGCAGCGACACTGACATCCCAGCAGAAGACGACATCACGTCGCCCCGCCGGAACCCTGTATCGGGGCCGTGAGGGCATGTGGTCGTGGGTCCTCCACCGCATTACGGGTGTTGCGATCTTCTTCTTCTTGCTGGTTCACATCTTGGACACCGCGCTGGTGCGCGTCAGCCCGGAGGCCTACAACGCGGTCATCAGCAGCTATCAGACGCCGATCATGGGCCTCGGCGAAACCGCGCTCGTCGGGGCCATCGTGTTCCACGCCTTCAACGGGATTCGGATCATCCTGATCGACTTCTGGAACGCCAAGTACCAGAAGGCCATGTTCTACGTCGTGGTCGCCCTGTGGGTGGTAACGATGCTCGCCTTCGTGCCGCGCCACCTGATCAACGTGTTCAGCCACTAGAACGGGGAGAGCCATGACATCCACAATCGAAGCTCCCCGCAGCCCCTACTCCCGCGCGCCGCGCTCCCGCGGCGTGAACTGGGAGAAGTGGGGCTGGATCTACATGCGCGTCTCCGGCGTCGTGCTGGTCGTGCTCATCTTCGGACACCTCTTCGTCAACCTGATGGTCGGCGAGGGCGTCAGCGCCCTCAACTTTGCTTTCGTCGCCGGCAAGCTGACCACCCCGTTCTGGATGGTCTGGGACGTTCTCATGCTCTGGCTCGCCCTGATCCACGGCGGCAATGGCATGCGCACGCTGGTCAACGACTACGCCACGCAGCGTCTGACCCGCGGCATCCTGAAGTCCGCCATCCTGGCGGCCGTCGTGATCCTGATCGTGCTCGGCACGCTCGTGGTATTCACGTTCGACCCTTGCCCGGCCGGTTCGCCCGCCGATCTTCTTCCTTCGTTTTGCTCGGCCATTTAGGAGCTGCTAAAACCCATATGACTACGGATGCTTCAACCGCGCCCTCAGAGTCCACCGTCATCGACGGTGTGCACTACCACCAGTTCGACATCGTCATCGTGGGAGCCGGGGGTGCCGGTATGCGTGCCGCCATCGAAGCCGGCTCCGGCGCCAGCACGGCCGTGATCTCCAAGCTGTACCCGACGCGTTCGCACACGGGTGCGGCGCAGGGCGGGATGGCCGCGGCCCTCGCCAACGTCGAAGAAGACAACTGGGAATGGCACACCTTCGACACGGTCAAGGGTGGCGACTACCTGGTGGACCAGGACGCGGCCGAGATCCTCGCCAAGGAAGCCATCGACGCGGTCATCGACCTCGAGAACATGGGCCTGCCCTTCAACCGAACGCCGGAGGGCAAGATCGACCAGCGCCGGTTCGGCGGCCACACCAGCGACCACGGCAAGGCACCGGTACGGCGGGCCTGCTACGCCGCCGACCGCACCGGCCACATGATCCTGCAGACGCTCTACCAGAACTGCGTCAAACGCGGCATCAACTTCTTCAACGAGTACTACGTGCTCGACCTGGTCATGACACCGGTCGACGGGGTCGACCAGCCCTCGGCCGTCGTCGCCTACGACCTGTCCACCGGCGAACTGCACGTCTTCCAGGCGAAGGCGTTCATCTTCGCCACCGGCGGGTTCGGCAAGATCTACAAGACCACCTCCAACGCGCACACCCTCACGGGCGACGGCGTGGGCATCGTGTGGCGCAAGGGCCTGCCGCTCGAGGACATGGAGTTCTTCCAGTTCCACCCGACCGGACTGGCGGGCCTCGGCATCCTGCTCACCGAGGGCGCGCGCGGAGAGGGCGCCATCCTCCGCAACGCGGCCGGCGAACGGTTCATGGAGCGCTACGCGCCCACCATCAAGGACCTCGCCCCGCGGGACATCATCGCCCGTTGCATGGTCAAGGAGGTCGCTGAAGGCCGCGGTGCCGGTCCCAACAAGGACTACCTGTACCTCGACTGCACCCACCTCGGTGCCGAGGTGCTCGAGACCAAGCTGCCCGACATCACCGAGTTCGCCCGCACCTACCTGGGCGTCGACCCGGTCACCGAACCGGTGCCGGTCATGCCCACCGCGCACTACGCGATGGGCGGCATCCCCACCAACGTGAACGCGGAGGTGCTGCGCAACAACACGACCGTCGTGCCCGGCCTCTACGCGGCCGGCGAATGCGCCTGCGTGTCCGTGCACGGCTCCAACCGCCTCGGCACCAACTCGTTGCTCGACATCAACGTCTTCGGCAAGCGCGCCGGCAACAACGCCGTCGCCTATGTCACGACGGCCGAGTTCACGCCGCTGCCGACCGACCCGGCCCGGGGTGTGCGGGAGCTGCTGGAAGGAATCCGCACCTCGACCGGAACCGAGCGCATCGCCGTGCTCCGCAAGGAGCTGCAGGAGACGATGGACGCCAAGGCGCAGGTGTTCCGCACCGACGAATCGCTCTCCGACGTCACCAACGTGATCCACGGCCTGCGCGAGCGGTACAAGAACATCGGCGTGCAGGACAAGGGACGCCGGTTCAACACCGACCTTCTCGAGGCCGTCGAACTCGGCTTCCTGCTCGACCTGGCCGAGGTCGTCGTGTACTCCGCACGCAACCGCAAGGAGAGCCGCGGCGGGCACATGCGCGACGACTTCCCCCTGCGCGACGACGCAAACTACCTCGTGCACACCATGGCCTACCTGACCGGAGACCCGCTCTCCGCCGACGCCGCCGACCACATTGCGCTCGACTGGAAGCCGGTCACCATCACGCGCTACCAGCCGATGGAAAGGAAGTACTGAGTTGAGTACCGCAACCGCTACCGCTACCGCAACCGCACCGACAACTGCGAGTGCGCCGGTCGTGCCGGAGGAAATCCAGTCCTTCACCGTGACCCTGATCATCCGCCGGTACAACCCGGAGGTCGACGACGAACCGCACTGGGACGACTTCGACGTACAGATGTACCCGACGGACCGCGTGCTCGACGCTCTGCACAAGATCAAGTGGGAGCAGGACGGCTCACTGAGCTTCCGCCGCTCCTGTGCGCATGGCATCTGCGGCTCGGACGCCATGCGCATCAACGGCCGCAACCGCCTGGCCTGCAAGACCCTGATCAAGGACCTCGACATCACCAAGCCGGTATACGTGGAGGCGATCAAGGGCCTGCCGCTGGAGAAGGACCTGATCGTGGACATGGAGCCGTTCTTCGAATCGTTCCGTGCCGTGCAACCGTTCCTGGTGGCGAACAACGCCCCCACCGATGGCAAGGAGCGCATCCAGACCGTCGCCCAGCGCGAACGCTTCGATGACACGACGAAGTGCATCCTCTGCGCCGCGTGCACGTCGAGCTGCCCGGTGTTCTGGACCGACGGACAGTACTTCGGTCCGGCCGCGATCGTCAACGCGCACCGCTTCATCTTCGACTCGCGCGACGACAACGCCGCCGTGCGCCTCGACATCCTGAACGACAAGGAAGGCGTGTGGCGCTGCCGCACGACCTTCAACTGCACCGAGGCGTGCCCCCGCGGGATACAGGTCACGCAGGCCATCTCCGAGGTCAAGCAGGCCATGCTGCGCGGCATGGTGTAGCCGGTCCGAACCCTGGGGCCGGTCTTGTCACGACGTTTCGTCGTGGCGATACCGGCCTTTCGCTTTCTCCGCTGCCCGGCTGCCGCTTAGGCTGAGCGGGTGAACACTCCCACGGCGATCGACCGGATCAAGACCCTCATCGCGCGGGTCATGCGCTCGCGCCCGGTGCGGGTCTTCACCCGGTTCGGTGAAAGCGGCGGCGGCATCCTGGCCGGCGGCATGTCCTACCAGGCCATCTTCGCGACGTTCGCGGCCCTCTGGCTGACCTTCTCCATCGCCGGACTGTGGATCACGACCAATCCCGACCTCGAGCTGACGCTCTACTCCTTCATCAACCAGTCCGTGCCCGGGCTGATCGGCGAGGAAGGCGTGATTGACCCGAGCGTCCTCGCCGACGCCAGGGTCCTCGGCTGGTCCGGCGTCATCGCACTGGTCGGTCTGCTCGCGACCGTGCTCGGCTGGCTCTCGACAACGGCGCAGGCGGTGCGCACGATCTTCCGGATGCCGCCCGACAAGACCTTCATCCTCCTCGTCAAGCTGCGGGAGCTGGGCCTCGGAGTGCTGTTCGCGGTCGTGCTCGTGGTATCGGCGTTGATCTCGATCGCGAGCACCGAGGCGCTCGGGGCCCTGTTCGGGCTTTTCGGGGTGTCCCGGGATTCGTTCTGGTTCAACGGCGCCGCCCGAGCGGTCGGCCTGCTCCTCGTGCTCCTGATCGACACGATCACCCTCGCCGCACTGTTCCGGGTGCTGTCGCGAGTGCGGATCCCCGTCCGCCAGCTCATCACCGGCTCCATTCTGGGCGCGGTGGGCCTCGGTGTCCTCAAGGTCCTCGGCAGCACACTGCTCGCCGGCGCCGGCCGCAACCCGCTGCTCGCCGCATTCGCGGTGATCATCGGACTCCTGATCTGGTTCAACCTGACCAGCACCCTGACACTGCTCGCGGCATCCTGGATCGCCGTCGGCATGGACGACGCCGGGTTCTCACCGCGACGGATCAGCGCGGATGAGGTTGCCACCGAGAAGCGCCGGCAGGAGGAGGAGGCGTTCCGCGTGGTGGTGCAGGCCGAGCTTCGGGAGGCCCGCCTCGCGCACGACACCGCGGCCTGGCCCCAGCGGCTGCTCACCACGCGTCGCCTGCGCGCCGCCGAGAAGCGAGCCGCTGAGCTGACGAACGACGGCCCCAAGGCCTGAGCCAAAGTAGAATTGGGGAATGCCTTCCGCCTCGACTGCCGCTTCCACCCCGGCCGCGTCCGACCCTGCTTCCTCCGCCGCCTCCGCCGACTCCGCTGTGTCCGCGGCTTTCGCCGGCGAGCGCCTGCGGATCGCGAGCGTGAACGTGAACGGCGTGCGCGCCGCCTTCCGCAAGGGAATGGGCGACTGGCTGTCCGAACGCGACGTGGACATCCTCGCCCTTCAGGAGGTGCGTGCCTCGACCGAGGACCTCGAGGGTCTGCTCGGGCCGGGGTGGAGCATCCTGCACGACGCCGCCACCGCGAAGGGCCGGGCCGGGGTGGCCCTGGCCAGCCGATCGACCGCGGCCATCCACCGGGTCGAGCTCGGTGCCGCCGAATTCGACAGCGCCGGCCGCTGGCTCGAAGCCGACTACGAGGTCAACGGCAAATTGATCACCGTCGTGAGCACCTATGTGCACTCCGGCGAGGTGGGTACCCCGAAGCAGGTCGAGAAGTACAGGTTCCTCGACGCCATGCTCGAACGACTGCCCGAGCTCGCCGCGCACAGCGACCGGGCCGTCGTGCTCGGTGACCTGAACGTCGGGCACCGCACGCTCGACATCAAGAATTGGCGCGGAAACGTGAAGCGCGCCGGGTTCCTGCCCGAGGAGCGCGCCTACTTCGACCGCATCGTCGGCGCCGAAGACGCCCCGGACTACAACGCCGGGGCCGGACTCGGCTGGATCGACGTGGGGCGCCGGTGGTCCGGCGAAGTGGACGGGCCGTTCACCTGGTGGTCGTGGCGCGGCCAGGCGTTCGACAACGACACCGGCTGGAGGATCGACTACCAGCTGGCCACATCGGCGCTCGCGGCATCCGTCACCGGCTACGTCGTCGACCGCGCGGCCGCCTACGACCAGCGCTGGTCCGACCACACCCCCGTGGTCGTCGACTACACCATCTGACTTCCCCTTCAACTCGCGCCTTCGGCCCGGCCGGCGGCCACACGCTACGAAAAGATCTGATCCCATGACCAAGCCCCGCCTCTACTCGGGCATGCAGCCGAGCGCCGATTCCCTGCAGATCGGCAATTACATCGGCGCCCTCCTGAACTGGAAGGCGCTGCAGCAGACCCACGACGCGTACTTCTCCATCGTCGACCTGCACGCCCTGACCGTGGCGCAGGACCCGGTGAAGCTGCGGGAGAACACCCGCCGCACCGCCGCCCAATACATCGCGAGCGGCATCGACCCGTCGGCGTCGACACTGTACGTGCAGTCGCATGTCGCCGCGCACGCCCAGCTGGCCTGGGTGCTGAACACGATCACCGGTTTCGGCGAGGCCAGCCGGATGACCCAGTTCAAGGACAAATCCGCCCGGCAGGGATCGGACGCGACCACCGTGGGACTGTTCGCCTACCCAATGCTGATGGCCGCGGACATTCTGCTGTACGACACCGAGATCGTGCCGGTCGGCGAGGACCAGCGTCAGCACGTCGAACTGACCCGCGACCTCGCGGCGCGCTTCAACGCCCGGTTCGGGCAGACATTCACAGTGCCGGAGGTCGCCATCGTCACGGAGACCGCCAAGATCTACGACCTGCAGAACCCGACGTCGAAGATGTCGAAGTCGGCCGAGTCGCACGCGGGCGTGATCTGGCTGCTCGACGAGCCGGCAGTGACGAATAAGAAGATCATGCGCGCGGTCACAGATGCCGAGGGCGGCGTGGTCTTCGACCGCGAGAACAAGCCGGGCGTGGCCAACCTGCTGACGATCTACTCGGTGCTCGCGGAACGCTCGGTGGGTTCGATCGAGGACGAGTACGCCGGCCGCGGCTACGGCGACCTGAAGAAGGGTCTCGCCGAGGTGGTCACGGGCACGTTCGGGCCGATCCGGGCGCGCGTTCTCGAGCTGCTCGACGACCCGGCCGAACTCGACCGACTCCTCGCCCTCAACGCGGACCGGGCGGCGACGGTGGCCAACGAGACGCTGGCGCGCGCCTACGACCGCGTCGGCCTGCTACCGCGGCGCTAGGGCGGTGGTGGCGATTGTGGTGAGCTCGCTACTGATGGGGCGGGGCCGGCCCCTCGTCGTCATGTTCGTCATGGTCGTCGACGTCGTCGTTGACGTCGTCGTTGACGTCGTCGTCGGGTAGCGGATGTCCGCGCCCGCGCCCGCGGTCGTTCTGTTCGACCTCGATGACACCCTGTTCGCCCATCGCGGTGCCATGGCCGACGGCATCCGCGCCTACCTCGGCTCTCTGGGCGGCACCTTCACCGACGCCGACCCCGGCGCGGCGCTGGCGCTCTGGGACGACCTGGAAGAGCGGCATTACCACGCCTACCTCGCCGGCAGTCTGGACTTCGCCGGGCAGCGCCGGGAGCGGGCCCGCGACTTCGCGGCGGCGCACGGCGTGACCCTGACCGGGCCGGCTGCGACGAGCTGGTTCGATGCGTATTTTCTGCACTATCGGGCGAGCTGGCGCCTCCACACCGATGCGCTCCCCTGCCTCGACGCGCTGGCCGTCGCCTTTCCGGGCGTGCGGATCGGGCTGATCACCAACGGTGAGTCGACGCCTCAGGGGCACAAACTGGCGGACACCGGGCTCGACGTGCGGTTGGAGCACGTGATCGCATCCGGCAGCCTGGGCTTCGCCAAGCCGGATCCTCGCATCTTCCGGCATGCCTGCATGGTGTTCGGGTCGGAGTCGGAGCAGACCGTCTACGTGGGCGACCGGCTGCGCACGGACGCGATCGGAGCCGCCGCGGCGGGGCTGACCGGAGTCTGGCTGGACCGGACCGCGGCCGGGGCTGGGGGTGGTGCTGGAGGTAGTGGTGCCGGGGCCGGGGCGGATGCGGCCGAGGCCGCCCGGCTGGGCATCATCCGGATCACCAGCCTCGCCGCGCTGCCCGGGGCCCTCGCGGCCCGCAGCCTCGCCCCACTGACCGCCGGCCCCCGCTGACGGCTGGCCTCCGCCCCGCTGACGGCTGCCCCCCCTGACGGTGCCGCTGGGGTCCCCCTGGCCTGCCCCGGTGTGGCCAACTCAGGACATCCGTCGCATTCGTTTCTATTTGACCCGGAAACACGCGGGTCTGATACTACGATTCGGCAGATCTCCTGAGTTAGCCACACGAGGGTGGGTCTCGACCGCAAGGAGGTCGGGTCCGCGGGCGGGCCGCCCCGCTGCGCGCGCCGCCCGGCCACGCTGACGGCAACGCCGGGCTCGAAGCAGGCACGGCTCCTGCCTGCGTGGCCAACTCAGGACATCCGTAATATGCGTTCCTCTTCGCCCCGGAAACACGCGGGTCTGATACTGCGATTCGGCAGATCTCCTGAGTTAGCCACATGGGGGTGGGTCTCAACCGCATGACCGGCAGGTTGGGTGTCCGCCGAGCCGGACCCGGCAGCCCCGCGGGAGCGGATGTCGGCTTGCCGCGAACCGACTAGACGATGGAGGTGCGGGAGCGGATGTCGGCTTGCCGGGAACCGACTAGACGATGAAGGTGCGGTAGTGACTGGTCGACGCCAGAAGGCCGGTGAGCGCGGCGATGACGCGCTCCGGGTGGTGGATGATGTCCCGGTAGAGAACCCGCAGAGTCAGGTACCCCCGCATGGCGAGGTCGCAGTCGCGGGTGCGGTCGCGCGCGTGCGCCTCCCAGCCGTCGTGGAACTGCCGGCTGTCGGCCTCGACCGCTATACGCCCCTCGACGATCATATCGACGCGACCGACGCCCCCGATCTCGACCTGGATCTCGACGTCGAAGCCGGCTCCCGTGATCACGAGGCGGAGCACGGTCTCCTGGCCCGATTCGCTGCGACAGTCGATGAGCGGGCGCAGGGACTGCAACTCCGCGGGCAGGGCTGCGAAGATCTGGGCCACGGCCTGCTCCGCGAGCAGTCTCTTGTACAAGGCGTTATCGAGTGACGCGATCGCGAATCTCGGTTCCTGGCACCGGAAAACCTGGACCAGCGCATCGGCCAGCCCGATACGGAACTCGGTGCCGCCGCAGGGGTCGAGCAGCTGACCCCAGTGGAGTTCCACACCGTCTCGGTTGTGAGCGTTGAGCTGCTGAAATCGATCGTGCGGCGCCCGCAACCGGGAAGCGGTGGGGTCGACATGGATGTGCGCGAAGGTGCTGTCCAGGGCGAAGATCCCGGTATTCGCAACCGCGGAGACGCAGGCGAGTCGCCCACCCAGCCGCACCGCTTCGAGGATGTGCGCATCCGTATCGGGAAGCGCATAGTGCCCTCGACGCGCCCTCACCAGATATCCACTCTCCACGGCCGCCCTCAGCACCCGCCAATTGGCGCCGGCGGCGTTCAGCGCCCCGGTTTCGGCGATCTGCACATTGTGGACGCGGAAGTACTCTGCCCAAGTCATGTCGACAGTGTGGACAGCGCGGGCCCCGTCTGCCGCGTCGGCTGCCCACCTGTGGCCTGCTCCGGTCAGCCTGTGCTGTGGAGGATCCGAGGTGTCGCCGCCGACCCGTGGCTAATTCAGGAGAAACGGCTGTGAAGCGAGGGACAAACTGCACCAGTCCGGCATCCGTTGGCGCCGCCGGGGTAGATCTCCTGAGTTAGCCACACACACCACCCACGGGAGCTGCCCTCCGGGAAGCGCCACGAAGGAACTGTCCGATGGGGCACGGATGCCGGCCGGCGCGAGGGGAAGACGGGGACCGGCACGGGCACGGGGAACGGGGCACGGGGAACGGGGAACGGATGCCGAAACCCGGCGGCCAGGGGCGGCCGCCGGGTCTCGGTGGGGTGCGTCGTGCGCGCGCGGGAACGCGGGGGGAAGAAGGGGGCGCGGGCTAGATCACGTCGGCGTCGACCCAGTCCAGGGACTTGGTGACGGCCTTCTTCCAGTTGCGCAGCAGACGGTCGCGCTCGGCGATGTCCAGGCTCGGCTCCCAGCGGGCGTCCTCCTGCCAGTTGGACCGCAGCTCACCGAGGTTGTTCCAGAAACCGACCGCCAGGCCGGCCGCGTAGGCGGCACCCAGGGCGGTCGTCTCCGCCACCACCGGGCGCACGACAGACACGCCGAGGATGTCGGCCTGGAACTGCATCAGCAGGTCGTTGGCCGAGGCCCCGCCGTCGACCTTGAGCTCGGTCAACGGAACACCGGCGTCGGCGTTGACCGCGTCCAGCACCTCGCGGGTCTGGTACGCGATCGCCTCGAGGGCGGCGCGGGCGATGTGGCCCTTATTCACGTAGCTGGTGAGGCCGACCAGGGCACCACGGGCATCCGCACGCCAGTACGGCGCGAACAGGCCGGAGAAGGCGGGCACGAAGTAGGCGCCGCCGTTGTCCTCGACCGACAGGGCGAGTGCCTCGATCTCCTCCGCAGAGTTGATGATGCCCAGGTTGTCCCGCAGCCACTGCACGAGCGAGCCGGTGACCGCGATCGAGCCCTCCAGGGCGTAGTGCGGTTCGGCGTCGCCGAGCTTGTAGCCGACCGTGGTGAGCAGACCGTTCTTGGAGTGGATGATTTCGGTGCCCGTATTGAAGATCAGGAAGTTACCGGTGCCATAAGTGTTCTTCGCCTCACCCTGGTCGAAGGCAGCCTGCCCGAACGTCGCGGCCTGCTGGTCACCCAGGATGCTCGCAATCGGGGTTTCGCGCAGCAGGCTGTGGCCGCTGGCGATGCCGTAGACCTCGGAGGAGGAACGGATCTCGGGCAGCATCGACTTGGGCACGTCGAACGCCGCGAGGATCTCGTCGTCCCACTGCAGGGTTTTCAGGTCCATGAACATGGTGCGGCTGGCGTTGGTGACGTCGGTTGCGTGCACACCGTCCTCGAGGCCGCCGGTCAGGTTCCAGAGAATCCAGGTGTCGGTCGTGCCGAACATGAGGTCGCCGGCCTCAGCCTTCTCTCGCGCCCCTTCGACGTTCTCGAGGATCCAGACGATTTTGGTGCCGGAGAAGTAAGTCGCCAGCGGCAGGCCGACCTGGGCCTTGAAACGATCGACACCGCCGTCGGCGGCGAGTCGGTCGACGATGGGCTGGGTGCGAGTGTCTTGCCAGACAATGGCGTTGTAGACGGGGATACCGGTGTGACGGTCCCAGACGACGGCGGTCTCGCGCTGGTTCGTGATGCCCACGGCCGCGATGTCGTGGCGGGTCAGGTTGGCCTTGGCCAGAGCCTGACCGATGACCTCACGGGTGTTGCTCCAGATCTCCAACGGGTCGTGTTCGACCCAGCCTGCCCGGGGAAAGATCTGTTCGTGTTCGAGCTGACCGGTCGAAATGATCGACCCGGCCTTGTCGAAAATGATTGCACGGGAACTGGTGGTTCCCTGGTCGATTGCGATGACGTATTGTGCCATTTTTAACTCCTTTGTCAATGCTGGGTACACGGGTATTCAGGAATGGAAAAAGAAGAAGCGAGCGGTGCCTACGCGAGGATCGGCAGGAGGAACGCGGAGGTCCAGCCGGCCAGCAGGCCACCGATGACGGGACCGACGACGGGCACCCACGAGTAGGCCCAGTCGGAGGAACGCTTGCCCTTGATCGGCAACAGGAAATGCGCGATGCGCGGGCCGAGGTCACGGGCGGGGTTGATCGCGTAGCCGGTCGGTCCACCCAGCGAGGTGCCAATCACGATCACGAGCAGGGCAACCGGAAGGGCGCCAAGGGCGGCCAGGCCGCCGCTCTCGCCCTGGCGCCCGCCGCCGAACGCGATGACGACGAAGACGAGCACGAAGGTGCCGATGATCTCGGTAATGAGGTTCCAGCCGTAGGAACGGATGGCCGGACCGGTCGCGAACACGCCGAGTTTGTTGGCCGGCTCCGGTTCCTGGTCGAAGTGCTGCTTGTAGGCGAGCCAGACGACGGTGGCCCCCAGGATGGCCCCAACCAACTGGGCCCCGATGTACGCCGCCACGGACACAGCGTTGACCGGAACCCCCAAGCCGAACTCGGTGGCCCCGGACGACACGAGTCCCAAGGTGACGGCGGGGTTCAGGTGAGCGCCCGAGTTATAGGAGACGATCACGCCGGCGTACACCGCGAGGCCCCAGCCGATGGTGACCATCAGGAATCCGCCGCCGAAGCCCTTGTTCTTGGTCAGGGCGACGTTGGCGACCACCCCGCAGCCCAGCAGGATCAGGAGAGCGGTTCCCACCACTTCCGAGAGGAATACGATACCGAGATTGTCCACGTTGACATCCTTTTAGATTATTGAAATGAAGAAAGCGAAGGAAACGGATAGTAGAAAACCTAGCGACTCGAGACCGCCGGTGGTCCTGACCTTTCTGCACGTTTGTGCAGATCAGCCTTCAAGTCTGCGGGTACGGAGCCGGGCCGGAGGGCAGGCTGCGGGCAGGCGACCGCAGCGCCCGCCCGCCCGCAGGGCAGTCCCGAGCAGTACCTAGACGGCCGGCACGGCCGGCGTTTCCGCCGGGGCCAGGTGCACGCCGTACATGTCGCGCAGTGTGTTCACCGCGGTGTCGACCTCATGCGCGCTCCGGGCGGCGTCCCAGCCGAGGACCGGTGCGAGCACGCCGGCCAGCTCGGTGAGCAGCGGCAGAGTCACTTCGCCGCGGAAAGCGATGCTGGTGCGGCGCAGCAGCAGGTCCATCAGGTGCATGACCGATTCCGCCCGGGCGATGAGCTCGATTTCGCGCCGGGTGTAGCCGGGGTGCTGCATGAGCGGCGCGTCCGGTTCGGCGGTGAGCCAGGTGATCACTTCGGTGGCGCGCGTGCCGTACCGGGTCAGCAGCACATCGGCACGCTCGGCGCCGACCTTGTCGCCGTTGGCGGCAACCCAGACCCCGCGTGCGGCATCCGTCGCCGGGAAGTCTCGACCGCCACCGATGGGCAGGCCGACCGTCGAGACGGTGCGCGGCAGGCCGAGCAGGGTCAGGATGTCGCCGCTCAGGTGTTCGGCCAGGGCGCGGAAGGTCGTCCACTTGCCGCCGACCAGGCTCAGCAGGGTGCCGTGCCGGGCGCCGAGCGGGCGCGATTCGATGCGGTAGTCGCGCGAGACGAAACCGGGCGCCTCGTCGTCGTGGCGGGGCAGCGGGCGCACGCCGGCGAACCGGAACACTATCTGCGACCGGTCGACGGCCACCTTTGGGAAAACGTGGTTGACGAGTTCGAAGAAGTAGTCAACCTCGGCTTCGGTGCAGCGCGCCGGCTGAGTCATGTCGTGCTCGAGGTCGGTCGTGCCGACGAGAACGCGGCCCGCAAGCGGGAAGATAAGCACGATGCGGCCGTCTTTGTGCTCGAAAAAGATCTCGCGACCGCCGGTCGCGGCGAGCAGTTCGGGGTTGTCGAGCACGACGTGCGACCCCTTGGTGCCGCCCATATAGGTGCTGGCCTGGCCGAGGGCCGTGTTCGTGAGGTCGGTCCACGGTCCGGACGTGTTGACCACGATGTCGGCCTCGAAGCTGAATTCGGCGCCGGAGACCGTGTTGCGCAGGCGCACACCCGCAGCATCCATGCCGACGGCCTCGATGTAGTTGGCGCTCCGGGCGTGGGTGCCGGCGGCCAGGCCGTCGGCCAGCACGTCGAGGGCGAGGCGCTCCGGGTCGTGCATGGAGGCGTCGTAGTAGGTGGCCGTGTACTTGAGGCCCGGGTTGATCTGCGGCAGCACTTCGAGCGACGCCTTCTTGCCGAGGAATTCGTGCCGGGGCACATTGCCGCCGTCGCGGGAGAAGGAATCGTAGAGCATCATGCCGATCTTGATCAGTAGAGCTCCGCGCTCCTGGGCCGCACTCTGTTTGTGGGTGAGGAACCGCATCGGCGCCGACATCACTCCGGAAAAGGTGGAGTAGATCGGAATGGTCGTCTTGAGCGGCTTGACGTAATGGGGGGCGATCTTGAGAAGGCTGTTGCGCTCCTCCACAGACTCCTTGACCAAGCGGAATTCACCGTTCTCGAGGTAGCGCACACCGCCGTGGATCATGTGCGAGGAGGCCGAGGATGCGCCGGAAACGTAGTCGCCCTTGTCGACGATGGCGACGTCCACGCCCTGCAGGGCCAGATCGCGGAAGGTCGCGATGCCGTTGATGCCGGCTCCGATGATGAGAACTTGAGCGCGGGGGCGGTCCTGGATGGCGGCCTGGGCGGCGGCACCACTGGACTGTGACGGTGCGGAAGATGACTGATCGGGTGTGGACAGCACTATTCGCTCACTTCTCTGTGGGTGGAGGGGAATTGCTTCTACCCTGCTAGGTTCGACACAAACGGTCAAGAGGTTTGAACATACGTGCAAGGAGTTAAAATGGCCCATCCAGACGATCCGTCCCTGTCGGACCGAACCAGTGACGCGCTCACGGCGGCCCACCTGTATTACATGCAGGACCTGACCATGGAGGCCATCGCGCGGGAACTGCACACCTCCCGCTCCTCGGTGTCCCGTCTGCTCAGCCAGGCCAGAACCAGCGGGTTGGTCGACATCCAGATCCGGTCCCCGCTCGACGCGACGAGCCGGGTGGAGAAGCTCATCCTGAACCGCTTCCAGGTCACCGCACACGTCGTGCCGGTGCCCGACCACGCCAGCGACGTCGATCGGTTGGAGCGCGTGGCCCTCTCGGTTGCACGGATTCTCGGCGAGTTCTTCGACTCGAACATGATCATGGGCATCGCCTGGGGATCCACGATGAATGCGGTCAGCCGCCACGTGACCCCTAAACGCACTCACAACGCACAGATCGTGCAGCTGAACGGCGCCGGCAACACACGCAGCACCGGCCTCGACTACGCCAACGAGATCCTGCAGCGGTTCAGCAACGCGTTCGGCGCCCGCCTGGAACAGTTCCCGGTTCCCACCTTCTTCGACGACCCGGCCACACGCACGGCGTACTGGCGGGAGCGCGGCTTGCGCCGGCTGTTGGAAATGCAGAGGAACATGGACGTCGCGCTCTTCAGCGTGGGTTCGCCCTTCTCCAACGTCCCCAGTCACGTCTACGTCGGAGGCTACCTGGACGACGACGAGCTCACCGCTCTTAGCGACGCCGGGGTCGTCGGCGACGTCGCGACAGTCTTCTACCGCGCGGACGGCTCG
This sequence comes from Cryobacterium sandaracinum, assembly GCF_004403415.1. Classification (NCBI taxonomy): domain Bacteria; kingdom Bacillati; phylum Actinomycetota; class Actinomycetes; order Micrococcales; family Microbacteriaceae; genus Cryobacterium; species Cryobacterium sandaracinum. Next base: position 118,658 of record NZ_SOGO01000011.1, read on the forward strand.
ACCGACGGCATCCCGCTCAATGATCGCGGCACCGGCCCGGAACTGTCGGTGCTGCGCCGCACCCCCCGGCGCATCTGCGTCGTCTCGGGCCAGTCCAAGGTGGACAGTCTCCGCGGCGCGCTGGCCGCGAACCTGATCACCGATCTGTTCATCGACGAGAGCAGCGCCCGGGCACTGTGCGAGTGAGCAGACGGAGGCCCGCAGGCGGCCACTGAGGGTTCGTGGCGACCGGCGGGCCGACGGATCAATGCTTCTGCACGTACTTAACGGGAGCGGGCAGGCCGCGCGCCGCGCGCACGGACCGCGAGAGCCCCTCGATCGACTTGAGGGCGTCGAGAACGTCGTCTGCAGTGACCACGAACGGCATGTTGTGAATCGTCTCACCCGGCAGGGTTGACGCCGTGGCGATGGCCCTCAGCTCCTTCTCGTCGTCCAGGCTGAGACCGATCTCGGTCAGCGTGGTGGGCAATCCGACGAGAGTGGTGAACTCGATGAAGTCTTCCACCTCGGTCCGTGGCGCGCCCTCGAGGACCAGCTGGGTCAGCGAGCCGATGTTCACCTTCTGACCGTGGGTGAGACCGTGGGTCTGCGGGGCCGCGGTCAGGCCGTTGTGGATGGCGTGGGCGGCGGCCAGACCGCCCGACTCGAAACCGAGTCCGGACAGAAGCGTGTTCGCCTCCACCAGCTTCTCGAGAGCAGGTGTGACCAGGTTGTCACGCACGGCATCTAGGGCCGGAAGGGCGTTCTCCCAGATGACGTCCCACGACAACTTGGCCAGCGCGGTGCCGGTCTGGGTCGGCAGCCCCCCGGCCATCGTGGTCGCATGGGCAGCCGCCGTGGCCCGGGCTTCGAGCCAGGTCGCCAGCGCGTCGCCGACTCCGGCGATGAGGAACTCGACCGGCGCGTTGGCCACGATCTGGGTGTCGATCAGCACGAGGTCGGGGTTGCGCGGGAAGAAACGGTATTCGACAAACTCGCCCTCCTCCGTGTAGATCACCGAGAGCGCGGAGGTGGGAGCGTCGGTCGACGCCACGGTGGGCACGCTGACCCAACGAATTCCAGCCAGGAAGCCGGCGGCCTTAGCCGAGTCGATCGTGCTTCCGCCGCCCAAGCCGATGATCACGTCGGCCGTGGTTACGCGGATCTTCTCGACCAGCGCGTCGACCGCGGACGCAGTCGCAAAGCGGTCGAATTCGACCCGTTCGACGCGGAGGCCGGCAGCAGCGAAGCTCGCCGAGACCTGCTGCCCTGCGAAACCCCACACGACGTCATCAGCGACGATCAGGGGGGCGGAGCCGATCTGGGATACGAATTCGCCGAGGCGATCGATCGCTCCCTTGCCTTGGACGTAACGTCCGGGGCTCATGACTGTGCGGATTGAAGTGGTCATCGTGGAACTTCTTCCTGGTCGAACTGCGTCTACATCTTTGTGGGACGGTGGCGGTGAACCGGTCTTCCGGGGCACAGATTTCACATTACGCCCGCCGATTCGACCGACATCGGCTGCCCTGCAGCGGGCGACCGTGCGAGCGCACCCTCCGAGCGGTTTCCGGCACATCCGCCCAGTCTGATGTCACGGCTCAAAGATCGGATCTGACGCACAAACACGCGCTCTTGGCCAATTTTTTGAATGCTATTCAGGATTTACAGGAAATACGTCGCTGTTTCTGAAAGCCAGCGTTGCACATTTGTGCAGATCGGACGCCCGGGAGGGGCCGACACCGGCAGCTACGCCCGTGTCGGCTCCAGCAGGAGCGCGGCGGCGGATCGCGCCGCGCCGGCGCTGCCGGCGGCGACCGCGGCGAGTGCGGCATCCCGGCACTGGTCCACCGTCACGCCGCGTAGGAACTCGGCCACGCCGCCCAGGGCTCGCGGGGACATCGACAGGCTGGTCGCCCCGAGCCCCACCAGGATGGCGGCAAGCATCGGATCTGCCGCGGCCTCACCGCAGACCCCGACCGGCTTGCCGGCCGCCAGACCGGCCTGGCAGGCCTCACGGATCATCCGCAAGACCGCCGGCTGCCAGGGGTCGTTGAGCAGGGCGAGCTCCCCCATCAGCCGATCGGCCGCCATGGTGTACTGGGCGAGGTCGTTGGTCCCCAGACTCGCGAAGTCCACCCGTTCGAGGATGGGGCCAGCCGTGATAGCGGCGGCGGGAGTCTCGATCATCACGCCCACGTTGTGCAGGCCGTGCGCGGCACAGCGGGCCGCGAAGTCCACGGACTCGTCGACGGTCGCGATCATCGGCGCCATGACGCCGACGTCGGCGTCTTCCGCGGCGGCCGCCGCTGCGATGGCCTGCAGCTGGGTGTCCAGCAGTTCCGGCCGCTGCCACGCTGTGCGATACCCCCGGATGCCCAGGGCAGGGTTGACTTCGTCGGCCGCCGTGACGAAGGCCAGCGGCTTGTCGGCTCCCGCATCCAGCGTTCGGATAGTGACCTTCTTCCCGGGGAATCCGGCGAACACCTGCCGGTACGCGGCGACCTGTTCGTCGAGTCCCGGAGCCTCGGCGTGGTCGAGGAAGCAGAATTCGGTGCGAAAGAGGCCGACACCCTCGGCGTTCGCCTCGATCGCGGCGGCAACGCTGTCAGGCGAAGCCACGTTCGCGAGGAGCTGCACGCGGTGCCCGTCCCTGGTCCTTCCCGTACCGTCGAAGGTGATCACCCGGCGGATCTGTTCTTCGGCTCGCAACACTTGGTCGTCGGTGGGGTCCACGACGATCTCACCGGTCGTGCCGTCAACGATCACCATGCTTCCCTCGGGCAGGTCCATCGCATCGCGGGCCGCCACCACGGCAGGCAAGCCAAGCGCCCGCGCGAGAATGGCCGTATGGGAGGTGGGCCCGCCCTCGACGGTGACGATCGCCCGACACACCGTGGGGTCGATCAGTGCCGTGTCGGCGGGGGCCAGGTCCCGGGCCACGAGCACATACGGCTCCACACGATCCGGCAGGCCCGGTGCCGGTCGGCCGAGCAACTCGGACACGATGCGGTTGCGCACGTCGTGCAGGTCCGAGACACGTTCGGGGAGGAGCCCACCCTGCTCCATAAAAACCGCTGTGACCTCGCTCACAGCCGCCCAGACGGCACGCTCCGGAGTGTGGCCCTGCCCGGTCACTCGGGAAACGGCAGCATCGATCAGCCCGGGATCCGCCGCCATCAGCGCCGTTGCCTCCAGGATCCCACGCGCCGCTCCCGACACCCGGGCAGCCTTGTCCCGCAGGGCCAGGGCTACAGATGCCGCGGCGGCCACGATCCTCTCCGCGGCCGCCGCCCGCTCGCGCAGGGGGAGTGCGACTGCCGGCCCCGGCTCGTTCACCGGTTCCTGCATCCGCACGATCGGACCGACGGCGAAGCCGGGGCTCACGCCCAGAGGCCCGCTCGACGGCGCCCCGCCCCGCGGCCGCGACGCGGAACGCGCCGGCCTGGGCGCGGGAGCGTGGGCGGCCGCGAGCTCGCCGAAGCCCTTCCCGACCAGTTCACTCACGGCCTCGAGCGCCTCCACAGCCTGCCGCCCGGCCGCCGCGACGCAGATCGTGTCGCCCTTCCGGGCGCCGACGGTCAACAGGGCAGTCGGGCTGTTAGCCGGCACCGGGGGCCGGCCGGTGCGGAGGTTGGCGACCGTCACCGTCGCCTCAAAGGCGCTGATAGCGGTGACGAGCATCGAGACCGGTCTCGCGTGCAGGCCGTCGGGGTTCAGCAACGTCACCTCGATCGTGTGTTCCGCCGCCGGGCCGGAGTCGACCGGCAGGCCGGCCGGGTCCTCGTCGCCCAGGTGACTCTGCTTGGCACGAAGAGCACCTCGGGCCTCACGTTCCACTTCGTCAAGGGTGGCGCCACCCGCCGCGCGCACCACTGCCGCCATCAGGCCCTCTACGAAGGGACCGCTGCTGAGCCGGACGGGCAGGTCGTGGTCGTCCGAGAACTCCAGCGCCATTTCCGCGCTCATCACAGCCGATCCCAGATCCATCATCACGAGCACGCCCTCGGGAGAGGAAACCTCGGCGATGGCCTCGGCGACTTTGGACGCGTCCGTTCCGATCACCCCTGCGCCGGCACCGGCTGCGATCGCGATGGCCGGGCCGTTGACCCCGACCATTTCCACTGCGAGGTCCACTGCTGCCTGCGCGAGCCGGGGGCTGTGCGATACCACTACGATTCCGATCACGATCTACTCCTTGTCGAGGATTTCGGCCAGGGCCTGGAAAAGCAGCGACGTCGACGCGGCTCCCGGGTCGATGTGGCCGATGCTGCGTTCCCCCAGGTAACTGGCCCTGCCCTTGCGGGCGATCAGGGGTGCGGTGGCATCCCGCCCCGCTTGTGCAGCGGAGTAGGCAGCACGGGCCGCCGAGGAGATATCGGAGAAAACGACGAGGTCGGCGTCGAACGCGTCGAGCGCGGGAGCGAGGACGTCGAACATGGTCTTATCCCCGGCCTCGGCCTTGCCGCGGGCAACGACGCCGCCCAGCCCTGCACGAAGCGCGGCCGCCAGGCCGGGCGCGTCCAGGGTGCTGACCGGTCCTGCCGAGGTACCGATCCGCAGGAAGAAGGTGCCGTACAGGGGGCCGCTGGCACCACCCACGGACGTCACCAGGGTCATGCCCACGCCCTTGAACAGTTCGTCGACGGCCACGACCGGTGAGGCCTGGATTTTCCCGAGGACCGCATCCATGCCGCGGGTCATGTTCGAGCCGTGGTCCGCGTCGCCGATGGCCGAATCCAGTTCGGTGAGGTAGGAGACCTGCTCGGTCACCAAGTCGCGAAAACGGGTGAGCCAGCCGGTGAGCTGATCAAGGCTGATCGTGTCATTCGTCATGGTGCTAGATTCCCCAGCGCAGCCCGGCGGTGTTCACCGGCGCATCCCACAGATGAAGCAGGTCCTCGTCGGCCTTGAGGATCGTGACGGAACAGCCCGCCATGTCCAGCGCGGTGATGTAGTTGCCCACGAGGGAGCGGGCAACCGTGATGCCGGCGGCGTCGAGGATCTTCCTGACTTCGGCATACATGACATAGAGCTCGATCAACGGGGTTCCGCCCAGCCCATTCACCATCACAATCGTCGGGGCGCCGGTGAAGTCCAGGTCGGCGAGGATCGGCTCGACGAGCAGACGGGCAACCTCGGCGGCCCCGGCCAGCGGCACCCGGCGGCGGCCCGGCTCCCCGTGAATGCCCACGCCGATCTCCATCTCGCCTTCGGCAAGTTCGAAGGTCGGTTTCCCGGCCGCGGGAACCGTGCAGCTGCTGAGGGCCACGCCCATGGAACGGCCGGACTCATTGACCTGGCGGGCCACCGCGGTGACGGCCGCGAGGTCGCGGCCTTCCTCGGCTGCCGCACCCGCGATCTTCTCGAGCAGGACAGTGGTTCCGACGCCCCGGCGGCCTGCGGTGAAGGTGGAATCCTCGACCGCGACGTCGTCGTTGACGACCACGACGGCAACCTCGATCCCGGTCTCAGCCGCGGCCAGTTCCGCGCCCATTTCGAAGTTCATCACGTCGCCCGTGTAGTTCTTGACGATGTGCAGCACGCCCGCTCCGCTGTCCACGACTTTCGTGGCCTCGAGCATCTGGTCGGGTGTCGGCGAGGTGAAGACCGCCCCGGCGCAGGCCGCGTCAAGCATTCCCACACCGACGAAACCGCCGTGGAGCGGCTCATGGCCGGTTCCCCCACCAGAGAGCAGGGCGACTTTGCCTGCTCTGGTCGGGTCTGTCCGGTAGATGATGCGGTTGACGTGGTCGACGCGAAGTTCCGGGTGTGCGGCCGCCACGCCGATGAGGGAATCGGCGAGAACCGTCTCCGGGGAATTGATTAGTTTCTTCATGTTGAGACCTCCAGGATTATCTTCATGTTTGCTCTCCGTTGAACTTTTCGAGCTGGATCCGCGAGACACTTTCCCTCGCGACTCAAAGAAATACAGAACGCAATTCGATAATGTCGAATATCCTCCAGAGAGTGGCCCAATGTCAACACGTCGCATGAAGACGCGTTGGTGACGCGGCATACTTAAGGAATCAACCGGAGGTGCAGCTGTGATTCAAGCCATCGATCGTGCGGCGAAAGTGCTGTCGACGTTGCAGGGCGCACGCCACCTCGGCATAACCGAACTCGCCACCGAACTCTGGTTGCCGGTCTCGACCGTGCACGGCATCGTCAAATCGCTGCAGGGCCACGGTCTTGTCGCGCAGGAGCCTGGCGGCACCCGGTACATGCTCGGCCCGGCCCTGCTCAAACTCTCGAATGTCTACCTCGACACGCTCGACGTGCGCGCGCGGGCCATGCGCTGGACCCTCGAACTCGCGCGCAGAACCGGACTGTCCACACGTCTGGGGGTGCAATTGTTCGACGAGGTCATCATCATTCACCACAACCCGCGGCCTGACGGCAGCCAGCAGATGCCCGAAACGGGCCTGTCCATCCCGGCCCACGCCTCGGCAATGGGCAAAGTTCTCCTCGCATACAGTCCGGAATACGCCTCCGGACTGCTGGGGAGGCCCCTGCGCAGTCTCACCGGCGCCACGATCACCGACCCGGCTCAGCTGGCCATCCAATTCGTGTCGATCGTGAGCGACGGCATCGCCACCGAAGAGGACGAGGCCGTGCTGGGCGAGTCGTCGATCGCGGCGCCCGTGGTCGACACCCGTGGCAATGTCATAGCCGCGGTCGCCGTTGTCGTACCGTCGAGCGAGTGGCCTCCCGACTCCAGCGTGCTGAACGGATTGCGTGAGACGGCCCGGAACATCTCCCGGGAACTCGGCGCCAGCACCTGGCCGCCGCGGGCCCTCCAACCGGCCGTCGCCGCGCATCCGCAGTCGTGAGCGCCCATCGCAGGCCGCACTCTCGAACGGGAATTTTTCTATGGCCGACGCGTTGGGATATAACTAGTAGTAGTTATATGAAACGTGCTCCGGGGTCGGTGTAAGTCCGAACCGGCGGTGAAAGTCCGCGACCCGTGCCGCTCCCAAAGCGGAACGGTTGAGCTGGTGAAATTCCAGCACCGACGGTTAAAGTCCGGATGAGAGGCGCACGAGTCGATGGACCATTCCGGTCGGTCGGCGGGTTTCGCAACCCACATGGTGTTCGCCGCACCGAAAACCCGGAGTTCGTTGCACCAACGGACAGGACGGGAATGACGGACCAAGCGGAGCTCGAGGCCACCATGCGGCGTGCGCTCGCGCTGGCCGCGAATGGGCCGGCCACAGGCCCGAACCCCCGCGTCGGCTGTGTTCTCCTCGACGATTCCGGGCAGGTCCTGGCCGAAGGCTGGCATCTCGGCGCCGGAACCCCCCACGCCGAGGTTGTCGCCCTGAGCCGGCTCGCCGCCGGCGCCGCCCGCGGTGCCACCGCCGTCGTCACCCTCGAACCCTGCAACCACACCGGCCGCACCGGCCCCTGCTCGCTCGCCCTGATCGACGCCGGCGTCCGCCGGGTCGTCTACGCCGTCGCCGACCCCGGCGTCGGCTCCTCGGGCGGGGCCGACCGGCTCCACGGCGCCGGAATCGACGTCACCGGCGGGCTGCTCGCCGACGAGGTCGAACCATTTCTCGCCGACTGGCTCGTCGCCGCCCGTCTCGGGCGCCCGTTCGTGACGCTCAAGTGGGCGTCGAGCCTCGACGGGCGCGCGGCGGCCGACGACGGGACCAGCCGCTGGATCACCGGACCGGAGGCCCGGCAGGACGTGCACCGGCGGCGCGCGGCAGCCGGCGCCATCCTCGTCGGCACCGGCACCGCGCTCGCCGACGACCCTGCCCTGACCGCCCGCGACGCCGCTGGAAAGCTTCTGCCCACGCAGCCGGTGCCGGTCGTGATCGGCACCCGCGGTATCCCCAACGACGCCGCCCTCCGCGCCCACCCGCATCCGCCCCTCTTCTTCGCCACCGACGATCTGCTGGCCGTGCTGCACGACCTGCACCGGCGCGGCATCCGTCACGCCTTCATCGAGGGTGGGCCCACTCTCGCCAGTGCGTTCGTCGCGGCCGGGCTGGTCGACGAGTACCTCGTGTACCTCGCGCCCACGCTGCTCGGCGGCGCCCGGCTCGCCCTGGGCGACATCGGGGTGGCCGGCATCACCGACCAGCGCCGCCTGGCCATCGACCATTACGACCGACTCGGCGACGACCTCCTCGTCGTTGCCCGGCCGAGATAGGACAATCATGTTCACCGGAATCATCGAGGAACTCGGCCAGGTCGAGAAGGTGGAGCGATTCACGGATGCCGCCCGCCTCACCATCCGCGGCCCTAGAGTCGTAGCCGACGCCGGCCACGGCGACTCGGTCGCGGTCAACGGCGTCTGCCTCACCGTGGTGGAGCGGACCGGCGACACCTTCACCGCCGACGTGATGGCCCAGACCCTCCTCATGTCCACCCTCGATGCCGCCCGCGCCGGCAGCCCGGTCAACCTCGAGCGCGCCGCCCTCGTCGGCGACCGCCTGGGCGGCCACATCGTGCAGGGCCACATCGACGGCACCAGCACCCTGCTGGCCGTCACCCCCGGTGAGGCCTGGCGGGTGCTGCGGTTCAGCCTCTCCGCCGAACTCGCCCCGCTCGTGGTAGGCAAGGGCTCCATCGCCGTGGACGGCGTCTCGCTGACCGTCAGCAACATCAGCCCGGCGAGCGAACCGGACCAGTGGTTCGAAGTCTCTCTCATCCCCGAAACCCTCACCGTTACGACGCTGGGACAGCGCACGATCGGCGATCACGTCAACATCGAAACCGACATCCTGGCCCGCCACGTGGAGCGCATGCTCGCCCTGGCGGACGCCGGATCGAAAAGGAGCCACTCATGAGCCTCGCCGACATCCCTACCGCGCTGGATGCCCTCCGGCTCGGGAAACCGGTCATCGTCGCCGACGACGAGGGCCGTGAGAATGAGGGCGATGTGATCATCTCCGCCCAGATGGCCACGCAGGAGTGGATCGCCTGGACCGTGCGGTACTCCTCCGGCTTCATCTGCGCGCCGATGACCAACGACCTAGCCGACAAGCTCGATCTGCCGGTGATGGTGCCGAACAATGAGGACCCCCGCGGCACGAACTACACGGTGTCGGTCGACGCGGCCGACCGGCTCAGCACCGGGATCAGCGCGGCCGACCGCGCGCACACCCTGCGCGTGCTGGCCGATCCGGCCTCGACGCCGTCCAGCCTGCACCGGCCCGGCCACATCATGCCGCTGCGCGCGAGGGATGGCGGTGTGCGCGAGCGGGACGGCCACACGGAGGCGGCCGTCGACCTGATGAAACTGGCCGGCCTCGTACCGGTCGCCGGAATTTGCGAGATCGTCGCCGAAGACGGCGAGATGATGCGCCTGCCCGGGCTCCTCGCCCTCGGCGAGCGCGAGGGCGTGCTGGTGATCACCATCAAGGACCTGATCGCCTACCTGCAGGAGTTCCACACCGACACCGAGCTGCCCACAGTCAGCCCGATCCTCGAATCGCCGCGGGTGGACTTCGAGGTGGAGACCACAGTGCCCACCCGGCACGGCTACTTCCAGGTGCGCGCCTACCGGGACCGGATGACCGGCGCCGACCACGTGGCCATCGTCTCCGGCACCCCCGCCGACGGCGCGATCGTGCGGGTGCACTCCGAGTGTCTCACCGGTGAGGCGTTCGGCTCGCTCAAATGCGAGTGCGGGCCTCAACTGGATGCCGCCCTGGAGACCATTCAGGAGCTCGGCGGCGTCGTCGTCTACCTGCGCGGCCAGGAGGGCCGCGGCATCGGGCTGATCAACAAGCTGCGCGCCTACAAGCTGCAGGAGGACGGCCTGGACACCTTCGACGCCAACGTGGCGCTGGGCCTTCCCGCCGACTCCCGAGACTACGGCGCCGCCACGGCCATCCTGCACGACCTGGGCCTGTCCGCCGTGCGGTTGCTGACCAACAACCCGGAGAAGGTGCGCCAGCTCGAGGCGCACGGCATCACCGTGACCGAGCGAGTGCCGCTCGTCGTCGGCGTCGGCACGCACAATCAGGACTACCTGGCCGTCAAGCGCGACCGGATGGGCCACCACATCACAGAAGCAGACATGCTGAAAGGAATCGCACTATGAGCGGAGCAGGCTCCCCGGAGATCGAGATCGACGGAACCGGGCTGGACATCGTGATCGTCGCCGGACGCTGGCATGACGTGATCACAGACGGGCTGATCGCCGGTGCGACCCGGGTGCTCGAGGCATCCGGTGCCCGCTACTCGCTCGTGCGGGTTCCCGGCAGCTTCGAGCTGCCGGTTGCGTGCAAAGTGGCCCTCGACAACGGCGCCGACGCGGTTGTCGCGCTCGGCGTGATCATTCGTGGCGGCACCCCGCACTTCGAGTACGTGTCGTCGGCGGCAACGGATGGCCTCACCCGGGTGGCGCTGGACACCGGCAAGCCGGTGGGTTTCGGCGTGCTCACCCTCGACGACGAGCAGCAGGGCCTGGACCGGGCGGGCCTGCCCGGCTCGAAGGAGGACAAGGGCGAGGAGGCGGCCGCGGCGGCCATCGCGACCGCTCAGCTGCTGCAGAAGCTGCGCGAGTAAGACACGACCATAATGCGGCGGCATCCGTATCGTTTCCGGAGCGTGAGCCGAGGATTAGCGGAGCCGAGACTCCGGACGTAGGGTGCAAGGGCGGCTGTCACAAACGGCCGCCCTTCTCGACTTCCCGCACCTGTTCTCTCGACCGGAAACGAGACCACGGCGCTGCCGGCGTCGTTCGCCGTCTTCGGCGCGGCCATGGTGGCCCGCCCCATCGGCGCGCTGGTCTTCGGCCACTTCGGCGACAAGAGGGGCCGCAAGGCCACTCTCGTCGGGGCACTGCTGACCATGGGCATCGCAACCTTCCTGATCGGGGTGCTGCCCACCTACGCCATGATCGGCTGGCTCACGCCGGACCTGCTCGTGGTCCTGCGCCTCGCCCAGGGCTTCGCACTCGGCGGGGAGTGGTCCGGCGCCGCGCTGGTCGCGACCGAGAACGCCCCGGTCGGCAAGCGCGCCTGGTACGGCACGTTCCCGCAGGTCGGCGCCCCGCTCGGCTTCATCATCGCCAAGGACCTGTTCCTGGCCATCGCACTGGCCCTGCCCGGTGATGACCCGACCCGCTGACGACCCGACCCGCCCCTCGGACGCGTTCCTCGAGTGGGCGTGGCGCATCCCGTTCCTCTTCTCCGCGGTGATGGTCGTCGTCGGCCTCTGGGTACGCCCGCGCCTGGTCGAATCCGACGCCTTCACACAGGTCGTCGCCACCAAGCGTGTGGAGAAACTGCTGCTCGCGGCCGTGTTCCGGTCGCACTGGCGCCAGCTGATCCTCGGCACCTTCATCATGCTGGCCACTTACGTGCTGTTCTTCGGCGTGTTCACGTTGGCCTCCGGCCCCTGGGCCGACAGGCACGGGCGCCGCAAGACCCTGATCTTCGTGACCCTGGCGATCATCGGATTCGGCCTGCTCTTCGTGCCGCTGATGGGAATGACCTTCGGGCCGATGGGCGCGCTGCTGCCCGAATTGTTCCCGACCAGCGTGCGCTACACCGGCTCCGCTTTCGCGTACAACATGAGCTCGATCCTCGGGGCGGCGGTGGCTCCGTTCATCGCGATCTGGCTGTGGACCCTCGGCGAGGGCAGCCCGTTCTGGGTCGGCGTCTACCTCTCGGTGATGGCCGTGATCGCCCTGGTCGCCCTGCTGCTGAGCCGCGAGACCCGCGACATCGACATCGAGCACTGACCTGGCTCTCGGCCGGCTCTCGGCCAGCTCTCGACCACCGGTGGTCGAACCTGTCGAGACCCGGGTCAGTCGAGGAACAGGGTGCGCAGGCGCCGGGTCGTGAAGGCCAGGCCGAGCAGGATCATAGGTCTCGCCGGTGCGGGTCGAGACGGCGCCCAGCCTGCGCATGGTGGTGGACTTGCCGGCCCCGTTCGGGCCGAGCAGTCCGAAGGATTCGTCGGGCGCCACCTCGAAGGAGATGCCGTCCACGGCGGCGAAATCCTGGTGCCTCGTGACGAGATTCCAGGCCACGACGACGGGCTCCGGCACGGTTCCCTGCTGGAGACCGCCGGGCCCATCCCAAGCGGGATGCGGTTAAGATCATTCAGTGAGTACCCCCAGCAACCCCCGTTCCGCCGCCCGCCCGCCCACCAGCACGGCCGGTCGCACGGCCGGTCGCGGTCGCCTCGGCCGGATGGGGCGCCGCGACGATGCCGGCGGACCCCGCGCAACGTTCAGCCAGTTGGTCCCGTATCTGCTCGAGCACAAGAAGGTGCTCGGCTTCGTCATCGTACTCAGCATCCTCGGCGCCCTCGCCAGCCTCGCCCAGCCGCTCCTGGTCAGCCAGGTCATCACCATCGTGCAGGAGGGTGACGCGCTCGGCAGCCTGGTGTGGGCGCTGGTCGCACTCGTCGTCATCTCCGCCCTGATCAGCGGCTACCAGCACTATCTGCTGCAGCGCACCGGTGAGGGCGTCGTGCTCTCCAGCCGCCGCAAACTGATCGGGCGGATGCTCCGCCTTCCGATCAGCGAATTCGACACCCGCCGCACCGGCGACCTGGTCTCCCGGGTGGGGTCGGACACCACGCTGCTGCGGGCCGTGCTCACCCAGGGTTTGGTCGAGGCGATCGGCGGGTCGCTCACGTTCGTCGGCGCGCTCATCGCCATGCTCGTGATCGATCCGGTGCTGCTCGGCCTGACGGTACTGGTGATCGCCGTGTCGGTGGTCACCGTCACACTGCTGTCGCAGCGCATCCGTGCCGCCAGCCTCGCCGCGCAGGCCAAGGTCGGCGACCTCGCCGCCAGTGTCGAGCGCGCCATCAGCGCGGTGCGCACCGTGCGTGCCTCGAACGCCACCGACCGGGAGATCGCCGCCGTCGAGGAGGACGCCAAGGGCGCCTGGCGGATGGGCATCCAGGTCGCGAGGATCTCGGCCCTCGTCGTGCCGATCGCCGGCATCGCCATGCAGGTGTCGTTCCTGGTCGTGCTGGGCGTGGGCGGCTTCCGCGTGGCCAGCGGCACCATCACGATCGCGGACCTGATCGCGTTCATCCTGTTCCTGTTTCTGATGATCGTGCCGCTCGGCCAGGCGTTCGGCGCGATCACCTCCGTGAACGCCGCGCTCGGCGCCCTCGGCCGCATCCAGGAGATCATCGACCTGCCCACCGAGGACCAGTTCGACCGCGACATCGCCCCTCTGGCCATCACGGTCGGCGCCGCCAACGAGTCGGTGCGGCCGGATGCCCCGGCGATCTCGTTCGAGAACGTGCAGTTCGGCTACCTGGTCGCCTCGGCAGCGACGGATGCCGCGGGTGCGGAGGCCGGGTCGCGGGCCGGGTCGCAGGCCGGGTCGCAGGCCGGGTCGCAGGCCGGGTCGCAGGCCGGTGCTGCCGGTGTCGGCCGTGTTGCCGGCGCCGCAGCCGGTGCGGGGACTATCGGCTCTGCTGCGGCCGCGTCGGCGGATTCCGCCGCTCTTTCCGATGCCGGGCGTTCCGCTCACACGGCTTCCGATGCCGAGCTCGTCGCCGCCGAGAACGCGATGATCGAGACCGCCGTCGCGGCTCCGTTCGTGCTCGAGACCGCCATCGTGGTTCCGGCCGTGATGGAGGCCGTGCTGGCCGAACCCGACCTCGTCGAGGCAGATCTCGCGGCCGCTGACCGCTCCGCGGCCGCGGCCGACCGTGCTGCCGAACAGGCGACCGAACGGGCGACCGAGCGCAGCGACGCCGACGCCGCCGGCAAGCCCCGCCCGGTGCTCCGCGGCGTCTCCTTCGACGCCCCGCGCGGCAAGCGCACCGCCCTGGTCGGCCCGTCCGGTGCCGGCAAGAGCACCATCCTGGCCCTGATCGAGCGCTTCTACGACCCGACCGGAGGCGTTGTGCGCATGGGGGGACTGGATATCCGCACCCTCGACCGCACCGCGCTGCGCTCGCAGATCGGCTACGTCGAACAGGACGCCCCCGTGCTGGCCGGTTCGCTGAGAGACAACCTGACCCTGTCCACGCCCGACGCCACCGACGAGGAGTGCATCGCCGTGCTGCACGCCGTGAACCTCTCCGAGGTGCTCGAGCGCGACCCGGCCGGGCTGGGCGCGGCGGTCGGCGAGTCCGGCGTGATGCTCTCCGGCGGCGAACGCCAGCGGCTGGCGATCGCGCGCGCCCTGCTGGCCGCGCCGCCCATCCTGCTGCTGGACGAGTCCACCTCGAGTCTCGACGGCGTCAACGAGCAGAAGATGCGGGCCGCGATCGACGCGGTCGCCGTGGACCGTACCCTGATCGTGATCGCGCACCGCTTGTCGACCGTGGTCGACTCCGACCAGATCGTGGTGCTCGACCACGGTCAGGTCATCGGCACCGGCACGCACTCCGAGCTGGTCGCCTCGACGCCGCTCTACCGCGAGCTCGCCAAGCACCAGCTGCTCGTTTAGCCTGGGCTGCCCTAACCAATTCGACGGAGAATTCAGTCGAAACCGCCAGTTTTGGGCCTGAAACACCTGATCTAGCCAAAATCTCGGCTCTCCTGCTTCATCTGTGGGTGTTTCGGAGCGCCTTAACGGCCGCACGCCGCTTCCTGTCTAGGTTTCTGACTGTCTAGGAACAGAAACTCAAGGGGCAGGAATACGGCGTGCGGTCTCTAACTTTATGGCGGACTTTGCTGGGTGTCGATAAGACGGTCGTTGAGGACCTGAATCTGGACCCGGTGGCGGGTGTTTTGGTGGCCTCGGTGCGGCCGACGGGGTCGGCGCGGCACCGGTGCGGGGTCTGCCTGAAACGTTGCCCGCGCTACGACAGGGGTGCGGGGCGGCGCCGGTGGCGGGCCTTGGACGCGGGCACGATCCAGGTCTACTTGGAGGCGGATTCCTCGCGGGTGTCGTGCCGGGAGCACGGGGTGATCGTGGCCGCAGTCCCGTGGGCCAGGCACCAGGCCGGCCACACGCATCACTTTGACTCTCAGGTCGCGTGGCTGGCCACGCAGACGTCTAAGGCCGCGGTCACCGTGTTGATGCGGATCGCGTGGCGCACGGTCGGGGCGATCATCACCCGGGTTTGGGCTGACACGGAAAAGCTCCATGATCCCTTCGCCGGGCTCACCCGGATCGGGATCGATGAGATCTCCTACAAGCGCGGCCGGAAGTTCTTGACCGTGGTCGTCGACCACGATTCGGGGCGCCTGGTCTGGGCTGCACCCGGCCAGGATAAGGCCACCCTGGGCACGTTCTTCGATGCGCTCGGCGCGGAACGATCAGCCCTGATCACGCATGTTTCCGCGGATGGGGCCGCGTGGATCGCGTCGGTCGTCGCAGCACGCTGCCCGAACGCAGTCCGCTGCGCGGACCCGTTCCACGTCGTGAAGTGGGCCACGGAAGCCCTCGACGAAGTTCGCAAGGCCGCCTGGACCGAGGCCCGCAAACAGGCCCGCCTAAACGAGTCCCGCACGGTTGGCCGGCCCGTGCACGACGCCCAGGCCCGGCCTCACAGCGAGC
>NZ_SOGO01000040.1:0-71750 GCF_004403415.1 Cryobacterium sandaracinum
GCCCTACGGCCGAGGTTTTTGGCATTTGACATTGTGCACGCTGTTGAGTTCTCAAGGATCGGACGCACTCGACTTCAAACCCACCAAGGGGCTGTCGCTTCGAGGCAACTTGTATAACTTAGCTGCCCGGCCACACCCTGTCAAATCACGGAAAGCAGCCGATTCCAAGTGCGCCAAAGCGACTCGAACAACCACCCACCAGACCAAACACTCAGCCGGAGAGAGTTACCATCTTAGGCCTCCCCCACACCCACCTGAAACAGGAACAAGCATGAGACGAAGCGAAAAACTGTGGTTCCACATGAGGCCGGGAAGCTCTGCGGCTTTCCGCACCTGTGGGGTACGTTTGAATACATTACGGCCGACACACCGGACCGTCAAAACCAGCAACCGCCCGGGCGTGTCACGCCCCAACGGGGCGGAANCGACCAGGCGACATCCGTCTCTGAATCAGACGACGAAAACGCCGGCCAGGGTCTTCTTCCCGCGGCGGAGCACGGCCACTCCCCCGGGAAGCACGGCACCCTCGATGGTCTGGTCATCGCTCAGCACCTTCACGTTGTTGAGATAGACCCCACCCTGGCTGATGGCACGGCGGGCTTCGCTCAGACTCATGCTGAGTCCGGTGTCGACCAGCAGCTGCACCACGGGGGCGTGCGGGGCGGTCGTCGTGTTCGGGAGTTCTCGCAGCGCGGCTTCGAGGGTGGCCTCGTCGAGATCGGACAGCTCACCCTGGCCGAAGAGGGCATGCGCGGCCTGGATGGCGGCATCCGTCGCGGCACGGCCGTGAACAAGGCTTGTCACGGACACGGCGAGCGTGCGCTGGGCGAGGCGTTTGAACGGTTCCGTCGCCACGGCACCCCCGAGCTCCTCGATGTCGGACCGGGTGAGGAAGGTGAACACCTTCAGCCGGTTGAGGACATCGGCATCGTCGGTGTTGAGCCAGAACTGGTAGAACGCGTACGGGCTGGTGAGAGTGGGGTCGAGCCAGACCGCGTTGCCCTCGCTCTTGCCGAACTTGGTGCCGTCGCTGTTCGTGATCAGCGGGGTGCCGATGGCGTGGGCGCTCTCCCCCTCCGCCTTGCGGATGAGGTCGATACCGCTGGTGAGGTTGCCCCACTGGTCGCTGCCTCCGGTCTGCAGCACGCAGCCGTACGTGCGGAAGAGCTCGAGGAAGTCCATCCCCTGCAGAACCTGGTAACTGAACTCGGTGTAGCTGATGCCGGCGTCGGAATTCAGCCGGGCGCTCACGGCATCCTTCTTGAGCATGCTGCCGACCCGGAAGTACTTGCCGATGTCGCGCAGGAAGTCGATGGCACTGAGGGGGGCGGTCCAGTCCAGGTTGTTCACCAGGGTGACGGCGTTGTCGCCCTCCGAGCTCAGAAAGCGCGAGACCTGGGCCTGGAGGTAGCCCACCCACTCGCCGACGACATCCCGAGAGTTCAGGGTGCGCTCGGCCGTGGGGCGCGGGTCACCGATCAGTCCGGTGGACCCGCCGACCAGGCCGAGGGGCTTATGTCCGGCCAGCTGCAGCCGGCGCATGAGCAGCAGCTGCACGAGGTTGCCGAGGTGCAGGCTCGGGGCGGTCGGGTCGAAGCCGCAGTAGAACGTGACCGGCGGGCCGGCGAGCAGCTCACGCAGTTCGGTGGTGTCGGTGGACACCTGTACCAGGCCTCGCCAGGAGATCTCCTCCCAGACGTCGTCGAAGGTCGGGTCGTTGGCTTGCAGGGCGAGGATGGCTGGATCTGACACGAGCCAAGGATATCAGCGCCCGACTCGCTGCCCGGGAATTCAGGACCACACCTTGATCGGCAAATATTAAGCCTATAGGCTGAATTAGTGTAGATTCATCGTGGAAGCTTCATATCAGCCCGCCAACTCCGTCGGAGGTCCCGCCCATGTTCGTCATCACGGCCGACCAGGTCGACAGCCGCAACGATCGCGATCGGGCCGGCGAGATGATCGCCGAGCTCGTGGCCGCGTACGGCCCGGCGTTCACGCTGCCGCCCGACCAGACGTCCGGCGATGAGATCCAGCTACTGCTGCCCGACGCCGGCACGGCCCTTGCCGCCGTTCTCGCGCTGCATCGCGCGGGCCATTGGAGCATCGGGCTCGGCATCGGCGAGGTGCGCACCCCTCTTCCAGAAACAACCCGGCAGGCCTCCGGCGGTGCGTTCGTCGCGGCGCGCGCGGCCGTGACGCGGGCAAAGAAGGCCGAGGCCCGGTTCAGTCTCGAGGTTGATCCGGCCGCTGGCCGTACTGCTGGCCGTACTGCTGGCCGCTCTGCTCCGCTGCTCGACGCCGACGGGGTGGAAGCACTCATCACCAATCTGCTGCTCCTTCGCCAGCGTCGCTCGCAGGAGGGCTGGGCGGCCATCGACCTGCTGGCGAGCGGGATGTCCCAGGTGGAGATCGCCGCCGAGCTCGGCATTTCCCCCGCCGCCGTCAGCCAGCGCATCCGAATCGCCCTCTGGAGGGTCGACCAGTCCGCCCAGCCCGCACTCGTTAGGCTGCTGGAGAACCTCGAGCACGCCACGACCGAAACGGACCCTGCCGCATGATCTCCTCGTCCTTCCCGATCGTTGCCTACCTCTACTGGATGTCCCTCCTGGTCGTCACCACCGGCTCGCTGGTCTTCGCCATCCTCGCGTTCCGGCGCCAGAAGCCGCAGTTCGCCGCGGTCTCCGGCGGCGCCCTCGCCGCGGCCCTGATGATCGCCGCCCTCCCCTCGCCCGGAGGCGCGACCGTGTCGGGCGTGCTCCTCGGCATGGTGGCCCTCGGTCTCGCCGTGGTCGGCGGCGGCCCGGCGGCGCTGCTTGCGCTGAGGCTGGCCACGAACAACTCCGTGCCCCAAGGCCAGCACGGCGGGATCCTGGTCGACAACGGCGGCGCTCCCGTGACACCGGAGCCGGGCCGCGCGTCCGGGGTTGATGCCGGCGCACCGGATGCACCGGATGCACCGGATGCCACCGGTGTACCCGATGGTGAGGGGACGGCCGGAACGCACGGCACTTTCGTGCACGAGGTGCTGCGCGGTGGATTGATGATCGGAATCCTGGAGCGCCTCGCCGTGGCCGGCGCGATCCTGGCGGGCTTCCCGGAGGCCATCGCGGTCGTCGTGGCGATCAAGGGCGTCGGCCGCTTCACCGAGCTGG
This sequence comes from Cryobacterium sandaracinum, assembly GCF_004403415.1. NCBI lineage: Bacteria > Bacillati > Actinomycetota > Actinomycetes > Micrococcales > Microbacteriaceae > Cryobacterium > Cryobacterium sandaracinum. The sequence goes on from NZ_SOGO01000040.1 coordinate 3,156, forward strand.
CCACGGCCGAGGCCCGGGAGCGGTTCATCATCGGCACGCTGGCGAGCCTGATCTGGGCGTGCGCGTGCGCCGCCCTGGTGCAGATCGCCCTGACGTAGGCGCCGGTCGGCGGTCGAGCTTGCCGGGATCCGGTGACCCGAACCTGCCGCGCGACCCGGGACATCCGTGCCGATCGCGCTGACGTAACCTCGGAGATTTTCGCGACACGCCGGTCGGCCCCCGAACCGGCGTTTCCCGAAAATCTCCGCTTTTATATGACGCCGGATGCCCCAGCGCGGGTCCCGGTGATGGCGCGAGCCCGGCGACGGCCCGAGCCTGTCGACGGCCCGAGCCTGTCGGCGACGCCGGCCTGTCGACGACGCGCGCCTAGCGAGAGTCGGGCTCAGCGCCCAGCTTCGGATGTCGCCGGTACGGCGACACCGACGCGTCGCCCGGGATCCAGAATCGCCACGGATACTCCGCCCCCCCGCCGGCGCCGCCGACTCCGGTGCGGGGTCCGCTGCGGAAAGCGACCGGTTCGGGAGGCAGGGTCAGCGTGAACGGCGCCTCACCGAGGTCCGCACCGTCGTCTCCCAGCCCGATGCCGAGCGCCAGCGTGAGCCGGGCCGGGCCGCGCGCCAGGTCGCGGTCGCTGCGTGAGGTGGGGCGGCGCATCCGTGCCTCGGCGACACCGTCGACGATCTCGCCGGCGCGCAGCAGCACGGCGGACGCTTCGCCGCCCGGCGAGCAGACGATGTTCGCACAGACGTGCATGCCGTAGCTGAAGTACGCGTAGAGGTGCCCGCTCGGGCCGAACATCGACGCGTTCCGCCGGGTCTGGCCACGGAAGGCGTGCGAGCCGGGGTCGAGCCCTTGCCCGAGGTAGGCCTCCACCTCGGTGATGCGCAGCCGCACCCCGGCGCGGTCGAGCAGCGCGCCCAACAACTGTGGCGCGACCTCAACCGCCGGTCGCGCCAGAATGCCGTCGGCGAGTGTCACATGCCGAGCGCAGCCGCCAGCGCGCGCACCCGGGTGACGAGCGCCGCGCGCTGCTCCGCCACGCGCACCGGGGCGGTCCCGCCCTGGCCGTCGCGGCGGGACACCGAACCGGTGATGGTGAGTACCTCGCGCACGTCCGGCGTGAGGTGCGGCGACAGCGCGAGCAGCGCGGCGTCGTCCACCTCGTGCAGGTCGAGCCCGTTCCGCTCCGCGAACTTCACCAGCGAACCGGTGATTTCGTGCGCGTCCCGGAACGTGACCTGCTGCTTGACGAGCCACTCGGCGACGTCGGTGGCCAGGGAGAATCCCTGGGGGGCGAGCTCGGCCATCCGTTCAGTGTGGAAGGTCAGGGTCGCGATCATTCCGCTGAAGGCCGGCAGGAGCACCTCGAGCGTCTCGATCGAGTCGAAGACTGGCTCCTTGTCTTCCTGCAGGTCGCGGTTGTAGGCGAGCGGCAACCCCTTGAGAGTGGTCAGCAGACCGGTCAGGTTGCCGATCAGGCGCCCCGCCTTGCCGCGGGCCAGCTCGGCGATGTCCGGGTTCTTCTTCTGCGGCATGATCGACGACCCGGTGGAGTAGGAGTCGTCGAGGGTGACGAAACCGAACTCGCGGGTGTTCCAGAGGATGATCTCCTCGGCCAGACGGGACAGGTCGATACCGATCTGGGCGGTGATGTACGCGAACTCGGCGACCAGGTCGCGGCTCGCGGTGCCGTCGATCGAGTTCTCGACCACGGCGCTGAAGCCGAGGTCGGCCGCCACCAGGTTGGCGTCGAGGCCGAGCGTGTTGCCGGCCAGGGCACCAGACCCATAGGGCGAGTAGTCGGCGCGTGTGTTCCAGTCGGTGAACCGCTCGAGGTCGCGCACGAGCGGCCAGCAGTGCGCGAACAGGTGGTGGGCGAGCAGCACCGGCTGGGCGTGCTGCAGATGCGTGCGGCCCGGCATGATGGCCTCGTCGTTCGCTTCGGCCTGCGACGCCAGGGCGTCGATCAGGTCGATGACGTGGGCGGAGATGCCCTTCGCCTTGTCGCGCAGCAGCATCCGCACCAGGGTGGCGACCTGGTCGTTGCGGCTGCGGCCGGCGCGCAGCTTGCCGCCCAGTTCGACGCCGACGATGTCGATCAGGCCGCGTTCCAGGGCCGAATGCACATCCTCGTCGGATTCCGCGGGAAGGAAGCTCTCGTCGACCACGGCCTGCATCAGGGTGTCGAGGCCGGCGATCATGGCGACGAGTTCCGGGGCGGTCAGGTAACCGGCCGCGGCCAGGGCCCGCGCGTGGGCCTGGGAACCACGGATGTCGTAGGGAGCCAGCGGCCAGTCGAACTGGGTCGACTTGCTCAGCTTCGCCAGTTCCGGCGACGGTCCCCCGGCGAAGCGGCCACCCCAGAGGGCGCCCGCCTTGCCCGCGCGGTTCTCGTGCGTGTCCGTGTCGCCAGCCACGTCAGCCCTACTTGCCGGCGAGGTCGCGGCGGGCCGAGATCTTGCTCGGCAGCGACCACAGCTCGATGAAACCCTTGGCCATGGACTGGTCGAAAGTGTCCCCGGTGTCGTAGGTGGCGAGGTTGAAGTCGTAGAGGCTCTGCGTGGACTTGCGGCCGGTGACGACGGCGGTGCCGGCATGCATCTTCAGACGGATGTCGCCGGTCACGTGCTTCTGCGTCTCGTCGATGAACACGTCGAGTGCGCGCTTCAGGCCGGAGAACCAGAGGCCGTCGTAGACGAGTTCGGCCCACTTGGACTCGACCGTGCGCTTGTAGCGGGCCAGGTCACGTTCCACGGTCATGTTCTCGAGCTCTTCGTGCGCGGCGATCAGGGCGATGCCGGCGGGGGCCTCGTAGACCTCGCGGCTCTTGATGCCGACGAGGCGGTCCTCGACGATGTCGATCCGTCCGACGCCCTGGTTGCCGGCGAGCAGGTTCATCATTTCGATGGCCTGCAGCGGGGTGACGGCGACGCCGTCAATCGCGACGGGAACACCCTGGTCGAAGCTGATGACGACCTCGGTGGGCTCGCGAGTCACGGCCGGGTCCTGCGTGTATGTGTAGAGGTCTTCGATCGGGGCATTCCACGGGTCTTCGAGGAAGCCGGTTTCGACCGCACGGCCGTAGACGTTCTGGTCGATCGAGTAGGGGCTCTTCTTCGACTGTGCGATGGGCAGGTCGTGCAGCGCCGCGTATTCGATGGCTTTGTCCCGGGTGAGGGCGAAATCGCGCACCGGGGCGAGCGAGGTGAGGTCGGGCGCGAGGGCGGCGACGGCGGCCTCGAAGCGCACCTGGTCGTTGCCCTTGCCGGTGCAGCCGTGCGCGACGCTGTTCGCTCCGAGCTCCTTGGCCGTGGAGGCGAGGTACTTGGCGATCAGCGGGCGGCTGAGCGCGGAGACGAGCGGGTAACGCTTCTGGTAGAGCGCGTTGGCCTTGAGGGCCGGCACGACGTAGTCGCTGGCGAACTCGTCCTTCGCGTCGACGACGATGGACTCGACGGCGCCGCAGTCCAGGGCGCGCTGGCGGATGACGTCCATATCCTCGCCGCTCTGTCCCACGTCGATGGCGAGGGCCACGACCTCTTTGCCGGTTGCATCCTTCAGCCAGCCGATGCCAACCGAGGTATCGAGTCCGCCCGAATATGCCAGCACAACGCGTTCAGCCATGGTTCTCCCTAAAAATTCGATCTGATCAAGTTTACGGTCATGCTGTGACGCCCGCCGGGGCGTTAGGCGCTGTTCTGGGTGAGCAGCCAGACGAGCAGCGCCTTCTGGGCGTGCAGGCGGTTTTCGGCCTCGTCCCAGATGATGCTCTGCGCGCCGTCGATGACGTCGGCGGTCACCTCGTAACCGCGGTCAGCCGGCAGACAGTGCAGGAAGTGCGCGTCGGGCTTCGCGAGCGCCATCAGGGCGGCGTCCACACGGTAGCGACCGAGGTCGCCCAGGCGGGTGGCCTTCTCCTCTTCCTTGCCCATCGACACCCAGGTGTCGGTGACGACCACGTCGACGCCGGTGACGGCCGCGACCGGGTCGGTGAAGAGCTCCACGGAGCCGCCGGTGCGCAGGGCGATCGCCGCGGCATCCGCGACGACCTCGTCGGTGGGCGTGTACCCGACCGGGGAGGCGATGCGCACGTGCATGCCCGCGGTCGCGCCGGCGAGCAGGTAGGACTGGCCCATGTTGCAGGCGCCGTCGCCGAGGAACGCGAGGGTCTGACCGGCCAGGTCGCCGCGGTGCTCACGGATGGTGAGCAGGTCGGCGAGCAACTGGCAGGGGTGGAAGTCGTCGGACAGCGCATTGACGACGGGCACCGTGGTGCCGAGGGCCATCTCCTCGAGTCCGGCCTGGCCGTAGGTGCGCCAGACGATCGCGGCCACCTGGCGCTCGAGCACGCGGGCCGTGTCGGAGGCGGTTTCCTTGCCACCGAGCTGGCTGTTCGCGGTGCTGATGATCAGCGGGCTGCCGCCGAGGTCGGCGATCCCCACGGCGAAGGAGACCCGGGTGCGGGTCGATGACTTGTCGAAGATGACAGCCACGGTCTGCGGGCCGGCCAGAGGTTTGACCGCGAATCGGTCACGCTTGAGGTCCAGGGCAAGGTCGAGGATCTCGGCCTGTTCGGCCGGTGAGATGTCGTCGTCGCGCAGGAAATGGCGGGTCACGGTGTCACTTTCGCTTCTGGGGAATAGATCGTTCAACTCTAGAGGCTGGCCAGAGCGAGCCCGAATCGGCACTCGAAATCGGCCAGTTCGTCGTCGCCGACGATGAGGGGCGGGGCCAGACGGATGGTGGACTCGTTTGCGGCGTTCACGATCAAGCCGTTGCTCTGGGCCGCGGCCGCCAGGCGGGTGGCGACCGGTTCGGTCAGCCCGACACCGAGTAGGAGCCCGCGGCCGCGCACCTCGCCGATGAGGGGGGAACCGAAATCGGCGAGGATCTCCCGCAGCTGCTCGCCGCGCCGCGCGGCGTTGGCGACCAGGCCGTCGGCCTCGATGGCGCCGAGCACGGCGTTGGCGGCGGCCGTGACGAGCGGGTTGCCGGCATAGGTCGAGCCGTGCTGGCCGCGCTGGAACAGCTCCGACGCCGCCCCGAAGGTGACGAGGGCGCCGATGGGCAGGCCGCCGCCGATCCCCTTCGCCAGCGTGAGCGCATCCGGCTGGATACCGTCGTGCTGGTAGGCGAACCACTCGCCGGTGCGGCCGGCGCCGGTCTGCACCTCGTCGAGGATGAGCAGCACGCCGTTTCGGGTGCACAGCTCGCGGGCGTGGCGCAGGAACCCTGCGGGCAGGTCGACCACCCCGGCCTCGCCCTGCACGGGCTCGAGGAAGAGGGCGGCGACGGTCTCGTCGATCGCGGCGTCCAGCCCCTCGAGCGTGGCGTGGATGTGCTCGACCCCCTCGGGGACCGGCAGGAACGGCTCGCGCATGGCCGGCTTGCCGGAGAGGGCGAGCGCCCCCATCGTGCGGCCGTGGAACGAGTCGTGCAGGGAGAGGATGCGGGTTCGGCTGCCACCGTCGGTGTTCAGTCGGGCCAGCTTGAATGCGGCCTCGTTGGCCTCGGCGCCGGAATTGCAGAAGTAGACCCGGCCGGCCTGTCCCGCACCGGTGAGGTGCTTGAGCCGTTCGGCCAGTTCCAGCTGCGGTGGCGACGCGAAGTAGTTCGAGACGTGGGCAAGCCGGCCGACCTGGTCGGTGACCGCGGCGACGAGAGCCGGATGCGCGTGGCCGAGCGAGTTCACGGCGATTCCGGCGAGGAAGTCGAGGTACTTCGTGCCCTCGTCGTCCCAGACGTAGCACCCCTTCCCGCGCACGAGCATCGCCAGCGGCGGTGCGATCGTGTGCATCATGGCGGCGCTGAAACGCTCGCGCCAGTCGGGGGTGCCGGAATCGGCCATCTGTGCGGTACTCGATTCTGGGTGCGTATTGCTCATGCCGGGACCACTTCGGTTCCGATCCCGCTGCCGGTGAAGACCTCGAGCAGGATCGAGTGTGGTACTCGGCCGTCGATGATGGCCGCCTTCGCGACGCCACCCTCGACCGCGTCGAGGCAGGCCGTCATCTTGGGGATCATTCCCGACTCGAGGCCCGGCAGCAGGGAGCGAAGCGAGTCCACGTCGATGACCGACACCAGCGAGTCGTGGTTGGGCCAGTCGCTGTACAGCCCCGCGACATCGGTCAGGATGACCAGTTTGACGGCGCCGAGCGCGACCGCGAGGGCCGCGGCGGCGGCGTCGGCGTTGATGTTCAGGGACTGGCCCGGGACATCCGTGTCGGGTGCGATCGAGGAGACGACCGGTATGCGGCCGGCGGCGAGCTGGGCGAGCACGGCCTCGGGGTCGACGCCGATCACGTCGCCGACGAGGCCGAGGTCGACCTCGCCGCCGTCGATGACGGTGCCGCGGCGACGGCCCTGGAACAGCCCGGCGTCCTCGCCGGAGAGCCCGGCCGACAGCGGACCGTGCTGGTTGATGCGGCTGACCAGCTCGCGGTTGATCTGGCCGGTGAGCACCATCCGCACGACGTCCATCGCCTCAGGCGTGGTCACCCGGTAGCCACCGCGGAACTCGCTCGCGATGCCGAGGCGGTCGAGCATCGCGGAGATCTGCGGGCCGCCGCCGTGCACGACGACGGGGCGGATGCCGGCATAACGCAGGTACACCATGTCTTCGGCGAACGCTCGCTGCAGTTCCTCGCTGACCATGGCGTTGCCGCCGAACTTGACCACGATGATCTGGTCGTGGAACCGCTTGAGCCAGGGCAGCGACTCAATCAGCGTGGCGGCCTTGACGGCTGCCTCCGCCCGGCTGTTCGTCTCGTCGCCTGGGGTCGTCTCGTCGCCGGGGGTTTCGTGGACCGGGTTCAACTCGAGTACGCGCTGTTCTCTTCGACGTAGGCGTGGGTGAGGTCGTTGGTCCAGATGGTGGCCGTCTCGTCGCCCTCGTGCAGGTCGATCAGCACGGAGACCGAGCGGGGGGTCAGGTCGACGAGCTCACGCGGCTGGTCGGGTTCCCCCGCGGTGCAGACCTGCACGCCATTGATGGCGACGTCGATGCCGTAGGGGTCGAAGGCGGCATCCGTCGTACCGACCGCCGCGAGCACGCGGCCCCAATTCGGGTCGTTGCCGAAGATCGCGGTCTTGAACAGGTTGCTGCGGGAGACCGCGCGGGCGACCGTGACGGCGTCGGCCTCGGTGCCGGCGTGCCGCACCGTAATGGCGACGTCGTGGGCGGACCCCTCGGCGTCGGCCTGCAGCTGCAGGGTGAGGTCCTGGCAGATGGCGATCAGGGCATCCGTGAATTCGGCCAGGTCGGCGGTGACCCCGCTCGCCCCGGAGCCGAGGAGGGTGACAGTGTCGTTGGTGGACATGCAGCCGTCGGAGTCGAGGCGGTCGAACGTGACCCGGGTGGCCTGGCGGAGGGCCACGTCCAGCTGCTCGGAGTCGAGCACGGCGTCGGTGGTCAGCACCACGAGCATGGTGGCCAGGCCAGGCGCGAGCATGCCGGCGCCCTTGGCCATGCCGCCGATGGTCCAGCCGGTGTCGGAAACGAGCATGGTCTGCTTGGGTGTGGTGTCGGTGGTCATGATCGCCCGCGCCGCGGCCAGGCCGGCGGCGTCGGAGGTGGCCTTCTCACCCTGCAGCGCGAGGGTCGCGTCCCACACGCCGGCGGTGATCTTGCCGAGGTCGAGCTGTTCGCCGATCAGGCCGGTGGAACAGACCAGCACCTCGCCGGCGGAGATCTCCAAGCGGTCGGCGATGGCCTCGGCGGTGGCGTGCGTGGTCTGGAAGCCGATGCTGCCGGTGTAGCAGTTCGCGCCGCCCGAGTTGAGCACGATGGCCTTGACTCGGCCGCCCTTCATGACCTGCTCGCTCCAAAGCACCGGGTTCGCCTTGCACCGGTTACTGGTGAAAACGCTGGCCGCGCTGGTGAGCGGGCCGAGGTTCTGCACGACGGCGAGGTCGAGCCCGCCGGACTGTTTCAGGCCGGCGGTAACTCCGGCGGCGGCGAACCCGGCGGGGGCGGTGACACTCATGGGGCAACTCCATTCGTGCTCAGGCCCGTGGTCTCGGGCAGTCCCAACGCCAGGTTGGCGGACTGGATGGCGGCACCGGCGGTGCCCTTGGTGAGATTGTCGACGGCGGTGATCGTCACGACGCGGCCCACGGCCTCGTCGACGGCGAGGCCGATCAGCGCGGTGTTGGCGCCGAGCACATCGCCCGTGCGCGGGAATCGGCCCTCCGGCAGCACATGCACGAACGGTTCGTCGGCGTAGGTCGCCTCCCAGGCGGCGCGCACCGCGGCGCCGGATGTGCCGGGCACGAGACGGGCCGTCGCGGTGCAGAGGATTCCCCGCGACATCGGCACGATCACCGGGGTGAATGAGATGGTCGGGTTCGAGGCCCCTGCCCAGCGCAGGCTCTGCTGGATTTCGGGGATGTGGCGGTGCACGCCGCCGACCGCGTAGGGGTTCGCGGAGCCGAGGATCTCGCTTGCGAGGTTCGGCAGCGTCAGACTCTTGCCGGCGCCGGAGGGTCCGACCGCGAGCACCGCGGCCAAGTCTTCGGGCTCGATCACCCCGGCACGGATGCCCGGCGCCAGCGCCAACGCCACCGTGCTCGCGTTGCAGCCGGGGGCGGCGACGCGGCGGGAGCCGGCCAACCGGGAGCGCTGCGTGCCGCCGACCACCGGGAGCTCGGGCACGCCGTAGGTCCAGGCGCCGAAGTAGTCGCCCCCGTAGAACGCCGCCCAGTCGCTCTCACTTTCGAGCCGATGGTCGGCACCGCAGTCCACGACGAGCGTGTCGGCGGAAAGGTGCGCGGTGAGGGCACCGGATGCTCCGTGGGGCAGGGCGAGGAACACCACATCGTGCCCGGCGAGGGTTTCGGGCGTCGTGTCGACCAGGGTGAGGTGCGCGAGCGAGCGCAGGTGCGGCTGCGCGTCGATCAGACGCTGCCCGGCAGTGCTGTGCGCCGTGACCGTGCGCACCTCGAAGTCGGGGTGCCCGGCCAACAGACGCAACAATTCACCGCCCGCGTAGCCACTCGCACCTGCCACCGCCACCGAAAAAGACATGTTCCCAACCTAGCGCGCCGCCCCGCGCGCCGAGAATCGCCGTTCGCGCCGATAATCGCCGCCCGGGCGGTGACTCTCGGCGCGCGGAGCGGGCGCCAGCCCGCGCCACTCGCGCTACTCGCGCTACTCGCGGAGAGTGGCCCCGAAGCGGGCGGCGGCCACCGCGACGCCGGCGAGTTTGGCGTCGCTGGCCTCCTTGGCAGTTAGGGTGCGCTCCGGCGCCCGGAACCGCAGCGCGAACGTCAGTGACTTGCGTCCGGACGGCACGCCCGTGCCGCGGTAATCGTCGACGAGTTCGGCGTGGTCGAGCAGCGGCCCGCAGCCCTCGAGCAGCGTGCGGAGCACGTCGCCGGCCGGCACGCCGGCGTCGACCACGAGGGACAGGTCCTGTGTGGCGGCCGGCATCGTGGCGATCGGTGTGGCGCGCAGCTCGGCGCCGGCCTCCGCGAACACGGCGGTCAGGTCGATCTCGGCAACCGCGACGACCGCGGGCAGGTCCGCGTCGCGGGCGATGCTGGGCAGCAGTTCGCCGGCGTAGCCGACCGAGGTCGTGCCGGCATCCGTCGTCACGAACAGCTCGGCGGTGCGGCCGGGATGCAGGGCCTGGTGCGAACCCTGGCGAACCGTGATCGGAACGCCGGCGGCCAGCGCGACCTGCTGCACCGCGGCGAGGGCGTGCTGCCAGCTTGCGGCCACGGCGGGCTGCCCCGGCTGGTGCCGCACGACGGAGCCGGTCAGCACGACCGCCACCGACAGAGGCTGCGGCGGGATTCCCGCGTTGAGCTCGGCCTCCAGCTGCGCGCTCGGGCGCACCGCGCCGGGCGGCACGACGGAGCCGCCGTAACGGATGCCCGCCACCGGCCGGAACACCAAGCCCAGTTCGAAGACGGCCAGGTCGGTGAGGCCGCGCGAACGGTTGCGGTGTGCGATCTGCAGCAGCCCGGGCAGGATCGACGTGCGCAGGAACGGCGCCTCTCCGTCGAGCGGGTTGGCAACCCGGATCTGCGGAACAGCAGGGCCGATGGGCAGCCCGAACAGGTTGTTCGACTTCTCCGCCACGAACGGGTACGCGAGCACCTCGGTGTGGCCGGTGGCCGCCAGGGTCTGCGCCACCTGGCGGCGCAGGGTCTGCGCGTGGGTGAGGCTGCGCCCGGGCGGGGCGACGGGCAGCACCGAGGGGATGCGGTTGTAACCGACGATGCGGGCGACTTCCTCGGCCAGGGTCCACTTGTCCGTCAGGTCGGGGCGCCAGCTCGGGGCGGTGACGTTCAGCCCGATCTCGGTCTCCTCGATCGAGGCGCCGATCTCGGCCAGCGAGGTGCGCACCTCCTCGCGGGTGTAGTCGAGTCCGATCAGGCCGGAGATGAAGCCGGTCGGCAGGAAGATCGGCTCGGCGTCGGGCGTGGCGTCGTGCAGGGAGCCGAGGCCGTCGGCTTCTCCCCCGGAGAGCTCGACCAGCAACTGAACGACGCGGGCGGCGGCGACCGCGGCCACGGCCGGGTCCACCCCGCGCTCGAACCTGCGGGATGCCTCGCTGGGAAGCTTGTGCCGACGGGCCGTGCGCGCGATCGATACCGGGTCGAAGTTCGCGGCCTCGATCAGCACATTCGTGGTCGCGGAACCGATCTCGGTGCTCTGACCGCCCATTACGCCGGCCAGACCGATCGGTCCGGACTCGTCGGTGATCAGCAAGTCTTCGGCGTTGAGAATGCGGGTGACGTCGTCGAGGGTGACGAGCTTCTCGCCCGGTTCTGCGCGACGCACGGTGATACCGCCGGCCAGCTTGTCAAGGTCGTAGCCGTGGATCGGCTGGCCGAGCTCGATCATCACGTAGTTGGTGACGTCGACGATCAGCGAGATCGAACGGATGCCGGCCAGCTTCAGGCGGGCGATCAACCAGGCCGGAGACGGCCGGGTGGGGTCCACGCCGCGCACCGCGCGGGTGACGAACACGCTCGCGCCGACGCGACCGCGGATAGGGGCCTGATCGGCGATGGTCACCGGGAAGGCGACCGTGGACGCGTCCGCGGTGACGGAGAGCGCCGGGTCGCGGAAGGCAGCCCCGGTGGCGTGCGCGTACTCGCGAGCGACGCCACGGATCGAGAAGGCGTAGCCCCGGTCGGGCGTGACGTTGATCTCGACGGCGGTGTCGTCCAGGCCCAGCAGGCTGATCGCATCCGTGCCGATCTCGGGGTCGAGGCCGAGGCTGCCGAGCACCAGGATGCCGTCGTGCTCGTCGCCGAGGCCGAGTTCGCGGGCCGAGGCGATCATGCCGTCGGACACGTGGCCATAGGTCTTGCGGGGCGCGATCGGGAACGGACCGGGCAGCACGGCGCCGGGCAGGGTCACGACGACCTTGTCGCCGACGACGAAGTTGTGGGCGCCGCAGACAATGCCGTGCACGGCCGGGCCGCCGTCGGCCGCGAGCTCGCCGTCAGCGGCGACGCGCACCTGGCACCAGTTGATGGTCTTACCGTTGGTCTGCTCCTCGCCGACGAACTCGAGCACCTGGCCGACCACGATCGGCCCGGTCAGCTCGAAGCGGTGGATCTCCTCCTCTTCAAGGCCCACGCTCACCAGGGCGGCGTGCACGTCCTCGGGCGTGATGCCCGGGGCCAGGTCGACGAACTCAGCCAGCCAGCTCAGTGGTACGCGCATCAGACGGTCATCCCATACTGCTGGCTGAACCGGACGTCGCCTTCGACCATGTCGTGCATATCCTTCACATCATTTCGGAACATCAATGCCCGTTCGACGCCGACGCCGAACGCGAATCCGGAGTAGACCTCCGGGTCGATCCCGGCGGAACGCAACACATTGGCGTTGACCATGCCGCAGCCGCCCCACTCGATCCAGCGGGCGCCGTCCTTGAAGGTCGGGTGCCACAGGTCGAGTTCGGCGCTCGGCTCGGTGAACGGGAAGTAGTTGGGGCGCAGGCGCACCTTCGCCTCGGGGCCGAACATGGCCTGCACGAAATGGTCGAGAGTGCCGCGCAGGTGCGCCATGGTCAGGCCCTTGTCGACGGCGATGCCCTCGATCTGGTGGAACACGGGCGTGTGCGTGGCGTCAAGTTCGTCGGTGCGGAACACCCGGCCGGGCGCGACGACGTAAACGGGAAGTTCGCGCGACAACAGGGCACGCAGCTGTACCGGCGAGGTGTGGGTGCGCAGTACCAGGTGTGCCTCGGGTGGGTCGATGAAGAACGTATCCTGCATGGCACGGGCCGGGTGGTCCTCGTCGAAATTGAGGGCGTCGAAGTTGAACCACTCGCTCTCGAGCTCGGGGCCCTCGGCGACCTCCCAGCCCATGCCGACGAAGACATCCGCGACGCGCTCCTGCAACAGGGTGAGCGGATGCCGCGCGCCGGGCTTCCAGGTGGAGGCCGCCGCCGTCACGTCGACCGTTTCGGCCGCGAGCTGAGCGGTTGCCTCAGCCTCGGTGATCGCGGCCTCGCGGGCGGCGAACGCCTGGGCGACGGCACCTCGGGCCTGGCCGAGGAGCTTGCCGGCGGCGGCCTTCTGGTTGCCCGGCACGCTGCGCATCAGCGCGTTGAGTCGGGCCAGCGGGGAGGCCTCGCCTGTGTGCTCGGTGCGCACGGTTTTCAGGGCCGCGGAGTCGTTCGCGGCGTCAATGGCGGCGAGTGCGGCGTCGACGGCCGCGCTCACGACTGGTTCAGAGATCTCAGTGGGGTCAGACACAAGGCACAAGTTTAGTGCCGCTAAAGCCCCCGGGCGCCCATCTGGTTGCCGAGCGCAGCGGGGTAGACCACCTCGGGATCGAGGGGCTTCTCAGGCGGCGCCTTCGTGTCCGTGGTGACGCCGCCGGACTTGGAACCGGTGCGGCGGGCGATGACGCGGGCCAGCCAGGAGAGCAGTAGGTTCATCGTCAGGTAGATCGCGAGCACGACGAGGAAGAAGGAGAAGGAGTACCGGCTGCCGAAAAAGTTCGTCAGGTTGTACAGCCCGCTGCGGAGGAGCTCCTCGTAGCCGACCACGAACGCCAGGGACGTGTCCTTGAGGAGCACGACGAGCTGCGCGATGATGATCGGCAGCATCTGCCGGAACGCCTGCGGGAACTCGATCCGGAACCGGGTTGCCACGGGCGTGAGCCCGATGGCCAGCCCAGCCTCGCGCTGGCCGCGAGGCAGGCTTTTGATGCCGGCCCTCAGCGCCTCGCCGATGATCGCGCCGTTATAGACGGAGAGGGCGGCGACACCGGCCCAGAAGGAGCCGGTGGAGAAGACGAGGAGGATGAAAAGCATCATCAGCAGTACGGGCATGCCGCGCACGAATTCGAGCACGACCGTGGTCGGGATCCGAATCCATTTAGTATCGGAGACGCGCCCGAAGGAGAACAGCACACCGAGCACCAGGGCGAACGCGGCGGCGACGCCGGCCATTCGGAGGGTGTTCAGTGCTCCGCGGCCGAGCGTGCGCCAGACCTCGCGGTCGGCGAAGACGTCCCACCGGGAGACGTCCCAGAGGCCCGGCTGAACGGCGCCGTTGGCGCTGGTCTTGGGCGCACCCAGCGCCAGGATCAGCCAGACCAGGCCGGCGGCGATGACGAGGCCGGCCACCACGGAGAACAGCCGGGAACGGAAGATGGCCTTGGGGCCCGGAGCATCGTAAAGCACGGAAGTCATCGGAGAACCGCCACCTTCTTCTCGACCCGACCGGCGATCAGGCCGAGCGAGATGGTGACCAGGAGGTAGAAGACTGCCACGGCGAGCAAGATCGCGAGCACCTCATCGCCGCGATCGTTGGTGATCTTGCGGGCGGCGCCGAAGAGTTCGAAGACGAAGAAGGCGCCGGCGACCGAGGTGTTCTTCGTCAGGGCGATGAACACATTGATGAGCGGCGGGATGACCATGCGCACCGCCTGGGGCATGACGACGAACGAGAGGGTCTGCGTGAAGGTCAGACCCACGCTGCGGGCGGCCTCGGCCTGACCCACGTGCACACCGTTGACGCCCGAGCGCAGGGCTTCGGCGACGAACGGCGAGGTGTAGACGGTGAGTCCGATCGTGGCGAGCACGAAGTAGCCTGGGCTGAACTGGAGGTAGGGCAGGATGTAGGCGCAGAAGAACAGCACCAGCGTGAGCGGGGTGTTGCGCACGATCTCGGTGTAGACGGTGGCGAATCCGCGCAGGGATGCGACGGGCGAGATGCGCATGGCAGCGATGATGATGCCGAACACGAGCGCTCCCGTGCCGGCCAGAAGCAGAAGGCCCAATGTATTTCTGAAGCCCTCCAGAAACAGGGGCAGGTTTTCGATGACTGCGTCCACAACTCACCTCCTCTTCTGTAGTGACTATCTGGATGTCGTGCGGGTGGGTCGTGCGGGTTCCAGGAAAAAGGTGCTGGTCGAGGCGGCCGCCTGTGCGGCGCGGCCGCCCCGATCAGCAGGTGCTGCTTTCGGCGACTAGTACCGGTCGACTGCCGGCGGGGTCGGGGTCTCGAGCACGGTACCGGCGGTCGCTTCCCAGGCTTCGGCCCACGTGCCATCCTCGTACGCCTCATCGAGCACATCGTTGATGAAGGTGCGGAACTCGGTGTCGTCCTTCTTCAGGCCGATGCCGTAGGGCTCCTTGGTGAAGGGGTTGTCGACAACCTCGAACTCACCGGCGTTCTGGTCGGCGAGGCCGGCCAGGATAACGTTGTCCGTGGTCACGGCGACAACCTCGCCGCTGCGGAGCGGGCCCAAGCAGTTGGAGTAGGTGTCGGTCGCGATCACGTTGTCGGAGTACGCGGCGATGTTCTTCTCCGACGTCGAGCCGCTCACGGTGCAGACGGGCTTGCCGGCGAGGTCCTCCGGGCCGGTGATCTTGTCGGGGTTGCCGGCGAGCACAAGCAGGTCCTGGCCGGCCTGGTAGTACGGTCCGGCGAAGTCGACGACCTCCTTGCGGGTGTCGTTGATCGTGTAGGTCGCGACGACAAGGTCAACCTGGCCGTTCTGGAGGAAGGGCTCGCGGTTGGCCGAGACGGTCTCGGTCCACTTGATCTTGTCGGCGGAGATGCCGAGTTTCGCGGCGATGAGCTTGCCGATCTCGACGTCGAAGCCGACCGGGTTGTTGTCCGGGCCCTTGAGGCCGAACAGCGGCTGGTCGAACTTGGTGCCGATGGTGATCGCCCCGGCCTCGTTCAACGCGGCCATGGAGGTGCCGGCTTCGAACTCAACCGTTTCCTCGACCGGTGCAGCCTCGGGCGTCTGGGCGGAATCGGTACATCCGCTCAACGTGAGAACGCTCGCGAGGGCAATGGCCGAAATCATTAGACCTTTAGTGAGTCTCATGGGTATCTCCTGATTGCTGTGTCGTCCTGCACACCGGTTAGTGGGCAAGTATTTTGGAGAGGAAGTCCTTCGCTCTCGAGCTCTGGGGGTTGGTGAAGAACTGCTCGGGCGTGGTCTCCTCGACGATCTCGCCCTCGGCCATGAAGATGACCCGGTCGGCGGCGCGGCGGGCGAAGCCCATCTCATGCGTGACGACGATCATGGTCATGCCGTCGTTAGCCAGGTTGATCATGACCTCGAGCACCTCGTTGATCATCTCGGGGTCGAGCGCACTGGTCGGCTCGTCGAGCAGGATGACCTTCGGGTCCATGGCGAGAGCCCGTGCGATCGCGACCCGCTGCTGCTGTCCACCGGAGAGCTGGGCGGGCATCTTCTTGGCCTGGTTGGCCACGCCGACACGCTCGAGGAGGACCATGGCCTTTTTCTCGGCCTCGGCCTTCGACAGGCCGCGCACCTTGATCGGCCCGAGGGTGACGTTCTCGAGGACGGTCTTGTGGGCAAAGAGGTTGAACGCCTGGAACACCATTCCGACGTCCGCGCGCAGCTTGGCCAGCGCCTTGCCCTCGGCCGGCAGCTTGACGCCGTCGATCGTGATGACGCCCGCGTCGATGGTCTCGAGCCGGTTGATGGCCCGGCAGAGGGTGGACTTGCCGGAGCCACTCGGCCCGATCACCACCACGACCTCGCCGCGGTTGACCACGGCGTTGATCTTCTTCAGCACGTGAAGGTCACCGTAGTGCTTGTCCACGTCGCTGATCACGACGAGAGGCTCACCGCGCAACACCGTGATGTTGGACGTCGCCGGCGCAGATTCTGTAGGCTCCATGTCCCAAACCTAGGCTAGAACAGGGTTTCTCAGAACCACCAAGCCGGTGGTTACCGAGCTGTGATAATCAGCTGCGCTGAGCAAATGCGCTTTCATACAGGCAAACACTGGCGGCCGTCGCCAAGTTCATCGATTCGGCGTGACCGTAGATGGGAACAGAAATGGACCGGTCGACCACGGCGAGATCTTCGTCGGTCAGTCCGCGGGCTTCGTTGCCGAACAGCCACGCCGTCGGAGCGACCAGAAGCCCCTCGGTGCGGGCAGCGAGCAAATCAGTGCCCTTGACGTCGGCGGCGAAGATCTGCAGGCCGGCGGACCGGGCCCGTTCGCGCACGTCGGAGAGCGTCGCGCTGACGGCGACGGGGAGGTGGAAGATCGAGCCGGTCGAGGAGCGCACGACCTTCGGGTTGTACAGGTCCACGCTGCGGCCGGTGAGGATCACGGCGTCGGCGCCGGCGGCATCCGCGGCACGGATGATGGTGCCGGCGTTTCCGGGGTCGCGCACCTCTTCGAGGATGGCGATGAGCTTGGGCTCGTTGGCGAAGATGTCCTTGACCGAGGTGGGAAACTGACGGCACACCGCGATGAAACCCTGCGGCGTGACCGTGTCGGCCATCGTTTCGAGCACCTGCTCGGTGACGAATTCGAGCTCGGCGCCCACCTCTTGGGCGACCTGGGCGATCTCGGGGTGCCGCTCGAGGGCGGTGGGGGTCACGAAGAGCTCCACAACAAGGTCGGGCCGGAAGTTGAGGGCCTCGGAGACCGACTGGGGGCCTTCCAGGAGGAACAGCCCCGCCTCGGAGCGAGCGGCTCGATTCGCCAGTTTCGCGACAGCCCGCACGCGCGGAGAACGGGGATTATCTAACATGCCTCCAGCTTACTTGCCGGGGCGGGGCGGCTGTGTTCCCGCTCGGGGCACACGCGGCGACCCGGCGAACCGGCCCCGGGCACGCAAAACGGGAGCGGACGCGGGGCCCGCTCCCGTGGAGAGTGCGTGATAGTGCTGGTGCCGGCTGACAGCTACGCGGCGACCCGGGGTGCCGACGTGTCGGCGGGCAGTGCTGCCTTGGCGCTCTCGACGATGGCCGCGAACGTGGCGGGCTCGTTGACGGCCAGCTCGGCCAGGATGCGACGGTCGACCTGAATGCCGGCCAGGGCGAGACCCTGGATCAGACGGTTGTAGGTCAGGCCGTTCGCGCGGGACGCAGCGTTGATCCGCTGGATCCACAGGCGACGGAAGTCACCCTTGCGTGCACGACGGTCACGGTAGCTATAGGTAAAGGAGTGAGTGAGCTGCTCCTTGGCCTTGGTGACCAGGCGCGAGCGCTGACCGCGGTAACCCTTGGCGCGCTCGAGAATAACGCGACGGCTCTTATGGGCGTTTACGGCCCTCTTGACTCTTGCCATTTTCTTAGTTCCTTACGGGGTACGGGTCTAGCGACCGAGAAGCTTCTTGATGACCTTGGTGTCGGCCTTGGCCAGCACCTGGTCGTGGTTCAGGCGGGACTTGCGCTGGGTGCTCTTGACCTCGAGGTTGTGGCGCAGGCCGGCCTGCTGCTTCATGATCTTGCCGGAACCGGTGACCTTGAAGCGTTTCTTCGTCCCGGAGTGGGTCTTCATCTTAGGCATCTTTTTCCTCCAGTTTCGCTGCCTTATCAGCAACTTTGTCAGCCTTGTCGGCAACCTTTTCTGCCCGATCGGCAGCCTTGTGTGCGTTGATCTCGGCCTTGGCTTCCGCTTTGTTCTTCAGCGGGCCAACGACCATGACCATGTTTCGACCGTCAATGGTCGGGCTCGATTCCACGGAACCAAACTCGGCGACATCCTCGGCAAATTTTTGGAGCAGACGTACGCCCTGGTCGGGACGGGACTGTTCGCGGCCACGGAACAGAATCATGGCCTTGACCTTGTCACCGGCCTTCAGGAAGCCCTCGGCGCGCTTGCGCTTGGTCTCGTAGTCGTGCTTATCAATCTTGAGACGGAAACGAACCTCTTTCAGGATCGTGTTCGCCTGGTTGCGCCGGGCCTCCTTGGCCTTCTGCGCAGCCTCGTACTTGAACTTGCCGTAGTCCATGATCTTGGCAACGGGCGGCTTCGAGGTCGGTGCAACCTCGACGAGGTCAAGATCGGCCTCCTGTGCAAGGCGCAGCGCAACATCGATGGCCACGACCCCAACCTGCTCGCCGTTAGGACCAACGAGACGGACTTCGGGGACGCGGATACGGTCATTTGTACGGGGATCGCTGATGCGTCTCTCCTCTTCTCATGCATCGAGGCTGCAGCCAGGAGACGGATGTCGCCCGGAGACGAAGAGAGGAAAAACGCGTCTGGATTGTCGGAGAAAACTGCCCGAATACCACAGACGACACCCTGTCTACCCACGCGGAGCGGATTCCTGTTGGAGTCCAGCGCCGCGAAGGCGGAGTGCAACTACCCGGTAACCTATATGAAGCGGTATGCGCGGGTGGGAGATTATCCACTTTCGTACCGAGACTTGCATCTCGGAGCCCGGTCGAGTCTAACAGAGGAATGCAGTGACCAACAGCAACGAGCAGGATGCAGCCCAGGCAACACGCGATATCGCCGACGTGCCGGCCGTGGAGATCATCACGACGGCATCCGTTCACCTGATGAGCGCCGCCGCGGTCAAGGTCGGCCTGGCCGACGACCCGGAGAACCAGACCGACCTCGACGAGGCGCGCAAGCTGATCACGGCCCTCGCCGGCCTGATCACCGCCGCGGCCCCCGACATCGCCGACATGCACGCGCGCAGCCTGCGCGACGGTCTGCGATCGCTGCAGCTGGCCTTCCGGGAGGCCTCGGCCATCCCCGACGCGATCGGCCAGGGTCCGGGAGAAAAGTTCACCGGGCCGGTCAACTAGGGACGAACAGCCGGCTCGGATGGGTCGCGGTGCGGCTCCCTGAAGTGACCTAGCACCGTGGAAAACCAGTCGACTCCGGCGGGGGTTTCTGTGGTCGAATTGGTTCGGGCCAGAGCCGCTACGGGGCCACGACCTCAGGTCTGGCAGCGCGGGCACCAGTAGGTGACCCGCAATTCGAGCTCGGTGCGGCCGAGCCGGCCCTGCTCGACCGCGGTACCGCAGCGCCTGCAGGGCTGGCCGGCGCGGCCGTAGACCCAGCTCTGCATGCCGCGCCGGGCATTGCCGGTCGTGATCCGCTCCGTGCGGTCACGGTTCGCCAGGATCAGGCGGCGGGCGAGGGCGACGAGGCCCAGGACATCCGTCACCTCGGCCACCGGCCGGGACGGCAGCAGGCCGCGAAGAAAACCCAGCTCGTTCACGTAAACGTTGCCGAGCCCGGCGAGGTTGCCCTGGTCGGCGAGCGCCACCGCGATGGGTTGCGCGGGACGTGATTCGAGGCGACGCACGGCTTCGGCCGCATCCCAGTCGGGGCCGAGGAGGTCAGGTCCGAGGTAGTCGAGGAGCGCGGCCTCCTGATTGAGCGGCACCACCTCGAGCAGCCCGAGTTCGAAGCCCACAGCCACCCACTCCACCGTCTCGAGAACGATGCGCGCCTGGAACGCGGGGCGGCGCCAGGCGCTCCCATGACGGTAGAGGTGCCACGACCCCTCCATTTTCAGGTGAGAGTGGATGCTGGCCTCCCCTACGCGCATCAGCAGGTGCTTCCCGCGACTGAGAACCTCGTGCACGGTCTGCCCGGTCAGGTCGACGGTGGCGAACGCCGGCACCCGCACGTCGCAGCGGGTGAGCCGAGCTCCGTGCAGGGCCTGGTCGAGGTTCCACGCGGTGCGGTAGACGGTGTCACCCTCAGGCATGCAGCTTCACTCCCCGCGGGGTTACGCCGAATCCGGCCGCGAGCAGGGCGGTGCCCACCGCTGTTCCGATCACGAACACGCCGTTGACGGTCTCCACGCCGAGCTTCGGAACCCGCCCAGCGGTGACCGTGCCGGCAAGGGTCGCCGCGGCGAGGGTCAGGACCGCAGTCGGTCCGCCATTTTCGACGGCGGGTTCACGGTTCCCATCGGCACGGTTCCCATCGGCACGGTTCCCGTCGGCACCGTTCCCGTCGGCACCATTCCCGGCCGCTTTGTTCCCGGTCGCTCCGTTTCCGGCCGCTCCGTCGAACGCGAGAACGGTCTTGCCGCCGCGTTCGACGTAGAGCACCAGGGCCCCGTCGACGAGCACGACCAGCGCGCCGGCCTTCCGTCCGGGGCGGTGCCCGGTGCCCTCGGGCAGCGGAGGCCAGGGCAGCACCGAGCCGTAGGGGTTCGCCGGGTCGGTGGCGGCGAGGGTGATCGCCACCGGTTCCGGATGCTGTGCCTCGGCGACGTAGGAGCGCAGCCGGTCGATCGTGCCGACCGTGGCGAACTGGGCGGCCCCGAGACCCTCGATGAAGTAGCCGCGCCGGCACCGCCCCATCTCCTCGAAGCCGCTGAGGGTGCGGTAGACGAGGGCGAAGCCGCCCGTCACGCCCTCCCCCATCACCGCGCCCCGGGTGACGACGCCGTAGCGTTCGAGCAGGGTCTCGCCAAGGGCGTGCGCCCGACGGGTGGGCGAGTCATCGGCGACCGGAACGATCGACCAGCGCCCGGATACGGTCGGTGGCCCGGTGCGGGACGGGAGGGTGCCACGCGCGGGGATGCGGCCGCCGTGCAGCCGGGCTCGCGGGGCGGCCCGGCGGGTGCTGTGCGCCGCGCGCCCGCCGGAGAGCAGGGCGCGTACGGGGGCGAAGGTATCGTTGCCCACCAGTCCCGCCCAGACCAGGTCCCAGAGGGCGGCGGCGAGGCCGGCGTCGTCCTGGCTGCCGACGGCATCCGCGAGTTGACGGAAGAAGAAGGCCCCGCCGCCGGCCAGGGTGGTCAGAATCTCCTGCTGGAGCGCAGTGGTCTCCAGCGGGGTGGGCAGCGGCAGGGTGAGCGGCGCCGTGTCGCGCAGGTGCATGCTGATCCAGCCGTCGTTGCCGGCCAGCGTGCCGGCGCCGGCCCAGAGCACCTCGCCCGTGTTGGTGAGCTCGTCGAGCATGCCCGGCCGGTAGTCTGCGACGCGGGAGGGCAGCACAAGCGTCTCCCAGGCGGATGCCGGGATGCGCGCCCCCTCCAACTGTTCGATCACGGATGCGACCCCGTCGATCCCGCGCAGGCGCCCGCCCACATGCTGCCAGGCCGGCAGGAACCGGCCCATTGTGACCTGGTCGACCGGCTCGACCTCGTGCCGGAGCGCGGCCAGGGAGCGGCGGCGGAGGCGCCTCAGCACCTCGGCGTCGCACCACTCGCTGCCGGTGCCGTGCGGCCGGAACTCGCCCTCAAGGAGACGGCGGGCCCCGGCCAGCCGCCGGAGGGCGACGAGCGCCACGGCCGGACCGAGCCCGAAGCGCGCGGCCACGTCGGTGAGAGTGAACGGGCCGTGGGTGCGGGCGTACCGGCTGACCAGGTCGCCGAGCGGGTCCGGCACCGGCTCGGTGAACACGGCCGGGACCCCCTGCGGCAGGGGGACGCCGAGGGCGTCGCGAAGCCGGGCGGCGTCTTCGATGGCCGCCCACCACTGCTGCCCGGCGAAACCGACCGGGATGATGCGCCGGGCGTCGAAAAGCACCTGCAGGCCCTCGGCGGCGCCCGGTGACACGGCGGGGTCGAGGCGGGCGGCCACCTCCGCCGTGGTGAGCGGTCCGAGGCCGCGGAGCAGGTCGGCGATGCCCTCGACTCCGCGCGCCTTCCGGTCGGCCGGCAGCCGCTGCAGTTCCAGGTCGGTCTGCTCGATCACGGCCGGGTCGAGCAGCTCGCGCAGCTCCACCCGACCGAGCAACTCGGCCAGCAGGCTGGAATCGAGCGAGAGGGCGGTGGCGCGCCGCTCGGCGAGCGGGGAATCTCCCTCGTACATGAACGCGGCCACGTAGCCGAAGAGGAGGGTGCTCGCGAACGGGCTCGCGGCATCCGTCTGGGTCTCGACCAGGCGCAGGGCGCGACTGTCGATGCGGCGGGTGAGGGCCAAGAGGGCGGGCAGGTCGTAGACGTCCTGCAGGCACTCGCGCACGGTTTCGAGGATGATCGGGAAGGTCGGGAAGGTGCGGGCCACGTCGAGCAGCTGCGCGGCCTTCTGGCGCTGCTGCCAGAGCGGTGACCGCCGGCCCGGGTTGTAGCGCGGGAGCAGCAGTGCCCGCGCGGCGCACTCGCGGAACCGGGCGGCGAACAGGGCCGACCCGCCGACTTCGTCGGTGACCATCTGTTCGAGCTCGGTCGGGTCGAAGACGAAGAGGGAGCTTCCGGGTGGGTCGGACTCGGTGTCGGGGATGCGCACGACGATGCCGTCGTCACTGGCCACGCAGGCCCCGTCGAGACCGTAGCGCTCCCGCACCCGGGCGCCCACGGCGAGGGCCCAGGGCGCGTGCACCTGCAGGCCGAACGGGGAGTGCAGCACCACCCGCCAGTCGCCGAGCTCGTCTCGGAACCGCTCGACGAGGAGGGTGCGGTCGGTCGGGACCTGACCGGTCGCGGCGCGCTGCTCGGCGAGGAAGGTCAGGAGGTTGTCAACGGCCCGCTCGTCGAGGCCGCTGGCCCGGCAGCGTACCCGGGCCTCCGCGTCGGGGAGCGCCGAGACCTCGCGCAGGAACGCGCCGATCGCCTCACCGAGCTCGGCCGGCCGGCCGAGGCCGTCGCCCTTCCAGAACGGCAGCCGCCCCGGTTCACCGAAGGCGGGCAGCACGAGCACCCGGTCGTGGGTGATCTCCTGGATACGCCAGCTCGTCGTGCCGAGGGCGAAAACGTCGCCGACCCGGGACTCGTAGACCATCTCCTCGTCGAGCTCCCCCACCCGGCGGCCGGTGGCCTGGTCGCCGCCGACCATGAAGACGCCGAATAGGCCG
Organism: Cryobacterium sandaracinum; assembly: GCF_004403415.1. Taxonomy (NCBI): domain Bacteria; kingdom Bacillati; phylum Actinomycetota; class Actinomycetes; order Micrococcales; family Microbacteriaceae; genus Cryobacterium; species Cryobacterium sandaracinum. The sequence goes on from NZ_SOGO01000040.1 coordinate 26,138, forward strand.
CGGTCGGGGATCGTGCCGCCGCTGGTCACCGCGAGCCGTTGCGCGCCCGGGCGCCCGGTGAGGATGCCCGTCTCCCGGTCCCAGACGATGCGGGGGCGCAGCTCGGCGAACTGGTCGGAGGGATACCGACCAGCAAGCAGGTCGAGGGTGGCCTCGTAGGCCGACCGCGGGAGGGCGTGGAAGGGGGCGCTGCGGCGCACGGTGTCGAACCACTCCTCCGCGTGGATGGGTTCGAGGGCGGTTGCCGCCACGGTCTGCTGGGCGAGGATGTCGAGTGGGTTGGACGGCACCTGCAGGGATTCGATCAGGCCGGCGGCCATGCGCTCGGCGGCGACGGCCGCGTGGATGAGATCGGCCCGGTGCTTGGGGAAGATCACGCCCCGGGAGACCTCGCCCACCTGGTGCCCGGCCCGGCCGATTCGCTGCAGCCCGCTGGCCACGGACGGCGGCGACTCCACCTGCACGACCAGGTCGACGGCGCCCATGTCGATGCCGAGTTCGAGGCTGGACGTCGCCACCACGCAGCGCAGCCGCCCGGCTTTCAGGTCGTCTTCGATCAGTGCGCGCTGCTCCTTGCTGACGGACCCGTGGTGGGCGCGGGCAAGCAGCGGCTCGGCCCCGGCGCTCTGGCCGCTGGCGCCCATGAGCGCGGCCGGCGGGCCGGGTGCCGCAGTGCCGACGGGCGCGAGGGCAGGCATCCGCTCGGTCATCACGGCCGGCATCGCGGCGGGCACGAGCTCGTCCTCGAGGCGTTGGGCATAGATCTCGTTGAAGCGCGCGGTCAGCCGTTCGGCCAGACGGCGGGAGTTGGCGAACACGATCGAGGAGGTGTGCGCCAGCACCTCGTCGACGATTGCCTCTTCCACATGCGGCCAGATGGACCCGGTCTGTGGGGCGGCGGCGGCCGTCGAACCCTCCCGCACCGGTGCCGGGCCGACCTGGCTCATGTCGTCGACGGGAACGACCACGCTGAGGTCGAATCGTTTGGTCGACACCGGTGCGACGATCTCCACCGGTGCGGACCCTCCGAGGAACCGGGCGACCTCGGCGGCCGGTCGCACGGTAGCCGACAGTCCGATGCGCTGGGCCGGGCGGGTGAGCAGGTCGTCGAGCCGTTCCAGTGAGACGGCCAGGTGCGCGCCGCGCTTGCTCGCCGCGACCGCGTGCACCTCGTCGATGATGACCGTGTCCACGGCGCGCAACGATTCCCGCGCCGCCGAGGTGAGCATGAGGAACAGCGATTCTGGCGTGGTGATCAGGATGTCCGGCGGCGTTTTGACCAAGCTTCGGCGTTCCGTGGCCGGGGTATCCCCCGACCGCACGCCGACGGTCACCCGGGGCGGGGCGAACCCGAGACGCTCGGCAGCCTGGACGATGCCCACCAGCGGGGCCCGCAGATTGCGTTCCACGTCGACGCCGAGCGCCTTGAGCGGCGAGATGTAGAGCACGCGGGTTCCCGGCGCGGTGACCCGGTCAGGACGCGCCGAGGCTTCCGAGACATCTGCGGCCTCTGCAGTATCCGCGGCCAGGCGGTCGATGGCCCAGAGGAACGCGGCGAGGGTCTTACCTGACCCGGTGGGGGCCACCACCAGCGCGTGCGAGCCCCGAGAGATGGCGTCCCACGCCCCGAGCTGGGCCTCGGTGGGTGCGGCGAAGGCCTGCGCGAACCAGGCGCGGGTGGCCGGGGTGAATCGGTGCAGAACCTCGTTCATACGACTATCCTCGCCGATCCGCCTGAGCCGGGCCACTCGAACCAATTCGACGGAGATTCTGAGCTAAAACGGGCTTTCCCGGATATCCAGGACCGATTTTGCCACAATCTCCGTCGAATTCGTTCGTGGCGGAGGCGGGGGCGCGGGCGGAACGCGGAGCGCGGGGCCCGGAACCCGGAGCCCGGAACCGCCGACGATGGAAGAGGCCGCCTAGGCGGAGGGCAGCAGCTGCACGGTGAGGGAGTCCACCTGGGTGGCGATGACGTCGCTCGATGACCAGCGAGCCGCGAGCCGGGCGAGGGTCGCGTCGAGCTCGATGCGGGTCAGGCCGTCCACGAGCTCGAGACGCACAATTAGTTCCGGTCCGGCGAGGCGGGCGGCCGGGTCGCCGGGGGCCAGCTCAACCCCGAGCACACTCAGTTCGGTGGACACGGAGTCGGCAAAGGCATCCGCGACGTCGCGACTGGCATAGCTGGGGGTCCAGGGCAGGGACTGGGCGATGGCCCACAGGGCCGGGCGCCGCACCACGAACTCGGTGGGCGCGGTCGGATCGAGCACGACCAGATCGGTGTTCTCCTGAGCCGCGGCCAGCGCGACGCGCACGCCGTCGGCCGGGACCGGCCGGGCCTGCGTGTTCCACGCCGTCATCGCCGCGACCGAGGAGAACACGGGAAGCACCGTGCGGCCGTCGGGCCCGGCCACGGTGATGATCGACAGTTCCTGGGTCTTGTCGACGCGGAGGCCGGCCTCGGTGGTGCCCGATTGGCCGAGTTCGGTCACCAGGGGAACGAGCAGCCGTGAGCCACGGATGGCGTCGACCACCGTCTCTTCGCCGGCCTCCCGAGCCTGGAAGCGGCGCACGGCCGCCAGCAGCGGCTCGGGCGCGAGCCCGTCGTCGTCGCTGTGCATGTTGGGCTCAAACTGTCGTCCCTCCCACGGTTGCCCGGCGGAGTCGCCCCCTCCGGGTCCGCCGGGAAGGCCGGTGGAGCCGAGGTTACGCGCCCGCGACATCCAGCGCCTCGCTCAGGGTGAACGCCCCCGCGTAGAGGGCTTTTCCGACGATCGCGCCCTCGAGTCCGAGCGGTACAAGTTCGCGCAATGCGCGGAGGTCGTCGAGGCTGGAGATGCCGCCGGAGGCGACGACCGGTCGGTCAGTGCGCTCCATCATCTGGCGGAGCAGGTCGATGTTGGGGCCTTGCAGCGTGCCGTCCTTGGTCACATCGGTGACGACGTAGCGCGAGCAGCCAGCCTCCTCGAGACGGGCGAGCACCTCCCAGAGGTCCCCTCCCTCCCTGGTCCAGCCGCGGGCGGCGAGGGTGGTTCCGCGCACGTCGAGCCCGACGGCGACGGCGTCCCCGTGCCGGGCGATGACCTGCGCCGCCCACTCCGGGTTCTCCAGTGCCGCGGTGCCCAGGTTGATCCGGCTGACGCCCGCGTTCAGGGCTGCGTCCAGCGACGCGTCGTCGCGGATCCCGCCGGAGAGCTCGATCTTCACGCCCGTGACCTCGCGGATCACAGTGCGGATGACATCCGTGTTGTTGCCGCGACCGAAGGCCGCGTCGAGGTCGACGAGGTGGATCCACTCGGCGCCCTGGCGGGCCCAGTCAAGTGCCGCGTCGACGGGGTCGCCGTAGTTGGTCTCGGTGCCGGCTTCGCCCTGGGTCAAGCGAACGGCCTTGCCGTCGGCCACATCCACGGCGGGCAGCAGAACGAGACGGAGGGAAGGGGTATGCACAGTCATGGGTGTCCTCGGTTGGGAATGGTCGCGGCGACCGGGTCAGTCAGGGAAAAGTCAAGGTCAGTTCTTGACTGTGCCGAGCCAGTTATGGAGCAGACGGATGCCTGCCTCACCGGATTTCTCCGGGTGGAACTGGGTGGCGGTAAGCGGTCCGTTCTCGATGGCGGCCAGGAAAGGTTGTCCGTGCTCGGACCAGGTGAGAATCGGTTTCGGGAACGGCGGCATGACGTCGAGGCACCATTCCTGGGCGGCGTAGGAGTGTACGAAGTAGAAGCGCTCCTGCTCGAGGCCATGGAACAGCGTCGAGCCCTCCCCCGGCGTGACCGTGTCCCAGCCCATGTGCGGCAGCACCGGCGCCGTCAGCTGCGTCACGGTGCCGGGCCATTCGCCCAGCCCCTCCGTGTCCACGCCGCGTTCGACGCCGTGCTCGAACATGATCTGCATGCCCACGCAGATGCCCAGCACCGGGCGTCCGCCCGCGATCCGGCGGTCGATGATCTCGTCGCCGTGCACCGCCTTCAGAGCCTGCATGACGGCGCTGAACGCGCCCACGCCGGGCACGACGAGCCCGTCGGCCTCAAGCGCCTGACGGCGGTCGCCGGTCAGCGTCACCTCGGCCCCGGCGAGTTCGAGTGCCTTGACGGCGGAGTGCACGTTTCCGGTGCCGTAGTCGAAGACAACGACGCTGGTCACAGCGCACCCTTGGTCGAGGGGACGCCGGACACCAGCGGGTCGAGCGCCTTCGCCTGGCGGAACGCGCGGGCGAACGCCTTGAATTCGGCTTCGGCGATGTGGTGCGGGTCGCGGCCGCCCTGCACGGTGACGTGCACCGTGAGGCCGCCGTTGAAGGCGATAGCCTCAAACACGTGGCGCACCATGGAGCCGGTGAAGTGGCCGCCGATCAGGTGGAACTCGAAACCGGCCGGCTCGCCCTGGTGCACGAGGTAGGGGCGCCCGGAAATGTCGACGACGGCCTGTACGAGGGCCTCGTCGAGCGGCACGACGGCGTCACCGTAGCGGGAGATGCCGGATTTGTCCCCGAGAGCCTGCTTGATCGCCTGGCCGAGCAAGATGCCGACGTCCTCGACCGTGTGGTGCACATCGATCTCGATATCGCCGCGGGCGCGCACGGTGAGGTCGGTCAACGAGTGTTTCGCGAAGGCCGTGAGCAGGTGATCGAAGAACGGGACCGACGTCTGGATGTCCGACTCACCGGTGCCGTCGAGATTGAGCGACAGGTCGATGCTCGACTCGCTGGTCTCGCGCTGCAGGTGGGCGAAACGGGGCGAGGTGGTCGCGAAAGAGAAGCTCATACGACTAGTTTATTGGCCCGCGCCGTTCACGGCCGCCCAAGCGCCTCGAGGGCGTCGAGGAACGCCGTGGTCTCGGCCTCGGTGCCGGCGCTGACCCGCAGGTGGCCCGGGATGCCGACGTCGCGCACAAGGATGCCTTCCGCCAGCAGCGCCTCGAAGGTGGCCCGAGGGTCCTCAACGCCGCCGAACAGCACGAAGTTGCTCGCACTGCGCAGCGGAGTGTAGCCAAGCCGGGCCAGTTCGCTCACGATGCGGTCCCGCTGCCCGCGGATGTCGTCGACCATGGCAAGCATCGCGGGCGTGTGGACGAGCGCGGCGACCGCGGCAGCCTGGGTGAGCGCGGACAGGTGGTAGGGCAGACGAACCAGGCGGAGGGCATCCGTCACGGCGGGATCGGCGGCCAGATAGCCGACGCGCACACCGGCGAAGGCGAACGCCTTGCTCATGGTGCGGGACACCAGCAGGCGCTCCCGGCCGGGAAGCAGGCTCAGGGCGGTTGGCGCGTCATCCGTCCCGAACTCGGCGTACGCCTCGTCGACGACAACGATGCCGTCGCTCGCATCGTAGACGGCCGCGATCGTTTCCAGGGACAGGGGCGTGCCGGTGGGGTTGTTCGGCGAGCAGAGGAAGACGAGGTCAGGGGCAACCCGGTCGACCCACTCGAGCGCCGTGGCCGGGGAGAGTTCGAACTTTGCGTCACGACCGCCCGCGATCCAGCGGGTGCCGGTGCCGGAGGCCAGCAGAGGGTACATGGAGTAGGTCGGCGCGAAGCCGAGCACGGACCGACCCGGGCCGCCGAAGGCCTGCAGCACCTGCTGAAGAACCTCGTTGGAACCGTTGGCGGCCCAGATGTTCTTTCGGGTGAGGCCGTGACCGAGATAACGGGCGAGGGAATCCCGCAGCTCGGTGAACTCCCGATCGGGGTATCGGTTCACGGTCGTGACCGCCACGGCCAACGCCGCCACGATGTCCTGCGCCACCTCAGCCGGGATGCCGTGGGTGTTCTCGTTCACGTTGAGAGCCACCGGCACGTGCAACTGCGGCGCCCCATAGGGAGTGAGTCCGCGCAGATTATCGCGAAGGGGCAGATCGTTGAGACTGGTCACTCCCCCAATATTACCGGGGTGAAACCGGCGGGGGCTCGCCGCGGGTAGTTCACAGGTCGTTCGGAAGCGCCAGCCGCTGACCGGGCTGCACGCTGTCGGACGGCAGCTGATTGAGGCTCACAATCTCGGCGATCACCTCGCGCGGATCGGACGTGGGCGCGATTGTCTCGGCAAGTTGCCAGAGCGACTGCCCCGACTTGATGGTGACGTAGTCGAAGGCCGAGGCCACGTGAGCGACGGTCGAGTTCTCGGCGGCGGCGATGCCTCCGTTGAGGGCGACGGCCAGGGCCACGGCCACGAGCGGAAAGGCAGCCAGGGACGTGAAAACGACGCGACCGCGCCGGGTGAGTCGGAGCCGGGTGCGTCCGGTCGCGATGGGGGCGCCTCGTTCAAGTGCAGTGCTCATGTGATACCTCCTGTGAGAAGACGCATCCGACTCTCGGCCGGGAAAGCCGAATGCGAACTTATGTTCCGAATGTATATTCGATTATTCGAACAATCAAGCTTTATTCGGTAGTTTCTGAAATATTTATTCCGACCCACTCGAATACATGTTTGTTTAATGAGCGCAACTCGGATACAGTTTCGATTGTTGATTGACACTCAATCAGGCACCCCCGACATTCGCGTGAATCGGCGGCATTCGCTGCTTGCTGCCAGCGCATCAATCAAAACGAGGAGCGACGAACGTGGCACAGAACACCAGCGGTCCCCGCGACAAGGGCGGCACCAGACGGCGCAAGAGCCTCAGCGAGAAGCAGCTCGCCATCCTCGACGTCATCCAGCGCTCGGTCAGCCAACGCGGCTATCCGCCGAGCATGCGCGAGATCGGCGACGCCGTCGGCCTGTCGTCACTGTCGAGCGTCACCCACCAGCTCAACCAGCTGGAACTGAGCGGTTACCTCCGCCGAGACCCGAACCGTCCCCGAGCACTGGAGGTGCTCATCGAGATTCCGCAGTCGCCCGAAGACACGACGGCCGGAGCCTCGGAAAGTTTCCACACCGGAGTGCAGGTCGGCGACGCCGCCATGGTTCCGCTCGTCGGTCGCATCGCCGCCGGCATCCCGATCACCGCCGAACAGCAGATCGACGAGATTTTCCCGCTACCCCGCCAGCTGGTGGGCAAGGGCGATCTGTTCATGCTCAAGGTGTCGGGCGAATCGATGATCGACGCCGCCATAATGGACGGCGACTGGGTCGTCGTGCGGCAGCAGAAGACCGCCGAAAACGGTGAAATCGTTGCAGCCATGCTCGACAACGAGGCAACCGTCAAGGTCTTCCGCCAGCGCGACGGGCACACCTGGCTACTGCCCCGCAACACCAACTTCGAACCCATCGTCGGCGATCACGCCGAGATTCTGGGGAAGGTTGTGGCAGTGCTGCGGTCGGTTTAGGGCATCAGCACTCAAGCACATCAGCATTTCAGGCGGACTCTTGGTCTCGACGGTTTCGACCAGCGTCGTGGAGACGCGCGAGTGTTGAGTCACCATGGTTATTCCGGTCGGGTCTTGTGAGCCGGGTCTTGTGGGCCGGGCACGAACACTGTTCTTGGTGTCGTGCCCGGCTTTTGTGTGGGTGGAGGCGGGGTCAGGCGGAGACGGAGGAGGTCAGGCGGGCGCGGAGGATGCGGGTGGCGGCGAGCATGTTGTGCAGGGACTGGACGGTTTCGGTGTAGCCGCGGGTTTTGAGGCCGCAGTCGGGGTTCACCCAGAGCCGGGTGGCCGGGATGGCCGCCGCGGCGCGCTCGAGCAGGTCGGTGAGTTCGGACACGCTCGGCACACGCGGCGAGTGGATGTCCCACACTCCCGGGCCGATACCGTGGTCGAAGCCCTGGGACCGGATATCGCCCACCACCTCCATGCGAGAGCGTGCCGCCTCGATGCTGGTCACATCGGCGTCCAGGTTGCGGATCGCGTCGATGACCACCCCGAACTCCGAGTAGCAGAGGTGGGTGTGGATCTGGGTGGCCGCGGCCGCACCGGCCGTCGCCAGGCGGAAGGACCCCACCGACCAGTCGAGGTATTCCGCCTGGTCCTTCTGCTTCAACGGCAGCAGCTCCCGCAGCGCGGGCTCGTCGACCTGGACGATCTGAATGCCGGCCGACTCCAGGTCGGCGATCTCGTCCCGGAGGGCCAGGGCCACCTGCCTGGCCGTCTCGCCCAGCGGCTGGTCGTCGCGCACGAACGACCACGCGAGGATCGTGACCGGACCGGTGAGCATCCCCTTGACGGGCTTGGGCGTCAGCCCCTGCGTGAACGCCGACCACTCGACCGTGATGGGCCGCGGCCGGGACACGTCACCCCAGAGGATCGACGGGCGCACGCACCGGCTGCCATAGGACTGCACCCAGCCGTTCTCGGTGACCGCGAAGCCGTCCAGGTTCTCGGCGAAGTACTGCACCATGTCGTTGCGTTCCGGCTCCCCGTGCACGATCACGTCGAGGCCGATGTCTTCCTGCAGCGAGACGACCCGACGGATTTCGGCGCGCATCAGGTCCCGGTAGTCCGCGGTGCTCAGCACCCCCCGTACCAGCTGCGCCCTGGCCCGACGGATGTCCCCGGTCTGCGGGAAGGATCCGATCGTGGTCGTCGGCAGGAACGGCAGCCCGAGGGCCATCTCCTGGGCTGCCACTCGGGCTGCGTAGGCGCCCCGGGTGAAGTCGCCCGGAGCGAGCGCGTCGGCGCGCACCCGAACGGCGCCATCGTGGACTCCGGGAGCCACCCCCCGCGCGTCGAGGGCCGCGGAGGCCGCAGAGAGGTCGATCTCGATGGCACGGCGACCCAGACTGAGGCCGCGGGCGAGTGTGGCAACCTGCGCGACCTTCTGATCCGCAAAGGCCAGCCAGGTCTTCAGGTCGTCGTCCAGCGCCGATTCGTCGTCGACGTCGTGGGGAACGTGCAGCAGCGAGGTAGAGGTGGAAACCGAGATCCGCGGCGAGAGGCGGACCAGGCCGGCCGCCGTGTCGAAGGCGGCGGCCAGGTCGCCGCGCCAGATATTGTGGCCGTCAATGACGCCGGCCACGAGAGTGGTCGTGTCCAGTCCGGGGGTCTCCGCCGGCACGCTTCCCCGCACGAGGTCAAGCCCGATGGCTTCCACCGGGGTGATGGCAAGAACGGGTAGGGCGTCGTCGAGGCTGCCGTACGGCGCGGCGACAAACAGGGCGGGACGCTCGGCGAGGGCGCCGAGGGTGTTGTAGGCGAAGCGGAGGCCGGCGAGGGCATCCGTTCTCGGGATGTCGATGCTCTCGCTGACCAGGGCAGGCTCGTCGAGCTGCACCCATTCGGCTCCAGCGGCGCGCAGCCGCTGCAGGAGGGCGGCGTAGACCGGCACAAGGTCGTCGAGGCGGTCAAGCGGACTGAATCCGGCCGGGGCCTCGTCGCTGGGCTTGCTCAGCAGCAGGAAGGTGACCGGGCCGACGATGACGGGCCGGGTCAGGAATCCGGCCGCCTTCGCCTCCTCGAACTCGCGCACCAGGCGGGTGCCGGCGAGGGTGAACTCGGTCTCGGGGCCGATCTCCGGCACCAGGTAGTGGTAGTTGGTGTCGAACCATTTGGTCATCTCCAGCGGCGGATTCTCCCCTTCGCCGCGGGCGAGGGTGAAGTAGCCGGCTAGGTCGAGGTGGCCGTCCGCGCCCCGCAGATGCGCGAACCGGGCGGGGACGGCGCCCACCGTACTCAGGGCATCCAACATCTGGTCGTAGTAGGAGAAGGATTCCGGGATGGACGAGTCGTCCCGGCCGAGTCCCAGCTGCACGAGGCGCTTCCTGGTGCTCTGGCGCAGGGCGGCCGCGGTCGCTTCGAGCTCGTCGGCGCTGACCGATCCGGCCCAGAACGCTTCGACGGCCTTCTTCAGTTGGCGGCGCGGCCCGATGCGCGGGTAGCCCAGGATGGTGCCGGCGGGAAAGGCGGGAAAGGCGGAAGTGTGGGTCATGAGTTCTCCTTGACGGGGTGAGGGGCAGGCAGTGCGGAAGCAGGCAGGGTGGGGGTGAGCAGACCGCAGCCGTCGAGCACGGCGAGCACGGTCTCGTGCTGGTTGAAGGCGTAGAGGTGCAGCCCGGGGGCACCGCCGGCGATGAGTTGCCGGGCCAGTTCGGTGGCCTGACGGATGCCGATCTCACGCTGGCCTTCCTTCGTCGGCTCCACCTCGAGCGCGATCGCCAGCTCGGACGGCAGTTCCTCGCCGGACAACTCGAGGATGCGGCGCAGGCGGGCCGGGCTCGTGACCGGCATGATCCCGGGCAGGATCGGGAATTCGACCCCGGCGGCACGGGCTCGCAGGATGAAGCTGAGGTAGTGGTCGGCGTGAAAGAAGAGTTGCGTGATCGCCAGGTTGGCGCCGGCGGCCTGCTTGGCCAGGAGCGCGTCGATGTCCTGGGTGGCCGACCGGGAGCGCGGGTGGCCGTTCGGGAAGGCGGCCACGGCGATGCGTACCTTCTCCCGTTCCCGCTTGATCGTGCGGGCGGCAGGGAGTCCCGGGATCACGGCCTCGCGGTACGGCACCCGCTCGGCCTGCACCCGGTGGATCAGCTGCACCAGTTCCGCGGCGCTGCCCAGGTCGCCGAGGAAGGCCTCACCCTCCCGAATGCCTTCCGGCGGGTCGCCACGCAGGGCCAGGAAGCTCCGCACCCCGGCGTCCAGAAACTCCCGGATCAGCTGGCTCGATTCCGCGTTGGACGAGCCCACGCAGGTGAGGTGGGCCAGCGGGTCCACGGTGGTGGTGCGCAGGATGTGGGTGAGCACGTCCAGGGAGGAGCGCCGGGAGGAGCCGTTCGCACCGTAGGTGACCGAGATGAATTCCGGGCCGGCCGCGGCCAGCCGCTCGATAGTGGCGTGCAGCACGGAGGTGGCAGCATCCGATGTGGGCGGATACAACTCGAATGAGAACGGGATTTTCCGGCATGCAGGATCCGAGGTGTGGGGCATTGCTCCTCATTCGACAGTTGCCAGTGTCAGTCACCGGGGGCCGGGCGACCGCGGACCGCCCGGCAAGCCAGGCGGGCGTTCGCGGTCGGGTGCCGGGCTCGGCTGTCGCTCCATGCCGCCGGTCAGGAGACCGGCGGCAACGATTGAGAAGACTCTAACAAGCACGCCCGGTGCCCGGCAGGTCTGTGACCGAATATGTCATCAGCTGGCGCCGGAGCGGCTCAGGCAGGCCGGAGGAGTGCGGACATCGGCAGGCGAAGGCCTGCCGAGGTACGCGGAGCGAAGCCGGCGGGTCAGCCGGTGACGGCCGGCGGCACGGCGAACGGCTCGAACAGCGCCCGAATCTCATCAGTCACCAGAGCCGTAACCCGGGTGCCGGTCTCGGCGTACTCGGTGGACAGCACCGTGCCCTGATCGTGCAGCACCGCGATCAGGTCGCCCCGCTCGTAGGGGATGAGCAACTCGAGCCTGATCGACGGCCGCGGCAGCAGGTCCGAGATGGTCGCGAGCAGTTCCTCGATGCCCTCGCCGGTGCGGGCCGAGACGAAAATGCCCTTCGGCCAGAGTCCGCGCAGCACGAGCCCGTCATCATCGCTGATCAGATCGCTCTTGTTGAAGACGACGACCTCCGGGATCTCCCGGGCGCCGACCTCGGCGATGACCTCGCGCACTGTGGCAAGCTGGCTCGCCGGGTCAGGATGCGAGCCGTCGACGACGTGCACGATGACGTTGGCGTCGGCGACCTCCTCGAGGGTGGACCGGAACGCCTCCACCAGCTGATGGGGCAGGTTCCGCACGAACCCGACGGTGTCCGTCAGCGTGTAGAGCAGCCCGTCGGCCGTCGTCGACTTGCGCACCGTGGCGTCCAGGGTGGCGAACAGGGAGTTATCGACGAGCACGCCGGCCCGGGTAATGCGGTTGAGCAGGCTCGACTTGCCGGCGTTGGTGTAGCCGACGATGGCGACGGATGGCACGGCGTTGCGCTTGCGGTTGGCCCGCTTGGCCTCGCGAGCGGGTTTCATCTCGAGGATCTGCTTGCGGAGGCGGGACATCCGGGTGTGGATGCGCCGGCGGTCCAGCTCGATCTTGGTCTCGCCGGGGCCGCGCGAACCCATGCCTGCACCGGCGCCGCCCACCTGGCCTCCGGCCTGGCGGGACATCGAGTCGCCCCAGCCGCGCAGGCGGGGAAGCAGGTATTCGAGCTGGGCGAGTTCGACCTGGGCCTTTCCCTCGCGGCTCTTGGCGTGCTGACTGAAGATGTCGAGGATCACGGCGGTGCGGTCGATGACCTTCACCTTGACGACGTCCTCGAGGGCGCGCCGCTGGCTGGGCGCCAGCTCGGTGTCGGCGATGACGGTGTCGGCGCCCATCGCCTTGACGATGCCGGCCACCTCTTCGGCCTTGCCCTTGCCGAGATAGGTGCTGGCGTCGGGCTTCGCTCGGCGCTGCATGAGGCCGTCGAGAACGGTGGCGCCGGCGGTCTCGGCCAGCGCGGCGAGTTCGCGCATGGAGTTCTCGGCGTCCGCGACGGTCCCGTGCGTGTACAGGCCGATCAGAACGACGTTCTCCAGCCGGAGCTGGCGGTATTCGACCTCGGTGACGTCCTCGAGTTCGGTGGAGAGGCTGGGCACGCGGCGCAGCGCGTTGCGGTCCTCGCGGTCCTGCTGCACGCCGTCGTGACCCTCGTCGTCGTGCGACGGGCCGGATTCGGCCTGCAGAGCCTGCGCGGAGCCGCTGCGGAACAGCGAATAGCCGGCAGCCTTGCTATCAGCGCTGGCGAGAACGCGGGCGACCACGTCGTCGGTGTCGTCGGGCAAATGTGACTCAGTCATTCCTTCAACAATACTTCCTCGATGCACGGTAAGTTCCCTCTATGCCTTCCGACCACTACTTCACCCCGGCACCCGACAGCACCCTGAAACTCCGCCAGGTGACCGTTCGATTGGGAGGCCAAGAGCGCGAGCTGACCACAGCCAATTCGGTCTTCAGCCCGGAGCACATCGACACCGGCACCCAGGTGCTCTTGAACAGCGCGCCGACCCCGCCGCCCGGCGGCGATTTCCTCGACCTGGGCTGCGGCTGGGGTCCGATCAGCCTGCACTTGGCCCTCGCCTCACCCCGCGCCACGATCTGGGCCGTCGACGTCAACGAGCGGGCGCTCGACCTGGTGCGGCTGAACGCGGAGGAGCTCGGCCTCACCAACATCACCGCAGTGCGGCCCGATCAGATGCCCGCCCATGTGGCGTTCCGCACCATCTGGTCGAATCCCCCGATCCGGGTCGGCAAAACCGAACTGCACACCATGCTGCGTACCTGGCTGCCGCGCCTGGAGCCGGGTTCGGATGCCTGGCTCGTCGTGCAGCGCAACCTCGGCTCCGACTCCCTGCAGCGCTGGCTCGACGGCGACCTGCCCGCCGAATTCAGCACCTCACGGCACTCCATCAGCAAGGGCTTCCGGGTCCTGCGGGTGAAACGCCAGGACTAGACCGCGTCGCGGCCCATCGCCCCGAGCTAGTTCTCAGCCGAGGCGGAAGACCCCGTCGAACACGAGTTCCGCCGGACCCGACAGTGAGACGTGCTCGCCGTCCTCGGTCGGAAACATGCGCACGCCGAGCGTGCCGCCGGTGACCTCGACCTGCCACTGGTTCGGGGCACCCGCGCCTGCCCAGTGCCGGGTGGCGAGGGCCGCCGCGGCCGCCCCCGTACCGCAGGAGAGTGTTTCGCCGCTGCCGCGCTCGTGCACGCGCATCCGGATGCGGCCGACACCGTTCACGACGAGCGGATCGCCCGGAAGCACGAACTCGATGTTCGCCCCGGCCGCCGGGTCAGGGTCGAGCTGCGGCACGAAGGTGAGGTCGACGCCTGCGAGCTCGTCGTCGTCGGCCAGTGCCACGACCACGTGCGGGTTGCCCACGTTGATGCCGAGACCGGGGCGGGCCACGGGCAGGTCCTTCGCCCGAACGAGCGGTTCGATACCGTCGAGGCGCCACCGGCCGAGGTCGACCTGGTAGCCGGTTGCGCCGCGCTGCACGTCGCGCACTCCCCCGCGGGTGCCGATGCAGAGCGTGTCGCCGCGGTCGAGCGAGGTCAGGCCCTGCTCCACCAGGAAGCGGGTGTAGACGCGGATGCCGTTGCCGCACATCTCGGACACCGTGCCGTCGGCGTTCCAGTAGTCCATGAACCATTCGGCCGCGTCGTCCTCGGCGAGGGCGATCGCACCGGCGGCCAGGCTCGTGGAGCGCACCGCGCGGATGATGCCGTCGGCACCGATGCCGAATCGGCGGTCGCAGATGGCCCGGATCTGGCTCGGGGTAAGGTCGATCTGCCCGTCGGGATCAGAGAAAAGCACGAAGTCGTTCCCGGTGCCGTGGCCCTTGGTGAAGTTCAGATCAATACCCATGCCGTCCAGTTTAGGAGGCCGGGTCGGCCGCCCAGTGATCGGCCGGCTGCTCCGGGTCGGCCAGGCGGGTCAGCGCCCGGTCAACCCGATCCGGCGCGTCGAAGTCGATCCAATGGGTGTGCGGGGAACGCTTGAACCAGCTCACCTGCCGTCTCGCGTACCGGCGGGTGAACTGCTGCGTCACCTGGATAGCCTCCGCCCGGCTGAGGCTGCCCGTCAGCTGCCCAAGGGCCTGGGCGTAGCCGATGGCCCGGCTGGCCGTGACACCGGTTTCGAGTCCGCTCGGGATCAGCCCGCGCACCTCCTCGACGAGCCCGCGGGCCCACATACCCTCCACCCGGGCGTCGAGGCGGGGGGTGAGCTCCGCGCGCTGGGCGCGGAGGCCCACTGTGACCGCGGGCATCCAGTAGACCGGCTCGTCGGGCAGGGCGGCGGTGTGCGGCCCCCCGGTCAGCTCCACGACCTCGAGGGCGCGCACGAGGCGCCGACCGTTGCCGGCGCCGATGCGGGCGGCGGCGACCGGGTCCACGGCCTTCAACCGGGTGTACAGGGCACCAGGCCCCTGCTCGATCAGGTCGGCTTCGAGTCGGGCGCGCAGCACGGCATCCGTGCCGGGGAACTGGAAGTCGTAGACCACGGCGGACACGTAGAGCCCGGAGCCGCCGACCAGGATGGGCACGCTGCCGCGCGCCACGATGTCGGCGATCGCGGCGCGGGCCTCCGTCTGGTAGCGGGCGACGGTGGCCTCGTCGGTGACCGACAGCACGTCGAGCAGGTGGTGCGGGACGCCGCGGCGCTCCAGCACGGTGAGCTTGGCGGTGCCGATGTCCATGCCGCGGTACAGCTGCATGGCGTCGGCGTTGACGATCTCCGCCCCCCGACCGGCCTCGGCCAGGCGTTCGGCGAGGTCGAGCGAGAGGTCGGACTTGCCGGTGCCGGTGGGTCCGACGACAACGATCAGCGTCGGGTGGGCGTCGGTCACCGGGTTCGTGCCGGGCACCTGCCTAGCGCTCCCCGTCGGTGACGTCGTAGATCGGCGTGGTGCTGGAACTGGCCACCGCGGGCGAGCCCACGGCCCGGTCGGGTAGGCGCAGGGTCGGCAGACCGAGGGAGACCGAGCCAGACCCGCCTGCTGCTCCGCCGTGACTGGGCACGCCGCAGGACTCGGCTTCGAGGCGGTCCCAGGCGTCGCCGGCGATGGTGCGCCGGATGCGCAGCGGAGCCCCGTCGACAGAGTCGGCGATCAGGTGGAAGGGGGCCGCCTGGGTGACCGTGACGGTCACGAGGTCGCCCGGACGGGGCAGTTCCGAGCCTTCCGGCACGTCGAAGTGCACGAGCCGGCTGTCAATGGCGCGACCGCTGAGTCGACGGGTGTCGGCGTCCTTGCGGCCCTCGCCGTTGGCGACGAGCAGTTCGACCTCGCGACCGACCACAGCCTGGTTCTCCTCCCAGGAAATCCGCTCCTGCAGGGCGGCGAGGCGCTCGTAACGATCCTGCACGATCTCCTTGGGGACCTGGTCGGGCAGCGTCGCGGCGGGGGTCCCGGGCCGGATGGAGTACTGGAAGGTGAAGGCGGTGGCGAACCGGGCCAGCTCCACGACCCGCAGGGTCTCCTGGAAGTCCTCCTCGGTCTCGCCGGGGAAGCCGACGATGACGTCCGTGCTGATGGCCGCGTGCGGCATCTGCGCGCGCACGCGGTCGAGGATGCCGAGGAACCGCGCCGACCGGTAGGAGCGGCGCATGGCCTTGAGGATACGGTCCGAGCCGGACTGCAACGGCATGTGCAACTGCGGCATGACCGACGGCGTCTCGGCCATGGCGTCGATCACGTCGTCGGTAAAGGCAGCCGGGTGCGGGCTGGTGAAACGGATGCGTTCCAGCCCCTCGATCTTGCCGGCCGCGCGCAGCAGCTTGCCGAAGGCGAGACGGTCGCCGAACTCAACCCCGTAGGAGTTGACGTTTTGGCCGAGCAGGGTGACCTCGATCGCCCCGTCGTCGACGAGGGCCTGGATTTCGGCGAGGATCTCGCCGGGACGGCGGTCCTTCTCCTTACCGCGCAGCGCGGGCACGATGCAGAACGTGCAGGTGTTGTTGCAGCCGACGGAGATGGAGACCCAGCCGCTGTAGCTCGAATCGCGCTTCGTGGGCAGGGTCGAGGGGAAGGTCTCGAGGGAGTCGAGGATTTCGAGCTGGGCCTCGCCGTTGTGCCGTGCACGCTCGAGCATGCTCGGCAGCGACCCCATGTTGTGCGTCCCGAAGACGACGTCGACCCAGGGTGCCTTCTTGAGGATGACGTCCTTGTCTTTCTGGGCCAGGCAGCCGCCGACGGCGATCTGCATGCCGTCGTGGCGGCGCTTGACCGAGGCCAGCTGCCCCAGGTTGCCGTAGAGCTTGTTGTCGGCGTTCTCGCGGACGGCACAGGTGTTGAGCACAACGATGTCGGCTTCCTCCCCGCCGGCCGTCACGTAGCCGGCCGCTTCGAGCGACCCGCTGAGCCGTTCGGAGTCATGCACGTTCATCTGACAGCCGAAGGTGCGCACCTCGTAGGTGCGGGCCCGGCCCTCAGCATCGTGCGCCGCCTGGCTTGGAGCAATCAGAGTCGGCGCGCTCAAGGCCGCGGTACGCAGGGCCGAGGTGCGCAGGGCCGCGGTACGCAGGGCCGACTGCTGCGGGTCCAGCGTCTCGGCGCTGGAGAATGGGGGCGTAGCGGTGCTGCTGGTCATAGTGGGTACCAGCTTACGCGTGGCACCTCCGAAACCGGGCCGGGTTGCCCCGACCCGCTCCCTACTGGAACCGCACCCGCGATGGCGAACCACCGCGGGAGGCAAGGGCGGCCTTCACCGCCACGCGCACGATGGACGAGGAATAGCCCTTGCGCATCAGGAACGCGTTGAGTCGACGGTCGATGGTCTGGTCGTCGAGCCGCCCGAGCTGCCCCACCCGCTTGACGGCTATTTCGATGGCCCGTTCCGTCTCGTCGTCGGGCATTTCGTCGAGCTTTTCCAGGATGAGGTCCTGATCGAGCCCACGGCGGCGCATCTCCGCCTGCACACCGGAGCGCCCCAGGCCTTTGCGCTCGTGGTGGCTGTGCACGATCTGATCGGCGAGGCGGCCCTCGTCGATGTAGGACAACTCGATGAAGCGCTCGATGATCTCTTCGATCTCGTGCTCAGCGACCTCCGTACCGCCAAGAACTGCGCGGGCCTCGGCCGCCGACAGGGACCGGCCGCGCAACCGCTGGCGCAGCACCCCCTCGGCGTGCTCGCGATCGGCGGCGGCCCGGGACGCCACACCCTCGGGGGTGTCGTCCCCGTCGTCGGCACCGCCACCGGCACCGCTGTCGACTGCGGGGCCGCTCGACGCCGCCGGACCACCGTCGCCGAGATACGTGACCGGCGCCAGTTGTTCGTCGGCGATCGGCGCCGCCTCGAGCTCGGCCGGCCGGGTCGCGGCGGTGCCGCGGGCCGCGCTCTTGCGACGTGCCGCACTCAGCGACGCGACCTCGTCGGCCGGCTCGAAGTGGACCATGCGCTACGCCCCCTTGCGGGCGGCGAGCTTGGCCTGGAGGGACTCCGCCTTGGCGGCTGCGGCCTCCTTGGCTGCGGCTGCGGCGACCAGGGCGGCTGCGGCGTCGATTGCGGCCTGCGCCTTCTTGGCGGCCGCACCCTCGGGGCTGATCCCGAGCTTGAAGAGGATCTTGTTCTCGATCTCGTTGGCCATCTCCGCTTCACGCAGCAGAAAGTTGCGCGAGTTCTCCTTGCCCTGGCCCAGCTGGTCGCCGTCGTAGGTGTACCAGGCGCCGGACTTCTTGACGATGCCGTGCTCGACACCGAAGTCGATCAGGCTGCCTTCCCGGGAGATGCCGATGCCGTAGATGATGTCGAATTCCGCCTGCTTGAAGGGCGGTGCCATCTTGTTCTTGACGACCTTGACCCGCGTGCGGTTACCGACGGCCTCGGTGCCGTCTTTCAGGGTCTCGATACGGCGGATGTCGAGGCGCACCGACGCGTAGAACTTGAGCGCCTTGCCACCGGCGGTGGTCTCGGGGCTGCCGAAGAAGACCCCGATCTTCTCGCGCAACTGGTTGATGAAGATCATGGTGGTATTGGTCTGACTGAGGCCACCGGTGAGCTTGCGCAGGGCCTGGGACATCAGACGGGCCTGCAGGCCCACGTGCGAGTCACCCATCTCACCCTCGATCTCGGCGCGGGGAACCAGCGCGGCGACGGAGTCGATCACGATCAGGTCAATGGACCCGCTTCGCACGAGCATGTCGGCAATTTCCAGCGCCTGCTCACCCGTATCGGGCTGGGAGACGAGGAGCGCGTCGATGTCGACTCCGAGCTTGCGGGCGTACTCAGGGTCCAGAGCGTGCTCGGCGTCGATGAAGGCGGCGATGCCGCCGTTCTTCTGCGCGTTCGCGATGGCGTGCAGGGTGAGCGTGGTCTTTCCCGACGATTCCGGACCGTAGATCTCCACGATGCGACCTCGGGGCAGGCCACCTATGCCGAGGGCCACGTCCAGAGCGATCGACCCCGTGGAGATCGTCTCGACGGGGGCGCGCTCGTCGCTGCCCAAACGCATGATCGAACCCTTGCCGAACTGGCGGTCGATTGCTGCAAGAGCGGTGTCGAGGGCTTTTTCGCGATCTGCTGATGATGCCATGAGTGATCTCCTTCGGTCGTGCATTCCGGCGCCTATAGGCTGTCGCGTTTGGCTACCGGGACGACCCCGACACCCGCTTTCAACAAGGCATGTGCTCTCTGTCGCTGACACAAACCGACTGTACGCGGCACGTCCGACAGAGCCGGGAACGGGGAGCGGCAGTGGATAAGCCGTCTTCGACTCCTGCTGTGGAGGAGTATATCAAAATGCGAACACGCATTCGAGAATTCCACGGAATCCAGGGCGTGTCGAGCGAAAACTAGCTGCGGGCGGCGGGGAGTCCCGCGCCGTACCAACGGGCCTTCGGGACATCCGTCTCGGCGCAGAGGGCAAGCCAGACGTCGCGCGCCGAAGCACCGCCGGCCAGAGCCTGGTCGGCGGTGCATCCAAACGGGGTCAGGATGAGATCTCGAGTGAGGACGCGGCCGTAGCCTTCGCCGAACTCGTCGCTCAATGCCTGACGGAACTCACTGAGCCGCATGGGATGGAACTAGCGCACCATCATGTCGTCGTAGTTGGCCACGAGCTCGTCGGGCACAGTGTCGGGGAATCTGTCGATTCCCTCGATGATGGCCAGTCGGTCGCCGACTTCCCGCATGATGACCGAGATCGGGGTCTCCAACGCTTCTGCAACGGAAGCCAGAATCTCGGAAGACGCTTCTTTCTGGCCACGCTCCACCTCGCTCAGATACCCGAGGGCCACACTGGCCCTGCTGGCTACCTGACGGAGTGTGCGCCCTTTCTGCAGGCGGAAGTCCCTGAGCACATCGCCGATTTCCTGTCGAACAAGAATCATCGGAACCTCCTTCTCGTACTGATTATGTGTTGCTTATCGAGTACCGTTTTATACTTCTGGCGCCCACTCAACCGGGTGGTTGCGTGTGTTGGATCGCAAGAGTACTACAACCTTGAACACCCTGACACTACCGATATCGACTGGGCTTTTCTTGTGAATATGCTCGTTGTAACCACGGAATTCGGGGAACTATTCCACCGCGTCACGGGCTAACAGCTGCCACACAGCTTCGACGGCCGCGGCCACGGAGGCCGCTCGAACGAGGGCACGGTCTCCGTGCAGCCGGAGCGGGATGACCGATATTTCTCCTTCACGAGCCAGCCCGAGGAACACCGTTCCCGGCTCGTGGCCACCCTGGCCGTCGGGCCCTGCCACACCCGTCGTGGCGATGCCGATGTCGGCGGGCCGGCCGTCGACGGCGAGGCGCGTACGCACGCCCTCCGCCATCTGCAGGGCAACCTGCGGGTGCACCGGGCCGTGCTCCTCGAGCAGAGCCGCGTCGACGCCGAGGAGGGTGTGCTTGAGCGCACTCTGGTACGCCACCACTCCCCCGTTGACGACGACGGATGCGCCGGGGATGCGGATGAGTTCGGCTGTCAGCGCCCCGCCGGTAAGGGACTCGGCCACGGCGATAGTGAGGCCGCGGCGGGTGAGCTCGGCGACGAGGCGCGCGGTGGCATCCGTCGCCCCGGGTATGTCAGCAGGTGACAGGGCCTCGTCGAATGCCGGAGGAATCGGATCAGCCACGGTCGTGCTGGAGCCGGTTCTCGCGCCGCGCGGCCACGAGGTAGTCGAACCCGGTGACGACGGTAACGATGAGGGCGAGGGCCATGGCCGTCCAGTTGACCCAGTAAATCCAGTCGCCCAGCAGCAGCCAGAGGGGCACGAGGGCGAGGGAGATCGCCACGGACTGCAACACGGTCTTGAGCTTGCCACCCCGTGACGCCGGGATGACCCGGTCCTTCAGCATGACGAACCGGAACACCGTGATGCCGACTTCACGCACGAGGATGACGATGGTCACCCACCACCACAGTTCGCCGAGGATGGAGAGGCAGACCAGGGCTCCGCCGGTGAGCACCTTGTCGGCGATCGGATCGAGGATCTTGCCGAGGTCGGTGACCAGGTTGTGCCGACGGGCGATGGCCCCGTCGATCCCGTCGGTGGCGATGGCCACGATGAACAGGGCGGCCGCCCACCAGCGCAGCGCGCCGTCCTGGCCGGCGTCGGCGAGGAGCATATAGATGAACACCGGCGCGAGCAGGATGCGCACGATCGTGATCAGATTCGGGAGATTCCAGTTGCTGGGCCGGACGACCGGCGTGGATGGTGTGGCCATGGGTCAGTCCCTGTCGGTCAGTTGCCAGGCGTCTTCATCGGGAGATGCGTCTTCTTCAAGGTACCCCTCCGACATTTTGGCGACCGGGTCGTCGGCGTAGCGCGGATCGGGCGGGCCGGGCGTGTGCTGGGCCGCGGACTGGTGAGCTGCGGCGGCCTGAGCGGTGGCCGTGGCGGCGTGGTGTTCGGCGTCGGAGCCGCGCAGCAGGGCCAGCACGCCGGGCAGCTGCTCCACGGAGACGAGCACGTCGCGCGCTTTCGATCCCTCGGAGGGACCGACGATTTCGCGGGACTCGAGCAGGTCCATCAGGCGGCCCGCCTTGGCGAAGCCGACCCGGAGCTTGCGCTGCAGCATCGACGTGGACCCGAACTGGGTCGACACGACCAGTTCCGCCGCTGCGAGGAGCACCTCGAGGTCATCTCCGATGTCGGAGTCGATTTCTTTGCGGGGGGCGACCATGGAGACATCCGGCCGGTAGTCGGGGCGGGCCTGCAGAGTGACGTGCTTGACGACGCGTTCGATCTCGGCCTCGTTCACCCAGGCCCCCTGCACGCGGATCGCCTTGGAGGCTCCCATCGGCAGGAACAGGGCGTCGCCCTGCCCGATCAGCTTGTCGGCGCCCGGCTGGTCGAGGATGACCCGGGAATCGGTGACGCTGGTCACGGCGAAGGCGAGGCGGGAGGGCACGTTGGCCTTGATCAGGCCCGTGACGACGTCGACGCTGGGGCGCTGGGTGGCGAGCACGAGATGGATGCCCGACGCGCGGGCCAGCTGGGTGATGCGCACGATCGAGTCTTCGACGTCGCGCGGTGCGACCATCATCAGGTCGGCGAGCTCGTCGACGACGACCAGGAGGTAGGGGTACGGCTTGAGGCTGCGCAGGCTGCCGGCGGGCAGCACGATCTCGTTGTTGACGACGGCCTTGTTGAAGTCGTCGATGTGGCGGAATCCGAAGCTGGCCAGGTCGTCGTAACGCATGTCCATCTCCTTCACCACCCACTGCAGCGCCTCGGCGGCCTTTTTCGGACTGGTGATGATGGGCGTGATCAGGTGTGGAACCCCCGCGTAGGCAGCCAGCTCGACCCGCTTCGGGTCGATCAGCACCATGCGCACGTCGCTCGGCTTGGCCCGCATGAGCAGGCTCGTGATCATGGAGTTGACGAAGCTGGACTTGCCGGAACCGGTGGAACCGGCGACCAGGAGGTGAGGCATCTTGGCGAGGTTGGCGAGCACGAAGCCGCCGCCGACGTCTTTCCCGACGCCGATGGTCATCGGGTGGGTGCTGTTCGAGGCCGCCGGGGAGCGGAGCACGTCACCGAGGGTGACGATTTCGCGGTCGGTGTTGGGGATCTCGATGCCGATCGCGCTCTTGCCCGGGATCGGCGACAGGATGCGCACCTCGTTTGAGGCGACGGCGTAGGAGAGGTTTTTGCTCAGCGCGGTGACGCGCTCCACCTTGACTCCGGGGCCGAGCTGGATCTCGTACTGGGTGACGGTGGGGCCGCGGGAGAAACCGGTCACCTTCGCGTCGACCTGGAACTGGCGGAGCACCTCGGTGATGGACTTGACGATCTCGTCGTTGGCCGCCGACCGGGCCTTGGCCGGCGGGCCCTTGGTGAGGGTCGTGTCCGAGGGCAGCAGGTAGGGTGCGGCGGGCTGGTCTGATGCCGGCGGAACCGGGGCCGGCACCAGGGACAGGGGCGTGTCGGCGGAACCGGCGGCCCCACCGGCCGCGGCCGGGTCGAGTGCGTCGAATCCTGCTCCGGTCAAACCGGGAAGAACCTCGGTCAGGCCCGTCTGGTCGTCGGCCTGGAGCCCGGTCGACGAGCCCTGCGGCAGGTCGATCGCGCCCGTGAAACGTTTGAGGACGTCTTCGGCTCGGAGCAGGTCTTCGAGCACCTCGGTGCCGTAATGGTCCTGGTTGGGACCGGGGGTCGTCGGCGTCGTCTCCAGCGCGGTGTCGAAGCTGCCTCGTTTGTCGCCGCCGAGCAGGGTGCGCAGCGGGTCGGCGCCGTGCGGGCCTGCGGCGTTCGGATCGTCGGCGGGGGTACCGGCGCCGTTCGGGCCGAGCGGCCCGCCGAAGTCAGGGTCCTCCTCGCGCTTGCTCGTGTTGCGCCGCCACCAGGGCAGCGCTCCGGCATCTCCGTCGTCATCGTCGACCCCGTCCAGTTCGACCTGAACGGCCTTCTCATGCTTCGCTTCCCGGGCGGCGGCGCGCTCCTCGGGATCGGGGAGCTGGGCCCCGAACAGCCAGGCATAGAGCTCCCGGCTGCGTTCACCAATGCGGTTGGGCGGGGTCTTGGTGATGATGAAGAGGCTCAGGGCAAGAAGCAGGATGACGACGATGGTGGCACCGATCGCCGTGGTCAGGTAGATCAGGGGGGCAGCGATCATCCAGCCGATGACACCGCCGGCCAGTGCGAGGGTCTCCATGCCGTCGCTGGGGGCAGGCTGGCCACCGAAGATGTGGCAGAGACCCGACACCGAAACGAGTAGCACGGATAGTCCGATGCCGATGCGGCCGTTGTCGTGCACCGAACTGGGTTTGCGGAACAGCCAGACGGAGAAGAGCAGCATGATCACGGGCAGGGCGAACGCGACGCGGCCGAACAATCCGCCGAAGGTCCAGGCGTCGAGGGTCTGGGCGACCGCGTTGTTGATCAGGAACCACTCGATCACGGCGCCGGCGACCGAGAGCAGCACGAGGAAGAAGGGCAGGCCGTCGCGGCGCTCTTCTTTGGAGAGCTTCTCCGGGCCGAGCGCGCGGGCAGCCCCGCCGGTCACGTGGGCCAGGGCCATCCACGACCGCACGAACAGGCTCGGCCTGACCTCGACCGCGGTGAACTTGACCGTCTTCTGAGCGGCGGTGCGGGCTGCGGGCTTGCGCGCCGGGGTGCCGCGCGCAGGCGTGCTGCGGGCGCGACCGTTCGACTTAGTGCTCGTAGCCATGCAACCACGGTACTTCGATCCCCCGACATTGGGGCTTAGGCACGCCAAAACGCCTGCGGGCGGCGATCAGCGACCGCGACATCAGGGCTGGGCGGACGCGCGGCATCCGTCGCCCTCGGCGGGATCAGGCCTCGATCACCAGAGGGACGATCATCGGGCGGCGACGGAAGGCGGTATTCACCCAGCGGCCGACCGTGCGGCGCACGATCTGCTGCAGCGCGAACGGGTCGCGCACCCCGTGCTCGGCGGCTTCCGCCAGGGCCGCCTCGATTTTCGGGCGCACGGCGTCGAACACCGAGGCGTCTTCGGCGAAGCCCTTCGCGTGGATCTCGGGCCCGACGATCACCTTGCCGGTGGCGGCGTCGACCACGATGATAATCGAGATGAATCCCTCCTCGGCGAGGGTTCGGCGGTCCTTGAGGTCGGCCTCGGTGATCTCGCCGACGGTGGAGCCGTCGACGTAGACGTAGCCGAGGTCCAGCTGGCCGACCTTGGTGGCCACACCGTCCCGCAGGTCGATAACCGTGCCGTCCTCGGCAAGGAGCACGTTCGCCTCCGGCACGCCGGTCTGCACCGCGAGCTTGGCATTGGCGACCAGGTGCCGGTATTCGCCGTGCACGGGCAGCACATTCTTCGGCTTCAGGATGTTGTAACAGTAGGTCAGTTCCCCGGCGGCGGCGTGCCCGGAGACGTGCACCTTCGCATTACCCTTGTGCACCACTGTGGCGCCCAGCTTGGTCAGGCCGTCGATGATCCGGTAGACCGCGTTCTCGTTGCCGGGAATCAGGCTGGACGCCAGGATGACGGTGTCGCCGTGGCCGACTTCGATCTGATGGTCCTGGTTGACCATCCGGCTGAGCACGGCCATCGGCTCCCCCTGCGAGCCCGTGGACATGTAGACGATCTTGTCGCCCTGGATGTTGCCGACCTTCCTGAAGTCCACCAGCACACCCTCCGGCACCCGCAGGTGGCCGAGGTCGGCGGCGATGGTCATGTTGCGCACCATCGAGCGGCCCAGGAGCGCGACGCGGCGACCGTTCGCGTGGGCCGCATCGAGCACCTGCTGCACCCGGTGCACGTGGCTGGAGAAGCTGGCCACGATCACCCGTCGGGGAGCCCGGGCGATGACGTCGTCGAGGACGGGGCCGATGGAGCGTTCCGTGGGTGTGAAGCCCGGGACATCCGCGTTGGTGGAATCGACCAGGAACAGGTCGACGCCCTCAGTGCCGAGGCGCGCGAATTCGCGCAGGTCGGTGAGGCGGTTGTCGAGCGGCAGCTGGTCCATCTTGAAGTCGCCGGTGTGCAGCACGGTGCCGCCGGCGGTCTTGATGGCCACAGCCAGGGCGTCGGGGATGGAATGGTTGACGGCGACGAACTCGAGGTTGAACGGGCCGAGCCGTTCCGTCTGGCCCTCCTTGACCTGCAGCGTGTACGGCGTGATCTTGTGTTCCTTGAGCTTTGCCTCGATAAAGGCGAGGGTCAGGCCCGAACCGATCAGCGGAATGTCCGCACGCAGCTTCAGAAGGTAGGGGACGGCGCCGATGTGGTCCTCGTGGCCGTGCGTGAGCACGACCGCGAGGATGTCGTCGAGGCGGTCCCGGATGGGGCTGAAGTCGGGGAGGATCAGGTCCACGCCCGGCTGGTGCTCCTCGGGGAACAGCACCCCGCAGTCGACGATCAGCAGCTGGCCGTCGATCTCGAACGTGGTCATGTTGCGGCCGATTTCGCCGAGGCCACCGATCGGCGTGATGCGGAGGGTTCCCGCTGTGAGCGGGGCCGGGTCGTACACATCGATGGGCACAGGCCCTCCTCGGGGTTCGGTGGAGCGGTTAGCGTGTCGTTCCGGCGACCTTCGGCAGGGCGCCGCCGGCCGCGGCATTGCGGTCCGGGCGGAAGTTGGAGAAGTTGACCCCGGGGATGTTCTTGACCAGGTCTATTTCGTCTTCGATCTGGGCGGCTTCCCACTCCTCCGGGCCGACGAGGGGCAGGCGCACGCGCGGGCTGTTGATTCGGCCGAGGCCGTGCAGGATGTACTTGACCGCGACCGTACCCGGAACGTGCGTCATGCAGGCCCGCACCAGCGGTTCGAGCTGCTGATGCGCGGCGGTGGCCGCCTTCAGGTCGCCCGCATTCACGGCGTCGACCATCTGGCGATACGGGGTGGCGGCGATGTTCGCCGTGACCCCGATCAGGCCGGTCGCCCCGATCGAGAGGTGCGGCAGAACGTTGGGGTCGTCGCCGGAGAAGTACATCAGGTCGGTCTGGTTGAGCACGCGGCTGACCTGGGCCAGGTCACCCTTGGCGTCTTTGACGGCGAGGATGTTCGGGTGCTTCGCGGCCCGCAGGATCGTCTTGTATTCGATCGGGATACCGGTGCGTCCGGGGATGTCGTAGAGGATCACGGGCAGATCCGTGGCATCCGCGATCATGCGGAAGTGGGTGAGAACGCCGGCCTGGGTGGGCTTGTTGTAGTACGGGGTGACGATCATGTTGCCGTCGGCGCCCGCCTTCTCGCTCTGCTTGGCAAGCTGCATGGCGTGGGCGGTCTCGTTGGACCCGCCGCCGGTGATGATCTTCGCGCGTCCGCCCGAGATATCCTTGCCGACCTCGACCAGGCGAATCTTCTCCGCGTCGGTGAGGGTAGACGTCTCACCGGTGGTGCCGGTGACGACGATGCCGTCCGCTCCGGCGTTGATGACGTCGTCGATGTGCTGGGCAACGCCCGCCCAGTCGACTTCGCCGTCGGCGGTGAAGGGAGTCACCAGGGCAACGAGGACCTGGCCGAAGGGATTCTGAGACATAGACACGAGGGACAGGCTACCGGTCAGTGTGCGGCCGCGCACCGCCGCGGCGTCACGTTACGGGGCGACGCGACCGTTCTTGTTGAAGGCGGCGTAGGTGAGCGGCATCAAGGTCGCGAACTGGTCTTCCATCTTCTCGGCGCACATCTCGATCTCGCGCTGCGGGAACGACGGGAAGTGGGTTCCCTCGCGCTTGGTACGCAGACTGAGAAAGTTCATCAGCGACCGGGCGTTCATGGTCACGTACATCGAGGAGAAGATGTTGAGCGGCAACACGATGCGGGCAACCTCGCGGGCCACGCCGGCTTCGAGCATCCGTTGATACGACGCGTAGGCGTGCGCGGAGGCCTCGCGGGTCAGCTGGTCGACCAGCGCGGCCTGCTCGGCCGTGCCGGGCAGGAAGTCGTAGGCGCCGGGCTTGCCGACCTGCACGAGGTTGCGGGTCGGGGCCGGAACGTAGAAGACCGGATTCAGCTCGCGGTAGCGGCCCGATTCCTCGTTATAGGAGGCGATGCGGTGCCGCATGAACTCGCGGAATACGAAGATCGGCGCCTGCACGTAAAAGGTCATCGAGTTGTGCTCGAACGGCGAGCCGTGGCGGTCGCGCATGAGGTAGTTGATCAGCCCGGCGTCACCCGTGCTCGGGGCGTCGCCGTCCGATTCCTCGAGCAGGGCCTTGGTCAGGGTCTGCTCCCCCTGAGTCGACACCCGTGCGGCGAACAGCACATCGGAGTCGTGGGCGCTTGCGCGCACCAGTTCGACGGTTACATCGGAGCGGAACTCAATTTCAGACACGGCTAAACGATACCTGCTGCACGCGTAACCTGTCGTCACACGGACCCGCCCGGCCCGAGATCCTTGTAACGTCGCAGCATGAGTTCGACCTCCGCCCTGATTCTCGTGCTGGTTCTTGTCTCGGGCACCACCGTGCTGGGCCTCTTCTGGCGGTCCCGCCAGGGGCGCCCCATCGTGGTCACCCCGGCGGCTCCGGAGGCGCTCGGCGTGCCGGACGCGCTCACGCCGGCGGATGTCAGCAGCCGGGTTCCGTTCGGCGCGAACGCCACGCTCGTGCAGTTCTCCACCAGTCACTGCGCCCGCTGCCCCGGCACCCAGGTGCTCCTCGCCGGCCTGGCCCGGTCCCGTCCCGGCGTCGCGCACCTGGACGTCGACCTGACCCACCGCCGCGACCTCGCGAACCGGTTCGGGATCCTGCAGACCCCGACCACACTCATCCTCGACGGAACCGGTCAGGTGCGCGCCCGGATCGGCGGCGTTCCGAACCGGGCCGGCGTCCTCCGGCAACTCGACGACCTCACCGGGAGCAGCCATGCCCAGTTCGCCCGCTGAGCCCCGGCCGCAGCCCTCCGCGCGCCGGGCCCGCCCGGATCGCCCGGACCTCGACCCGCGCGGACCACGCTTCGGCGCCGCGATCACGGCCGTTCTGCTCCTGGTGGTGGTGTTCCTGTCGCTGACCGGGGCATCCGTCGCCGCCTTCGTCCTCCTCACGATCCTGGCAGCCCTCTTTGCCTGGGGTGCGTTCGCCGGCGCCGGGCGGCACCCTTACGGCGTGCTGTTCAAGACCGTCGTGCGGCCGCGGCTCGGCCCGCCCACCGCACTGGAGAAAGCGGCCCCGCCGACGTTTGCGCAGGGGGTAGGGCTGCTGGTCACCGTGACCGGCGTGGTGCTCGGTCTGGCCGGGCTGACGCCCGCTGTGGGCGTCGCTGCCGCCGTCGCGTTCGTCGCGGCGTTCCTGAACGCCGTGTTCGATTACTGCCTCGGCTGCCAGCTGTACCTGCTCCTGGTGCGTGCCGGCATCCTCGGACGCGGGCCGACGCCGCTGGCCGGGAGCTGACGGCCGCCGCAGCCCCGTCCCTGATCATTGGCTGAGAGTGAACCCTATGTGGGCCGAGGCGACAGTTAGGCTGAAGCTTCACCTCAGGAGGCAACATCATGGCACTCACCAGCGAAGCAACAACTGTCTGGACCGGCGATCTGAAGTCCGGCAGCGGTACCGTCACCCTCGACTCCTCCAAGACCGCCGAGTTCCCGGTCACCTGGCAGGCCCGGTCCGTCGGCACCCCGAACACCACCAACCCGGAAGAGCTTCTCGGAGCCGCCCACGCGGCCTGCTTCTCGATGGCGCTGGCCAACGGCCTCAGCGCCGGCGGACACACTCCCGACAGCATCCAGACCACCGCGGCCGTGACCTTCGAAGCCGGCGTCGGCGTGGTGGGTAGCCACCTCCTGGTCAGCGCCAAGATCCCCGGCCTGACCGAAGAGGAGTTCGCGGTCTACGCCGAGGACGCCAAGGCCAACTGCCCGATTTCGAAGGCGCTCGCGGGCATCCCGATCACCATCGAAGCCGAGCTGGCGTAGGCGCGGCCCGCACACAATGCGAGTTCTCGTCTCCGGTGCGTCCGGACTGATCGGCACCGAGCTGAGCGCACAGCTGCGCGCGGCCGGCCACACCGTGGCCCGCCTGGTGCGCCGCGATCCGCGCGGGGCCGATGAATTCCGCTGGGACCCGGCCGCGCTGAGCATGGACCAGGGCGCCCTCGACGGCGCCGACGCCGTGATCAACCTGTCGGGGGCATCCATCGCCCGTCTGCCGTGGACGAAGGCCTATCGCCGGGAGATCCGTGACTCGAGGGTGCAGGCCACACGCACGCTGACGGATGCCATGGGCCGGCAGGCGACACCGCCAGCCGTGCTGCTCAATGCGTCGGCCGTGGGCATCTACGGCGACCGTCCGAGCGAGGTGCTCACCGAGAACTCCCCGGCCGGCAATGATTTTCTGGCGAAAGTCACCAGAGACTGGGAGGCCGAGGCCGCACGTGCGCCGGAGTCGACCCGTGTCGTCACCCTCCGCACCGGGCTGGTCATCGCCCGCGGCGGCGCCCTGAAGCCGCTTCTGCCGATCGTCAAGCTTGGCCTGGGCGGCCCGCTCGGCCGCGGCACCCAGCACTGGCCGTGGATCAGCCTGCACGACGAGGCCGCGGCCGTCGTGCACCTGCTCACCTCGACGCTGTCGGGTCCGGTCAACTTGGTCGGCCCGACACCGGCCACCGCGAACGACGTCATCCGGGCCGTTTCAGCCGGGCTGCACCGCCCGTTCCTGGTGCCGGTGCCGGAATTCGTGCTGACGCTCGTACTGCAGGATGCCGCTCGCGCACTGCTGCTCGCCGACCAGCAGATCGTGCCGGAGAGGCTGCACACAGACGGTTTCGTCTTCACCCACAAAACCGCGGCCGAGGCCGTGGCCTGGATGCTCAGCCGCCCGTAGTTCTGACGGTTCGCGGCCTCGGACGGCCAAGGCGCCACCCTGCCCGGGGTTCGGGCGCGGTCGGGGATGCGGGCGCGGTCGCAGCGGGCCGAGGGCATCCGTCGCGACGTAAACTCGGAGAAAATCGGGACACGCCGCATTTTTCGGCTGCTCCGGCGGCGTGTCGCGAAAAACTTTGCATTTAGCGCGCGGTGATGGATGCCGGTGAGCTGGTTCGAGGGCCGGGTCACCGGATTTCGGCGGGCTCACGCACCGGTGGAGGCTAGGCGCGCTCGAGGGAGATCGCGGTACGGATGGCGCTGCGGGCGCGACGGCGGTCCCCCGATGAGTTGTAGGCCAGGCCGAGCCTGAACCAGGCGCGCCAGTCGTCGGGGGCGGCATCGACGGCCGCCCGGTAGATCGGGAATTCGGCGTCGGCCTCGTCCCGCATGGGGCGTCCGCTCGGCCGGATCGGCAGTTCTTCGACGGGGAGCTCGCCCTCGGCCTCCAGCCGGCGCACGAGCCGCTCGGAGTTGCGCCCGAACCGGAGTTCGGCGACCAGCGCCCAGACTCCGACCAACGGGAGCACGAGAAGCGCCACCCCGATCACGATGCCGATGATTTCGCCGCTCTGCAGGAACAGCACCGCTCGCCAGCCGACGAGAACCAGGTAGAAGACCAGCAGCAGGGCCATCAGGCCGGCGGCAAGCCGGCCCTTCATACGGCGTCCTCACCCGGGTGGGCAGTTGTGGCCGTCGTCGGCGCACCCAGTCCGAGATCGATGATCTGGTCGAGCCCGACGGTGACGCCGACGGCCGTGCGGGTGGCCGCCAGGGCCAGCAGGATGCCACGTTCGTAGGATGCGGCCGACAGGGTGTTGTGGCTGATCGTGAGGGTCTCCCCCGCACCGCCGAAGAACACGTCCTGGCGGGCGAGCATGCCGTCGAGGCGCAGGCTGTGCACGGGAATGCTCGACACCTGCTGGCCACGGGCGCGCTGGTCGGTGTGCGGCGCCGACACCGGCCCGATTTCGGCCCTGGCCCGCCCGATCAGTTCGGCGGTGCGCACGGCCGTGCCCGACGGAGAGTCCACCTTGCCGGCCCGGTGGGCCTCGACGATCTCGATCGAGTCGAAGAAGCGGGCGACGAGCACCGACAGGCCGGTCGCGATGACCGACGCCATCGAGAAGTTGGGGATGATGACGACGCCGATCTCATTCTGCCCTGCGAGGCGGGCGGAGAGGGCGTCGATGCGGTACTGCGACCAGCCCGAGGTGCCCACGAGCACGCGCAGGCCGTGGTCCACCGCGAAGTCGACCACGCTTTGACTGACCCCGGGCAGGGTCAGGTCGATCACGATCTCCGCGCCGATCATCTCGGACAGGTCGCTCTTCGAGTTCAGGCCGGCGACGAGGACGTACTCCTCGGACTGCTCGACGAGACCCGAGACCAAGCGGCCCATCGTTCCCGATACGCCGACGATGGCCACCCGTGTTTTCATGGGTCCAATCTATCAATCGCGGGGCATCGAGTTAGCCTTGGGCCATGCCTGACTCCCCCGCCCTTGCCTTCACCGCTGTGTCGGTGACGGATGCCGGCTCCATCGTGCTGCTCACCCAGTACTTCAGCGATCGGGAGTCGGGCTTCCCGGCCGCGCAGGGCCGGTACCGCACCACGTTCCCCGATCCGGTCCAGTTCCTGCCGCCGTCCGGGGTGTTCCTGTTGGTCAGCGAGCAAATGGGACCGGCCGAACGAGCGTTTGTGGGGTGTGGCGGCATCCGTCGTCTCGAGGACTCCCCGACCGGAAATGTGCGGTTCGAGATCAAGCATCTCTGGCTGCAGCCGCAGGTGCGCGGGCGCGGCTGGGGGCAGTCGCTGCTGACCGAGCTCGAACGGCGCGCCCGGGAGTTCGGCGCCGACGACGTCGTGCTCGACACCAACGCGAGCCTGACCGCGGCCGGAGCACTCTACGCGCGGTCGGGCTACGAGTCCTGCGCGCCGTATAACGACAACCCGAATGCCACGACCTGGTATCGCAAGAGCCTCACCCGGAAGACGGACGGAGCCGGGCCAGCCGAGAGCCGGCCGCCCGGAACCCGCCTATCCACCTAGAACAGGAGCGGGTCCGGCAGACCGGTGCGCAGCTCCACGGGGAGGTGCCCGGTGTCGTTGTGGGTCAGCAGCGTCCAGGGGCGGCCCGGTTTTTGGTGCAGCACGGTGAGGCCGCAGTTCGCCTGGTTGATGCTGATCCACCGCCAGTCCGGGGCGCCCAGTACCTCTCGCACGAACCAAGCGATGACGAAGTTGTGGGTGATCAGCAGGTCGTGGCGTTCGCCGCGGCGCGGCTGGAGGAACTCGGCCACGGCGTCGCCCATCTGCGCGCTGCCGGCCTCGATGTCGGCCTCAGTGACCCTACCGAAGAACGGCGCATAGGCCGACGGCGTCTCCGGCGCCCTGCCGGAGGGGATGCAGTCGAAGAGCAGCGGGCTGGGCACCGAGGTCAGGGCCGGCAGTCGCTGCGCGATGATTTTCGCCGTGTCGGCGGCGCGCTGCAGCGGGGAGTGCCAGGCGTCCGTGAACGGCACGCCGCCGAGACGCTCGGCGATCAGCTGAGCCTGCCGGGTGCCGCGCGCGGACAGAGGCCCGTCGGGCATGCCGTGCTCGGCATCCTGCTGTTCACCGTGACGAACGAGGTAAATGTAATGGTGCAAGGGGATCTCTCTCAGTCAGGAGCCGCACATCAGCGTGTGGCCCCGGCTTTGGGTCTCGGTGGTTCTGGGCATTCAGTATCTGGGCACTGAGTTTTTGGGCTCCGAGTTTTTGGGTACCGAGTTTCTGGGCTCGACCGTTCTGCTCAGGAGGGCACGAAGGTCGGCAGGATCGCGGCGAAGACGTCGTCGTCGAGCGCGCCGACCGCGGAGATGGAGAGCGAGCCGGCGGCCAGTTCGGCGGCGAGGTTCTGAACGTCGTCGGCCGTGACGCGCGCGAGCCGGCGGAGGGCCTCGTCGAGGTCGATGAACTCGCCGAGGGTGATCTCGGCGCGGCCCAGCCGGGACATCCGGGTATCGGAGTCTTCAAGGGCGAGAGCGGATGCGCCGGACAACTGACCCGCGGCCCGCTTCATCTCGTCGGCCGTGACGCCGTTGTCGGCGAGTCGGTGCAGCTCGCCCAGCATCAGCTCGGCCACCTGGCCGGACTTCGCCGGGGTGCAGCCCGCGTACATGCCGAACAGTCCCGCATCCGAGTAGCCGGGCGCGAAGGAGTAGACCGAGTAGGCCAGACCGCGCTTCTCGCGGATCTCCTGGAACAGGCGCGAGGACATGCCCCCGCCGAAGATCGAGGTGAGCACGCTCATGGTGACGCGCCGCTCGTCGGTGGCCAGGAGGCCGGGGAAGCCCATCAGGATGTTCGCCTGTTCGAGCGGGCGGCGCACGATGGTGACCGGATCACCCTGACTGAGGGCGGCGGGGGCTCCGGACCGGCGGCCGACCGGGGGCGCGAAAACACTGAGGTCCCAGCCGGCGAGGGCGAGGGACCGGGTGACTGCTGCGACCAGCACGTCGTGGTCGACCGCGCCGGCCACGGTGACGACCAAGTCTTGTGGGCGGTAGTTCGCCCGGTAGTGCTCTAGAACGGCGGCATGGGTGGCCGCACGGATCGTGTCGGGACTGCCGCCGATCGGGCGGCCGAGCGCGTGATCTCCCATGACCGCCTCGAAAAAGCGCTCATTGGCGACGTCGGCCGGGTCGTCGTCGGCCATGGCCAGCTCTTCGAGGATGACGCCCCGCTCGTTCTCAAACTCAACCGGGTCGAGCAGCGACGACGTGAGCATGTCGGTGAGCACCTCGACCGCCATCGGCAAGTCTTGGTCTTGCACCTTGGCGTAGTAGCAGGTGTATTCCTTGGCCGTCATCGCGTTGTGCTCACCGCCGACCGAGTCGAAGGCGATCGCGATGTCGAGGGCGGTGCGCTTGGCGGTGCCCTTGAACAGAAGGTGTTCCAGAAAGTGGGTAGACCCGAAGTGGCCGGGCTCCTCGTCGCGGGAGCCGACCGCGACCCAGTAGCCGATGGTCAGGCTGCGGCTGCCGGGAACGTGTTCCGACACGATGCGCACACCGCTCGGCAGCACGCTGCGGCGCACCAGGGAATCACCTGCCGCGCGGAACGAGAGTTCGGGCAGATCCAGAGAGAATTCGACGGCACCGTTCATGACTAGTCCACCTTACGTCACGGCGCCGACGCGGCCCGGGTGCCGGCACCGGTGTTCGGCCGGCACCGGTGCGTCAGGCCGAGATCCGGTCGAGGTCCACCATGTCGCTGCGGGTCAGACGGATGCCGGCCGCCGTCACGAGGGCGTCGACCTGTTCGGGCTGGCTGGCACTGGCCACCGGCGCCACGACCGGCCCCCGTGCGAGCAGCCACGCGATCGCGATCGCCGCCGGCGGCGCCTCGTGCTCCTCGGCGATGCGGTCCAGCACCGCGAGCACGCGGAATCCGCTGCGGTTGCGGTATTGGGCGCCGCGGGAGCTGCGAGTGGTCTTCTCCAGATCGGTCTTCGACCGGTACCGGCCGGCCAGAAATCCGTGGGCGAGCGCGAAATAGGGGAGCACCGCCATTCCCTGGGCGCGGGTGACGAGGGCGAGAGAGGATTCGAATGCGGTGCGGTGCAGGAGGCTGTACTGCGTTTGCAGGGCAACGAAGCGGGGCAGGCCGTTCGCCGCGAGAACCCGGGCCTCCATCAGGCGTTCGGCGGAGAAGTTGGAGGCGGCGAGGTAGCGCACCTGACCGCGGCGCATGAGCACATCGACGGCGCCGAGGCTCTCTTCCAGCGGCACGGTCGGGTCGTCGAAGTGGAAGTGCAGCAGGTCGATGTAATCCGTCCCCAGCCGGTCGAGGGAGGCGTGCACGGCGCCGATGATGCTGCGGGAGGAGAGCCCGGGGTTGTCGAGGTTCTTGCCGATCTTGGTGGCGATGACGGTGCTGTCGCGAGTTCGGCGCGAGCGCAGCCAGGACCCGATGATCACCTCGCTGCGGCCGGAGGTGTAGCTGTCGGCCGTGTCGAGGAAGTTGCCGGCCAGGTCGCGGTGGCGGTCGAGGATGCGGTGGCTCGTGGCGCCGTCTGCCGTCCACCCGAACACGCTCGTGCCGAGTGCCAGCGGGTGCACGGTGAGGTCGGTGTCGGCAATCGTGCGGCGGAGCGCCAGGGGGGACGCCCCGGTCGCGGGGGCGGCCTGCGGGACGTACAGATCCGGGATCGCGAGCGGGGGCGGGGGCGAAAAAACCGCCTGCGGGGCGGTCGGGCTGGACGTCGAGATCGGAGCCGGGCCCTGTCCGGTCGGATGAGCGGGCATGCTGGTGGTCGTACGGCGGGAACCATGCATGCCCGGACGCGGCATCCGTCGTCTCCCTTCGGTTGAGCCGAGGTTATCCCCGGGGCCGAACGTTGCGAAGGACACGCCTGGACCGTTACCAAACCGTGCGCGCATTGGGCCTGAACCCCGCCGCCGGAAGCGGAGAACCAGTTCCCAGAGTGTGAAGTTAGAATCGGGGGAACCGATTCCTGAGTAGCGGCCGCCCAGGCAACGCCCCCCGCCTGCCCGAATCATCCGCGAAAGAAGGATCCATGACGCAGCTCGCCGACGTGTCCACGCCCGAGGTACTGAAAGAAGCGCGCAGGCGACGCACGTTCGCCGTGATTTCGCACCCCGACGCGGGGAAGTCGACGCTCACCGAGGCCCTGCTGCTGCACGCGCGGGCCATCACCACGGCCGGCGCCACGCACGGCAAGGCCGGCCGACGCGGCACCGTCTCCGACTGGATGGCGATGGAGCAGGCCCGCGGCATCTCCGTGACCAGCGCGGCGATCCAGTTCGAGTACCGCGACACCGTGATCAATCTGGTGGACACCCCCGGGCACGCCGACTTCTCCGAGGACACCTTCCGCGTGCTCTCCGCCGTCGACGCCGCAGTCATGCTCGTCGACGCCAGCAAGGGTCTCGAGGTGCAGACCATGAAGCTCTTCGAGGTGTGCAAGCAGCGCGGCCTCCCGGTGATCACGGTCATCAACAAGTGGGACCGTCCCGGTGCCGAGGCGCTGGACCTGATGGACGAGATCCGGGAGCGCACGGGACTCCTACCCACTCCCCTGACCTGGCCCGTCGGGATCGCCGGTGACTTCCGCGGCGTGATCGACCGGTCCTCGCACGAATTCATCCGCTTTCACCGCACCGCCGGCGGAACGAAAGCCGCCGAACCCGAGCGCTTGAGTGTGGCCGTCGCGGCCGCCGAGGAGGGCGCAGCCTGGGTCACCGCCACCGAGGAGTCCGAGCTGCTCGCCGAGGAGAGCCAGGACCACGATGAGGCCCGCTTCCTCGCGAACGAGACCACCCCGGTGCTGTTCGCCGCGGCCGTGCTCAACTTCGGCGTGCAGCACATTCTGGACACCCTCGTGGACTTCGCGCCGGCCGCGGAAGCCCGGGAGGACGCATCCGGTGGCCACCGCCCCGTGGACAGCGCCTTCTCCGGTTTCGTGTTCAAGGTGCAGTCCGGTATGAACGCCTCGCACCGCGACCACGTCGCGTTCGTGCGGGTCTGTTCGGGTCAGTTCCGGCGCGGGATGATCGTGACCCACGCGGCCAGCGGGCGGCCGTTCGCCACCAAGTACGCGCAGCACCTGTTCGGGCGCGAGCGGGAGGTGGCCGACGAGGCCTGGCCCGGCGACATCGTCGGCCTGGTCAATGCCTCCGCCCTACGGGTGGGCGACTCGATCTTCGAGATCGAACCGGTGGAATACCCGCCGCTGCCGATGTTCGCGCCCGAGCACTTCCGGGTGGTGCGGTCGGCGGACTCCAGCAAGCACAAGCAGTTCCGTCGCGGCATAGACCAGCTTGACCACGAGGGTGTCATTCAGGTGCTGCGGTCGGAGCTGCGCGGCGACCAGGCGCCGGTGCTCGGCGCGGTCGGGCCGATGCAGTTCGAGGTTGTGGAGGAACGGATGACCCACGACTTCGGCGCCGCCATTCGCACCGAGGCTCTGCCCTACCAGCTGGCCCGGCGCACCGACCGCGCGAGCGCCGAGATCCTCGGCCACGACCGCCAGGTCGAGGTGCTGATGCGCTCCGACGGCACGCTGCTCGCCCTGTTCAGCACTCCGTGGCGGCTGCGCAACACCGTGCGCGACCACCCCGAGCTGATGCTGGAAGACCTCGCCACGGGCAGCAACGAGGTCCCCGCCGCGTACTAGGCGAGTCGGTCCTGATTCGCAGGCCAGCAGCCCGAACGAATTCGACGGAGATTCTGCCGAAAACCGGCCCAAACCGGCCGGAAAACCGGATTCAGGCAAGAATCTCCGTCGCATTGGTTTGACGCCGCGAGGGCAGCGGCCAGCACGAGGGCAGCGGTCAGGCGGATGCCGTCGGGCATGGGGTCAGCGGGTCAGGTCGCGCGGCGGCTCCGTGAACTCGTCTCCGCCGTACTTTTCGTTGGCGACGCCCATCATCTCGGGCCACATCCGGTGCCGGGCCGTGGCCGCCTGCCCGCTCTCGAAATATGTCTCCCGCTGGTCTTCGCCGACCCCGGACACGTTCATGACGCCCACGATGGTGGCGACCTTCGTGCTCGCACCGGCCATCCAGGTGTCCCTGTTCTCATCGGTGGTGCCGGTCTTGCCGATCATCGGCACCTGCGGGTCGGTGTCGTAGTACGACGGGCTACCCGAGCCTCTGGTCATCACGCGCTCCATCGCGTAGCTCATGGCCGCGGCAACCTCGGGGGTGACGGACTGCGTGCAATTCGACTGCGGGGCGGGAAGTTCGGCTCCGTCGGGGCCGGTGATCCGGTCGATCACGATCGGCGTGCAGGTGACGCCATTGTTGGCGATCCCCGCGTAGGCGGCGGCCATCGTCAGCGGCGCGATCTCGTTGGTGCCCAGCACCGCGGACGCGCCCTGTTCCAGCGCGCCACCATCGGCGCGGTGCACGCCGAAGGCTTCGGCCGTCTTGCGGATGCCGCAGAGGTCGAGTTCCTTGGCCATTCCGATGAAGCCGGTATTGATCGAGTCGATGGTCGATTCCAGGGCGGAATAGGAGGAATCGTCATCCGAGGAGGAGTCGTTGCCGGGCGCAAAGCTCTCGCCGTAGTCCTGGGGACCGTTGCAACTGTCCTCGAAGGTTCCCCACTCGTCGCGTTCCCAGGCGCTGACCGAGTCGGCGAGCGAATTACCCTGAGTGAGCCATTCGGCGAGGGTGAAAACCTTGTAGGTCGACCCGGTCTGGAATCCGTTGGAGCCGCCCTGGTCGAGATCGGTGTTGTAATTGATGCCGGTGAAGTTCGCTCCGGTGTCGGCCGGGTCCTGGCTATAGTCCTTGTTCTGGGTCATGGCCAGCACCCGCCCTGTACCGACGCCCACGCTCGTGATCACGCCGCCGACATCCCAGTCCTCGAAGGTCTTGGGCACGTTCTCGGCCATGGTGCTCTCTGCCGCGCTCTGCAGGTCGGGGTCGAGGGTCGTGTACACGTTGTAGCCGCCGAGCCGGAAGTTGGCCAGGCGGGCATCGGCATCCGCCCCGAAGGCCGGATCGTTCCGGAGGGTCTGGAGCACCAGGTCGCAGAAGTAGGCGCTTCCGCCCGCGGTGCGGCACCCCGTGCTCGGTTCGGTGATGGTCGGTTCGATCGGAGCGCTGATCGCGGCGTCGTGGTCCGCCGTGCTGATCTTCTCATTCTCCTGCATCTCGTCGAGGATGTAGTCACGGCGTTCTTTGTTGGCCGCGTACCCGTTGGCGGCGCCGTTGGTCGTGCTGTCGGGTTCATCGAGCTGGAACTTGACCGGGTTGTTCACGATCGCAACGAGGCTCGCGGCCTGCGGCAGCGTCAGCGCGGCCGCGGTCGTGTTGAAATAGTAGTTGGCGGCCGCCTCGATGCCGTAGACGGATCCACCGAAGCCGGTGATGTTCAGGTACTGCCGCAGGATGTCGTCCTTGGAGGACTTCTTCTCCAGACCGACGGCGAGGCTCATTTCCTTGAGTTTGCGCCACGGGCTGGTCTCCGTGGCCGCGTCGTAGCAGGTCATGCGCTCGGCGTCGTCGGAAAGGGACTCGCACTGCTGCACGAGCACATTTTTCACGTACTGCTGGGTGATCGAGGATCCGCCGCGGACGTCGCCGGTGAACAGCGTGGTGACGGCGCCGGTGAGGCTGCCCCAGATGTTCACGCCGCCGTGCTCGTAGAATCCCGGGTCCTCGCCGGAGGTCGCCGCATCCTTCACGTACTGGCTGATCGCATCCGAACTCACTTCGACCCGGTTCTGGTCATAGAAGGAGGCGAGCAGATAGGGCGAACCGTCACTCGCGGTGGCGTAGATGTTGCTCTTCTGCGACAACCGGCCGATTGACAGGTCGTCGGGCAGATTGACCACGGCCACGATCGCCGTCGTCGCCAGCAGGGCCACGACGACACCGAGCGCGATCAGCACACGCGAACGCCGTCGGGACCGACGGGCGTTCTTCCTACCGGACATTTCAGGGGTCATGAGCGCCGAGTCGTTTCTGGTTGCGAAGGAAGCGGGAGGGCCACCGGGCCGAACGGCCCGGCGGCCCGGCGGCTACAATCAGGCGTCGACGACGACCGAGGTGATGACCGGGATGCGGCGGTACTTGCGCTGCATCCAGCGGGTCAGACTCTGCGTGAAGATGTCTTCGAGCTCTGCGCCGTTGACGATCTTGACCTTGTTCGCGGCGCGCAGGGCGTCATCGATGGACTTGGTCGCGCCCTGGATCCACTCGTTGTCCTGCACGAAGCCGCGGGCGATGAACTCGACCGGCTCGGTGAGAAGCCCGGTTCGGGTGTCGAGGATGCCGAGGATCGTGACCGCGCCGTCGTTGGAGAGCTGCACGCGGTCGGCGAGAGCCTCCTCGGAGCCGCCGCCGCCGACCGTCATACCGTGCACGAAGACGAGCTCGGCAGCCACGCGGCCGGTGACTTTCGCGACACCGTCGACGAGGTCGACGACCACGCCGTCTTCGACGACGAGGACCTGGTCCTCGGGGACGCCCGTGCGGATGGCCAGATCGGCATTGGACTTGAGGTGGCGCCATTCGCCGTGGTACGGGATGACGTTCTTGGGTTTGACGATGTTGTAGACATAGACGAGTTCGCCGGCCGACGCATGGCCGGAGACGTGCACCTTGGCATTGCCCTTGTGCACGACGTTGGCACCCCAACGGGTGAGGCCGTTGATGACCCGGTAAATCGAGTTCTCGTTTCCGGGGATCAGCGAACTGGCCAGCAGAACGGTGTCGCCCTCACCGATCTTGATGGTGTGCTCGCGGTTGGCCATGCGGGCCAGCGCGGCCATGGGCTCACCCTGCGAACCGGTGCAGATCAGGACGACCTTGTCGTCCTTCATCCGGTCGAAGGCCTTGACGTCAACCAGGAGGCCCTTGGGCACCTGCAGGAAGCCCAGTTTCTCGGCGATGCCCATGTTGCGCACCATCGAGCGGCCGACGAAGGCCACCTTGCGGTTGTGGCGGGCGGCGGCGTCGATGACCTGCTGGATGCGGTGCACGTGACTGGCGAAGCTGGAGACGATGATCCGGCGAGGAGCGGTGCGGAAGACGGCGTCGATGGCCGGGCGGATGTCTTCCTCGGTCACCGTGAACCCGGGAACCTCGGCGTTGGTCGAGTCGGTCAGAAACAGGTCGACGCCCTCTTCTCCGAGCCGGGCGAAGCCGGGGAGGTCGGTAAGGCGGTTGTCGAGGGGGAACTGGTCCATCTTGAAGTCGCCGGTGACGAGCACGAGGCCGGCCTCAGTGCGGATCGCGACGGCGAGTCCGTCGGGGATCGAGTGGTTGACGGCGAGGAACTCGAGGTCGAACGGGCCAGCCTTGCGGCGCTGACCCTCCTTGACCTCGATCAGGCGCGGCGTGATGCGGTGCTCTTCGAGCTTCGCTGTGACGAAGGCCAGGGTCAGCTGTGATCCGATGACGGGGATGTCCTTGCGCTCGCGCAGCAGGTACGGCACGCCGCCGATGTGGTCTTCGTGGCCGTGGGTGAGCACGATGGCCTCGATGTCCTGCAGGCGGTCGCGCAGCGACGAGAAGTCGGGCAGGATCACGTTGATGCCGGGCTGGGTCTCTTCGGGGAAGAGAACGCCGCAGTCCACGATCAGGAGCTTGCCCTTGTGTTCGAAGACCGTCATGTTGCGGCCGATCTCGCCGAGACCGCCGAGCGGGGTGACGCGGAGGCCGCGCCTGGGCAGCTGCGGCGGCGTGGACAGGTCGAGCGGGTGCTTGGTCAAAAAAACTCATTTCTCAATGTGAAAACGCGCGCGTCGCGGGCGTGTCTCGCGTAGTGGACCGTGGTCGGGTCCTGGTGAACGGATGTTCTGGTGAACAGATCGTGCAAAGTCTGGATTCGGGCGGCCGCGCCCGGGGCGGACGCTAATGTCCGATCGGGTCGGAGTCGAGGCTGAGTCCGAAGGCGGTGGCGTCAGGTCCGTGAAGTCATCGACACGGCAGTCGAGAGGGCACCGATGATGCTCATGACTCCTCATTCTATCGCAGCCTGGTCAGCCCCTTCACCGCTCCCCTGCCCAGCCTTCTCGAAGGCAGCACCGGTAGCGTCAGCCGCATGTCTGCCTCAGAGCTCTATTCGACCCCACTCACCCTCATCGACGGCACGGAAACGACCTTCGGCCAGTTCGGCGGCAAGGCCGTCCTGGTCGTGAACGTCGCCTCGAAATGTGGGTTCACTCCGCAGTACGCCGGTCTCGAAGCGCTCTACCGGAAGTACCAAAACGAGGGACTCGTCGTGCTCGGCCTTCCCTGCAACCAGTTCATGGGACAGGAGCCAGGGGCCGAGGCGGACATCGAGTCGTTCTGCCAGAAGAACTACGGCGTCACCTTCCCGCTGAGCGTGAAGGTCGACGTGCGCGGCAGGCACCAGCACCCGCTCTACGCTCAGCTGACCAAGTTCAAGTCGGGCCTGCTGCCCGGTCTGATCAAGTGGAACTTCGAGAAGTTCTTGGTGAGTCCCGAGGGTGAGATCGTCAACCGCTTCGCGTCGACGGTCGAGCCGGAGTCCGACGAGATCGTGCAGGCGATCGAGAAGACCCTCGCGGCCAACGCCGCCTAAGAGCCCACCGAGCCGGTTGACGCCCCTGGCTCCCCCGGGGTGGATGGGCCCAGGACGAGCCCGCGCGTGTGGTCAACTCAGGACATCCGTCGCCCTCGTGAACCTGCCGCCCCGGACCAGTGCGGAACCGGCGTGGATGCCCGGCGTGGCCAGACGTATCTCCTGACTAAGCCACAAGGCGCCACGGATATGCCGCAGGGCTTACGCGGTTCGGGCAATCAGCGGTCGCCCCGCGCTGCGCCGTGAACGAGTTCGACGCCGAACAGAGGCAGCTAGTGGTCCACCGAGTCGGCCGGAGCCGATCCCGTCGGAAATCCCGGTTCCGGCGGGACGGTCGCCGCCCGCCGCAGCACCGCCTCGGCGTGGCGCAGCAGGGGTGCGTCGATCATGCGCCCCTGGTAGGCGAACACGCCCCCCTCTCCCGCGGCCGCCTCCAGGATTTGCCACGCCGCCGTGACCTCGGCAGGCGTGGGCCGGTAGGCGGCCCGGATGACGGGCACCTGGCTGGGGTGGATGCAGGCGGTGGCGCGAAATCCGCTCGCGACCGCATCCACCACCTCGGCCTGCAGACCCTCGAGGTCGGGGATGGCCAAGAACACGCCGTCCACGGCCGCCTTGTCGTTGGCCCCGGCCGCCAGGAGCACAGCGGACCGAGCATGGCGGGCGATGGCGCGGTAGCTGCCGTCGGGGAACCGGCTCGAGCTGCCGCCGAGCGAGGCCACCAGGTCGTCGGCACCCCACATCAGCGCCACCACATTGGGCTCGGCCGCAATCGAGGGGGCGGCGAGCACCCCCGCGGCGGTCTCGCAGAGTGCGATCACCTCGAACCGGGCGAGAGCGGCGAGGTGGGCGGCGCTCACGGTCTTCGGCAGCATCACGTAGCGGTACAGGGTGTCGTCGAGGGCGGCGAGGTCAAGCTGGAAGTCGGGCGTGTCGGCCGGGTTGACGCGCACGACAGTGCGTTCGGGGTCGAGCGGATGGCTGACCAGCAGGCCGCGAGCGCGTGCCCGGTTGCCGGGCAGGAGCGCATCCTCCAGGTCGAGGATCACGGCATCCGCCCGCTCCGCCGCCTTGCGATACCGGTCGGGGCGGTCGGCCGGGCAGAACAGCAGCGCGGGTCCAAGGTCGAAGCTCATTGGACGGCCGCCCGGCACCAGACCAGCACCGTGCGCTCGGCCGTGGCCACCACGTCGCCCTCCTGGTTACGACCGGTGTGCCGAAGCGTGACCAGCCCCTGGCCCGGCCGGGACGCCGACAGCCGGCGGGCGGTGACGATCGTGTCGGAGTAGAGGGTGTCGCCGTGGAAGAGCGGATGCGGGAACGTCACCTCCCCGAAGCCGAGGTTCGCCACGATCGTGCCCTGCGTCAGCTGCGCGACCGAACTGCCCACCAGCGTCGCCAACGTGAACATCGAGTTGACCAGGCGCTGCCCGAACGGCTGGGTGGCCGCCCACGCCGCGTCGAGGTGCAGTGCCTGCGAGTTCATGGTCAGCGTGCTGAAGAGCACGTTGTCGGCCTCGGTCACCGTGCGACCGGGGCTGTGCCGGTAGCGGGCCTCGAGGTCGAATTCCTCGTAATACAGCCCGCGCTGCTCGATCGTGCGTCGTTCGTCGCTCATTTTCCTCCCGCCTAACCGGTGAACCCAAGCGCCCGCGAGATGACCATCAGCTGAACCTCGGTAGTGCCTTCACCGAGCTCGAGCACCTTCGAGTCGCGGTAGTGCCTCGCCACCGGGTTCTCGTTCAGGAACCCGTAGCCGCCAAAGATCTGGGTCGCGTCGCGGGCGTTGTCCATGGCGGCTTCGCTTCCCACCATTTTGGCAATCGAGGCCTCCATTTTGAAGGGGTGTCCATGCACCATTTTCATGGCCGCGTCGTAGTAGGCGAGGCGGGCCGTGTACACGCGAGCCTGCATCCGTGCGATCTTGAACGCGATGTGCTGGTTGGAGCCGATCGACCGGCCGAACACATTGCGGGTGTTGGCGTAACGGATGGACTCCTCGAGGCAGCCCTGCGCCGCACCCGTGCACAGCGCGGCGAAGGCGATGCGCCCCTCGTCGAGGGTCTGCACGAAGTTGGCGAAGCCGCGGCCGCGTTCGCCGAGCAGGTTGGCCTCGGGCACGCGCACGTTCTCGAAGAGCAGCGGATGCGTGTCGGAGGTGTGCCAGCCCACCTTGTCATAAGCCGGCAGCGCCGTGAACCCCGGGGTCGGGGTGGGCACGAGGATGGCCGTGAGCTCCTTCTTCACCGAGCCGTCGGGGCGCTCGGACTCGCCG
This sequence comes from Cryobacterium sandaracinum, assembly GCF_004403415.1. Taxonomy (NCBI): domain Bacteria; kingdom Bacillati; phylum Actinomycetota; class Actinomycetes; order Micrococcales; family Microbacteriaceae; genus Cryobacterium; species Cryobacterium sandaracinum. The sequence continues at coordinate 70,544 of NZ_SOGO01000040.1, forward strand.
GTGACGGCTGTCACGGTGACCAGCCGGGTGATCTCGGAACCGGAGTTGGTGATGAACTGCTTCGTGCCGTTGATCACCCATTCACTGCCGGAAAGCTCGGCCGTGGTCTTCGTGCCGGCGGCGTCGGAGCCGGCATCCGCCTCGGTCAACCCGAACGCGGCGAGCGCACGCCCGCTGGTCAGCAGCGGCACCCACTCCTGCTTCTGCGCCTCGGTTCCGCGCCGGTAGACGGGCATGATGCCGAGCCCCACGCCGGCCTCGAGGGTGACGGCGATGGACTGGTCGACCCGGGCAAGCTGCTCGACCGCGAGGCAGAGCGCGAAGTAGTCCTGGCCCTGGCCGCCGTACTCCTTCGGGAATGGCAGGCCGAACAGGCCCAACTCCCCCATCTGGGCGATGATGTCATAGGGCAGGCTGCGCTTGGTGTCGTACTCGTAGGCGGCCGGCGCTACGACCATGTCGGCGAAGTCGCGCACGGTGTCGCTGAGCTGCTGCTGCTGCTCGGTCAGTTCCTGTTTCACGTTGGGTCTCCCTTGACTGGCGTGGCTGGTGGTGTGGCTTCCGTCCCGGTGGTCACGGCGGTGGCGGCGACTGTGGCGACGATCTGGTCGAGGCGCACGAGGTCACCCGGGCGCACGCCGATGGTGAGCCGGCCATCCGTTTCGGCCAGCAGATGGTGCTCCATTTTCATGGCCTCCACGGTGAGGATGCGCTGGCCGGCGACGATCAGGTCGCCCGTGGCGAGGTGCACGGCAACCACGGTCCCGGGCATCGGCGAGCGCACCTCCGGCCGGGCCGCCCCGGCCTCTCCCCCGGCCCGGTCGAGGCCGGTGAGGCGGTCGACGAGCTGCTCGGCCCGGGAGCGGTGCACCAGCTCGGTGCCAAAACCGCTCTGGCCGAGCCAGAGGCGCGGGCCGTCGGACACGAGCTGCAGCACCTCAAGGCGGCCGCCCAGTTCACAGGCGAAGGTATCGGCGTGGCCGGTGACGGGCGCGAGTCGGCCGGGAACGGGCATCCGTTCGTCGACGGCCACGGTCAAGCCGTCCGGGCCGGTCAGCACGGCAACGTCGACGGTTTCGGTGGCGCTGACCCGCAGGCTGTAGTGCACCGGCCGGGCCGGACCGAGCCGCCAGCCGCTCGGCTGTGCCCACAGGCCGGCGGCGGCGCTCGTCGTGCCGGTGCCCGCGGCGTCGGCGCCCGCGGCGTC